>NZ_WWJX01000728.1 GCF_009865215.1 Streptomyces sp. SID3343 | reverse complement strand
CCCCCGCCAGGGTGCGCCGGGGATCGAACGCGGCCACCGGCCAGTCCGAGCCCAGGGCCACGTGGCCGCCGGCGGCCAGGATGTCGGCGTAGCGCCACGCCTGGGCGGCGCGGGCCGGGCCGACCCGGGTGGACCAGTTGTCGGAGTGGTCGGGCAGGGACCAGTCCATGTGCGTGGGCTGCATCGACGCGACCACGTCCAGGGCCGCGAAGCGCGGTACGTCGGCGTCGCTCAGCACCTCGGCGTGTTCGATGCGGTGCCTGCCGGCCGGCGGCGCGGCGTGCTTCGCGTACACGTCCAAGGCCCGCGATACCGCTCGGTCGCCGATCGCGTGGGTCCACGCCGCCAGGCCCGCGCGGCGGGCGATGGCGACGGCCTCGGCGTAGCGGTCGAAGTCCTTCCATTGCGATCGGTGCGACTGGCCGCAGCAGTCCGGCTCGTGCAGCCACGCGCCGCCACCGTCTATCGCGCCGTCGGCGAAGAACTTCACCGCGGCCAGGCGGATCAGGCCGTGCAGCGACCGGAGTTCGCCGATCCGCTCGGCCAGGTGATCGACGTCGCCCGGCGGGCACCACGGCGCGAGCCGTACGCGCATGCTCAACCGCGCCTGGTCGCCGAGGCCGGCCAGGGTGTCGGCCGTGCGCGGCGCGTCGTCGAGGACGTGTACGCCGGTGAGCCCGTGCCGGTTCTGGTCGGCGAACAACGCCTCGACGCGGGTGAGCAGTTCGGCCCGCGGCATCGGCGGTACGGCCCGATAGCCCAGGAAGCACGCGGTCATCTCGTGCAACTCGCCGGTGGGGCCCCGGTCGTCGCAGACGATCTCGCTCCGATCGGCGAACTCGCGCGGCCCGGTCAGGCCGGCGATCCGCAGCGCGGCCGTGCTCAAGAGCGCGGTGTGGCTGTCGGACATCCAGACGAACGCCGGTCGCCCGCCCACCGCGGCGTCGATCAGGTCGCGGTGGAACGCGTGGCCGGCGAACGCCGCGTACTCGCCGCCGAATCCGATCACCCAGTCGTCCGGTGCGCACGCCGCGGCCTGCTCGGTCAGCCGGCGCCGTACGTCGTCGAGGGTGAGCGCGCCGACGAGATTCGCGCCGCGCGTGGTGTCGGCGCCCATCACCGGGTGTTGGTGACAGTCGATCAGCCCCGGGGTGACGGTGAGCCCCGCCCCCTCGACGACCTCCGTACGGCGGCCGATGTACGCGCGTACGTCCTCGCCCAGGGCGACGATCCGGCCGTCGCGCGCGGCGAGCGCCGTGGTCGTGGGGTGTTCTTCGTCCATCGTCAGCACGTGTGCGTCCAGGACGACGAGGTCGGCGATGGTCATGCGTTGCTCCGCTCCACGATTTCCACGGCGCCGCCGTCGGCGAACGCCTCGCTCACCCGCACCTTGTCCTGCGGGCGCTTGACGAACAGGTACAACACGCCCGTGACGACCACGATGGTGATGCCGAGCACGGCGGCCCACACCTGATACGCGGGCGCGTCCGGCGGGGCCAGGATCTTGCGCGGCCACGCGATGTTGACGAACTCGAAGGCCAGCCACGCGACCGCGGCCACGTTCAGCGGGGTGCCGAACCGGCCGAAGCGGACCAGGCCGCCGGGGGTCCACGTGCCGCGCAGCCGAGCGATCAGCGCGGCGAGCGCGATCAACAGGAACTGCAGGTACATCGCGGCGCTGCCGAAGGTGATCAGGCTGCCGATCGCGGAACTGTTCAGCGCGAGCAACAGGGCCAGGCAACTGATCACGGTGGTGATCACCAGCGCGCCGATCGGGGCCTGGCGCCGGTTGACCTTGCGCAGCGCCCGGGACGCGGGCAGCACGCCGTCGCGGGCGACCGAGTACACCGCCCGCGCGGCGCTGGCCTGCGAGGCGAGCGCGCACGCCACGAACGCGACGATCACCACGACCACGAACGGCTTGGCCGACCACGACCCGAAGGAGTTCACCACGGCCGTGGTGATCGGGTCCAGGTCCTCGCCGGCGACGACCTTGGCCGGGTCCGGGTGGGCCACCTCGGCGGCGACCGCGTTCAGGATCACCAGGCCGCCGACGCTGATCAGCGTCCACCAGATGGCGCGCGGGACGTGACGCGCGGCGTTCTTGGTCTCCTCGGCACTGGCCACACACGCGTCGAAGCCGAAGAACGCCCAGCCGCCGACCGCGAGCGCGGCCAGCAGAGCGGACAGTGTCGAGCCGCCGGACAACTGCTGGGCGCCCATCATGTCGGTCAGGATCGAGAAGCCGTTCTCGCGGAACAGCAACAACAACGCGAGCCCGACCCCGAGCGACGCGATCGCCTCCGCCGCGATGCCCACGCCGAGCACCCAGCGCAGGGCGTCGATGCCGAACGCGTTGAGCGCCGTACAGCACAACAGGAAGATCGCGGCGACCACGACGATCCTCCCCGGGCTCGGCTCGACCTCGAAGAGCGCGAAGAGCCACGGCGAACCCAGGTAGACGATCGTGGTGTTGGCGAACACCACCGCGCACAGGCCCACCCAGCCCGCGAGCCACGCGTAGCTGGGGCCGACCAGGCGGCGGGCCCACTGATAGGCACCGCCCGCGATCGGATACTGCGACGACAGCTCGGAGTAGACGCACATCAGCAGCGCCTGGCCCAGCAGGCACAGTGGCAGCACCCACACCCAGGCCGGTCCGGCCACCGTCGTGCCGACCTGGGCCACGGCGTACAGGCCCACGACGGGGGAGACGGTCGCGAAGCCGACGGCGATGTTGCCGAGGACGCCGAGACTGCGCTTGAGCTCCTGCTCGTAGCCGAGCTCGCCGAGCTGTTCGGCGTCGTGGTCGGCCACCGCCGAGGGCGGTGGGCGGGACGTGCCGTGGTTCATCGGACCTCGCAGCGGTTCATCGGACCTCGCAGCCGGGACGAAGCTAAAACTTACTTAGTTAGTTCGAGGACGGTAAGCCCATGACCGGGTGCAGGGGAAGGGGTCGGTTCCGGCTAGGTTGGCAACGCAGAGTGACCAATGCCGTCTTCGCGAACCGCACGAGGTGAACGCACGATGGGTCGACCCAACCGCCCCAAGCTCGACCGCGACATGATCGCCAGGGCCGCGGTGGAACTCGTGGACGAAAAGGGCATGGGGGCGCTGACCATGCGCGCACTCGCGACCAGGCTCGACGTACAGGGCCCGTCGCTCTACAACCACATTGCGTCCAAGGAAGAGCTCCTCGACGCGATCACCGTGGTGATAACGCGGGAGATCGACCACGCGGCGCTCGACGATCCCGACTGGCGGGTCGGAATCGCCGCGTTCGCCCGCGACTACCGCGCGGCGTACCTGCGCCACCCCGAGGCGCTGCACGTGATCGCGCGGCGTCCGGTGCAGACCCACGAGGCGCTCGGCGCGTACGACGCCACCGCGCGAACGCTGGTGCGGATCGGCCTGAGCCCGGCCGAGGCCGCCGAGGTGTCCGCCGCGCTGGACTACCTGGTGCTCGGGTCCGTGATGGAGACCTACGTGGAGGGCTTCGTGCGTCCTGTGGAGGACTACCGACCCGACTATCCCGCGCTGGCCGACTCGCTCGCGGCCAGTGATCCCGCGACGTTGAACGAGCGCGGTTTCGAAGCCGGTCTGCGGTTGCTCCTCGACGGGCTCGCGGTCCGTCTGGGTCATTGACACCTCCGTATTGAATGGCGTTCAATGCGGGATTGAACGCCATTCAATCCGGAGGTACGCATGCGGCTGACGCCCACCGAGCGGGACCGGCTGCTGATCTTCACCGCCGCCGAACTCGCCCGCGCCCGCCGCGCCCGGGGCCTGCTCCTGAACGTCCCCGAGGCGGTCGCGCTGATCGCGGACACGGTGTGCGAGGCGGCCCGCGACGGTGCTCGACTCGCCGACGCGATCGAGGCCGGCCGTTCGGTGCTCGGGGTGGCCGACGTGCTGCCGGGCGTGGTGGACGTGGCGGCCGAGGTCAAGGTCGAGGCGGTGTTCGAGGACGCGACCCGACTGGCCGTGGTGACGGACCCGTTCCGCTCCGGCGAGGGCCTGCCCGCGGGGTCGCCCGAGGTGCACTGCCACGGGCACGGCTCGCGCTCGGGCGCGGTGGCCGCGCCGGTGTCGGGGCCCGGTTCGCTCGGCGACGACGCGCCGGGGGCGGTGATCCCGGGCGGACCGGCGATCGACCCGTACGTGGGCGCCGACCTGCTGACGGTCTTGGTGACCAACACCTCCGAAGTGCCGATCAGTGTCACGTCGCACTTCCACTTCTTCGAGACCAACCCCCGGCTGCGCTACGACCGTTCGGCCGGGTACGGCCGGCGACTCGCGATTCCGGCGGGCTCCACGGTGCGGTTCGACCCCGGCGCCGCGGTGGAGGTACGGCTCGTGCCGATCGGCGGGGATCGGGTCGCGATCGGCTTCGCGGGGCTCGTCGACGGGCCGCTGGACGCGCCGGGCGCACGCGAGGAGGCGCTGCGGAAGGCGCACGCGTGCGGGTATCTGGGGGCGGAGCCGGATGGCGCGGCGGGTGAGTCGTGGTCGGGTTCGGGCTCGGGCTCGGGCTCGGGTGTTTCGGGTTCGGGTTCTGCGGCGGGTGGTTCGACGTCGGGTTCGGGTGTTTCGGGTTCGGGTTCTGCGACGGGTGGATCGACGTCCGGCTCGGGTGCTTCCGGTTCGGGTTCTGCGACGGATGATTCGGCCTCCGGGCCGGGTGCTTCCGATTCGGGTTCTGTGGCGGATGATTCGGCCTCCGGCCCGGGTGCTTCCGGTTCGCGCTCCGAGCCGGGTGCTCCGGGGTCCTATCCGGCTGCCGACGACGGGTCGGGTGCCGTGTACCGCAAGGAAGGTGACGCCCCGTGAGCGGCGGCAGTGGTGATGTGATGGCTCCCCGCGACTACGCGTCGACGTACGGCCCGCGGGCCGGCGATCGGATGCGGCTCGGGGACTCCGGTCTGGTGATCGAGATCGAGCACGACTCGGCGCTGCCGGGTGACGAGTTCCTCGCCGGCTTCGGCAAGACCGCGCGCGACGGCCTGCACCTGAAGGCGATCCCGGTTCGCGACACGTGCGACGTGGTGATCTCCAACGTCGTGGTGATCGACGCGATCCTGGGCATCCGCAAGGTGTCGATCGGCATTCGCGAGGGCCGGATCGCGTCCATCGGACGGGCAGGCAACCCGGACACCCAGGACGGCGTCGAGGTGGTCGTCGGCACCGGGACCACGATCGTCAGCGGCGAGGGCCTGATCGCCACCGCCGGCGCGATCGACACGCACGTGCACCTGCTGTCGCCGCGGATCATGGAGGCGTCGCTCGCGTCGGGCGTCACCACCATCGTGGGCCAGGAGTTCGGTCCGGTGTGGGGGGTCGGGGTCAACTCGCCGTGGGCGCTCAAGCACGCGTTCGCCGCGTTCGACGCGTGGCCGGTCAACATCGCCTTCCTCGCCCGCGGCTCCTCGTCGGGACGCGGGCCGTTGGACGAGGCGCTGATCGAGGGCGGCGCGTCCGGTTTCAAGGTGCACGAGGACATGGGGGCGCACGCGCGGGCCCTGGACACCGCGTTGCGCGTCGCCGAGGACCACGACGTACAGGTCGCGCTGCACACGGACGGCCTCAACGAGTGCCTGTCCGTGGAGGACACCCTGTCGGTGCTCGACGGCCGGACCATCCACGCCTACCACATCGAGGGGTGCGGCGGCGGGCACGTGCCCAACGTCATGCGGATGGCGGGCGTGGCCAACGTGATCGGCTCGTCCACCAACCCCACGCTGCCGTTCGGACGCGACGCGATCGGCGAGCACTTCGGCATGATCGTGTCCGCCCACGGTCTCAAGACCGACCTGCCCGGCGATGCCGCGATGGCGCGGGACCGGATCCGGGCCGGGACGATGGGCGCGGAGGACGTACTGCACGACCTCGGCGTCATCCCGATCACGTCCTCGGACGCGCAGGGCATGGGCCGCGCGGGGGAGACCGTCCGGCGCACGTTCGCGATGGCCGGGAAGATGAAGCTCGAACGCGGCGCCGAACACGAGCGCCACGACAACGAGCGGGTCAAGCGCTACATCGCAAAGCTCACCATCAACGCCGCCATCGCGCACGGCCTCGCGCACGAGGTGGGCTCGATCGAGGTCGGCAAGATGGCCGACATCGTGCTGTGGCACCCGCAGTGGTTCGGCGCGAAGCCGCAACTCGTGCTCAAGAGCGGCTTCCCGGCCTACGGTGTGGTCGGCGACCCCAACGCGTCCACGGACACGTGCGAACCCCTGGTCCTGGGGCCGCAGTTCGGCGCCCACGGCGCGGCGCCGGCCGAACTGTCGGTGGCCTTCACATCGCAGGCCGCGGCCGAGACCGGCAACGACCTGATGCCGACCCGGCGCCGCCGGGTGGGCGTGCGCGGGACGCGCGGCATCGGTCCGGCGTCGATGGTGCACAACAACCGGCTGGCGGAGATCCGGGTGGCCGCGGACACCGGGCTGGTGACGATGGACGGGCAGCCCGTGACGTCGGAGGCGGCGGAGTCGGTGTCGTTGAACCGGCTGTACTTCCTTTAGGGCGCGTGGCCGCGTGACCGCTGGGCCGCTGGGCTGCCGGTTACGGGGGTGCTGGTTACGGCGCCGGGTGTGCACGAGTTCTACGCGTCCACGAGCTCCGCGAGTTGTTCACACGTTCCAGGTGTTCCGGGTGTTCCGGGTGTTTCGGATTTTCCGGGTGTCCCAGGCGTTCACGAGTTTCACGAGTTCTTCGAGTACAAGGATTGACGACATGACGAACACCCCCGCAGCTGACGGCTTTTCGATGCCGGCGGAGTGGGTTCCGCACGAGCGCACGTGGATGGCGTGGCCGAGCCGGAACGAGACGTTCGGCGAGGAGGACCTGCACGCGGCGCGGATCGCGTGGGGCCGGGTCGCCGAGACGATCTCCCGCTACGAGCCCGTCACGCTGATCACCGACATCGGAGAGTCCGACACGGTGGCGAGCTACGTCGGGCGCCCGCTCACGGTCGTCGAAAAGCCGCTCGACGACGCGTGGATGCGCGACATCGGGCCGACCTTCCTCACCGACGGGCAGGGCGCGATCGCCGCCGCCGACTGGGTGTTCAACGGCTGGGGCGCCCAGGAGTGGGCCGCGTGGGAGCACGACCAGCACATCGCCGAACACGTCATCGAGGCGGCCGGCGTCCGGCGCTACGCGTCGCGCCTGGTCAACGAGGGTGGCGGCATCCATGTCGACGGTGAGGGCACGGTGTTGATCACCGAGACCGTCCAGCTCGACGAGGGGCGCAACCCCGGGTGGACCAAGGAGCAGGTCGAGGACGAACTCAAGGCGTTCCTCGGGGTCCGCAAGGTCATCTGGCTGCCACGTGGACTGACCCGCGACTACGGCCTGTTCGGTACGCGCGGCCACATCGACATCGTTGCGTCGTTCGCCCGTCCGGGCCTGGTGCTCGCGCACGTACAGCCCGACCCGGCGCACCCCGACCACGAGGTCGGCAAGGAGAACGTGGCCCTGCTCCGCGCCTCCACCGACGCCCGAGGCCGGGCCCTGGAGGTCGTCGAGATCCCCGCGCCGACCGTGCTCGAAGCACACGACGACTGGGTCGACTTCAGCTACATCAACCACTACGTCGCCAACGGCGTGGTGCTCCTGTGCGGCTTCGACGACCCGCGCGACGACGAGAACGCGGCGACGTTCGCCAAGCTCTTCCCGGGCCGCACGATCGAACTCGTCGACGCGCGGGAGATCTTCGCCAACGGCGGCGGCATCCACTGCATCACCCAGCAACAGCCGAAGGCGTGACACTCGGAGCCGGGGCGGGCGCCGCCGCCGCTCCGTCCCGCCTCGCTCCGCCCCGCCCCGCTCCGTCCCGCCTCGCTCCGCCCGCTCCGCTCCGTCCCGTCCCGCCTCGCTCCGCCCGCTCCG
>NZ_WWJX01000727.1 GCF_009865215.1 Streptomyces sp. SID3343 | reverse complement strand
CGGCGGAGATCGTCGCCGCGTGGGACGACCGCGCCGAGATCCGCCGCGGCTTGGTCGGCACCACCCTGCGGCTGCCGGCGACGTCGGTGGCGGTGGTGCGGATCGGGGCGCGGTAGGGCCGGGAGCCTGCGTGGGACGGGCCGGGGTCGGCCCGCCCCACGCAGGCCGGCTCGGGTGTCGACGGCTCGGGTTTCGACGGCTCAGGTGTCCAGGAGGCGCTTGCGTTCGGCTTCCACGTCGAACGTGGCCTCCGGGTAGCGCGGGTCCAGCTCGACGAGGTGTTCGAGCAGCAGGCGGCTGATCGCCCAGTTGCGATACCACTTGCGATCCGACGGAACCACGTACCACGGCGTCGCGTCGCTGTCGCACTTCTCCAGGGCGGCCTCGTACGCCTGCCGGTAGTCCGACCACACCGAGCGTTCGTCGATGTCGGCCGGGTTGAACTTCCAGTGCTTGTCCGGGTTGTCCAGGCGGGCCAGCAGGCGTTCCTTCTGCTCCTCGAACGAGATGTGCAGGAAGAGCTTGACGACGGTGACCTCGTCCTTGGCCAGGCCCTGTTCGAAGCGGTTGATCGTGCCGTAGCGGCGGGCCCAGACACTGCGCGGTACGAGGTTGCGCACGCGTGCGATCAGCACGTCCTCGTAGTGCGAGCGGTCGAACACGCCGATCAGGCCCGGGCCGGGGACCTGCTCCTTGACCCGCCACAGGAACGGGTGCGCGAGCTCTTCCTCGGTCGGCGCCTTGAACGCGTGGATGTGGCAGCCGGACGGGTTGAACTGGCCGATCACATGCTTGACCGTGCCGCCCTTGCCGGACGTGTCCATCCCCTGCACCACCACGAGCAGCCGCCGCCGCGCGCCGCCGGCGACCGCCTGGGCGTACAACCGCTCCTGGAGCTCGGCGAGTTGCGGCGCCATCGCGGCGATGTCGGCGAGCGCCTCGTCCTTGTCCCCGGGGAAGTTCGGCGTCCCACGCGGGTCGATCGCCGAGAGTTCGACGGGCCCGCCGGGCAGCCGCAACGCGGCCCGCACGGAGTCGACATCGCCGCGCGGCGGCGGCTGCGGGGTCTCGTCGCGAGCGTCCTCGGGAGCGTCGTCGGGGTGCGGCTCGGCCACGATGTGGAGCCGCGTCCCGGTGGCGACCTCGGCGGACTGCTCGGCCTCGGTCTTCTCGGGCTCGCGCTCGTGCCGCTCGTCGGCGACCGGCTCATCGCCGACCGCTGCTTCGGCGACCGGCGCCTCGACTACCGGTGCCTGGACGATCCCCTCACCGACGGCACGCTCCTCGATGGCGCGCTCCTCCGCCGCCGCCAGAGCGGCCCGCAAGGCGGCCTCCGACTCGGCCTTGGCAGCCTTTGCCGCCTTCGCCGCCTTCTTGGCGGCCTTCTCCTCGGCCTTGCGAGCCTCCTTGGCCCGCTCGACCGCCTTCTCCCGCTCGGCCTTCAACGCCTTCTCAGCCTTTTTGCCGCCGGCCTTCCCACCATCGGCCGTCTTCCCGGCGCCCTTCTTCCCGTCGGCCTTCCGGTGGCCGCCCTTCTTGGCCTCGACCTTCCCGGCCCCCTCGTCCTTGCCGTCACCCTTGCGTTCGGCCTTCTTCGCCATACCGCCGCCTCCGCATCGTCAGACCTGCCCCCGGTGATGCCCAAGCATCCCCCACAGCCCAACGTCCGGCGCCCGAACAACACCCGGCCACGCCCCCATAAGCCTCATACCGCCCGACTAACCACCACACCGAACCCGAAGCACACTCACCAACCCATCCCACTGCCCCCCACCAAACCCAAGCACAGGCCCACCAACCACCTTCGAGTCCCGCGCAACGACCGACTGCGCGACAGTCGCGATCTCGACACAGGCGTCGTCCTGCTGGCTATACCCACTTTTGCGCCAGATCGGTTGGCTCGGCGTTTCGTTGGTCACGTTCATCCCATCCACCTTTTCCCTTGGGTGTACAAGAAGTGGGCTGATCCGGCCCCAGGTCGGCCCGAGGTGGCCGCAGTGCCTTCACCAGGCAGGCGCCTCTGGCCCCGATCAGATGTCGCGACGCACGTGCAGTGTGTCGAGGAACCCGTCCCACTGAACCATGCCGAAGCTGAGGACGGGACAGTCTGCGACCTTCGAGTCCCGCGCGACGATCGCCCCTGTACGCACTGCCACTTCGACGCATTCACCGTCATGCGTCGAATAGGAGGAGGTACGCCAGGCCAAGTCGCGGCAATTCTCGGAGTGCACAGTCATCCCATTTCATGGAGGTAGTACTTGATGATCTCCTGAGACGCATCCGTACTGCGGGCTGCACGCCTCAGTCGCGCGGTGATCTGACGCACTCGCCGAACGTCCTTCTCCGACTCGGTGACGACTCTTTCGCTCACGAGCCCGTCTTGGACCACGACGGAGTTGTCCCTTGGCTCCGGAAAGTCGAAGACGGTGAAGGCGCTTGCGAAGCTCCCCAGCGCCGCTCGCTCGAACGGGATGATCAACAGCTCGATGTTGGGACGCAAGGCCAGGGTGGCGAGTTGGTGAAGTTGCTCTCGCATGGTGCGGCGGTCACCGACCACGTTGCGCAGGGCGGCCTCGGTAACGAAGTTCGTGATCTGCGGGGGCGGTTCCTCACGAAGCCGACGCTGGCGCCTCATGCGTACCTCCACCAAAAGCTCGACCTTGTCGATGTCGCTGGTGGCGGTCGCGTGCGTGAGGTCGTGCGCGTACGCCTCCGTTTGCAGAAGACCCGGAATCACGCACGGCTGGTACTCCGTGATGCCAACGGCAGCAGCCTCCAGCTCGATGTAGCCGAGGTATCCGTGCGAGATGTCGTCCGCGTAACACGTCCACCACTCGACTGACGCATCGTCCTCGTGGCCGTGCAGAGACCGGATGCGAGCCCGCACCTCCGGGTCGGCCTCGTACAGATCGAGAAGTGTTTCCAAGTCCTCCGCTCGAATGCTGCGTTGAGCCGACTCAATCCGGCTGACCTGCGGATTCGACATGCCCAAGTGCGCGGAGACCTGTCGCAGCGTCAGCCCCTTGGCGGCACGGATGACCTTCAACTCCGTGCCGAGTTGGCGCCGTCGATGGCTGATCGTGGGCATGGCCCTCCCTCGCACACAGTCTGGCCGTCTTGGGGCGTGATCACGAGATTTCTACCAGACGTGCCAAGTGACTTGCTTTGCTACCGGTAGCAGAGGAGTATTTCCGGTAGATCACTGGTAGCACTTGATCAGTCGCCGACAGTGACTCGATTCGACTGCCGCGCAGTCGCCGGAGCGTGCCACGTGAGGAGATCCATGAAGCCCACGACAGGTTGGCGGGAATTGACCCCGCCGCTACGACTCGCAGCCCACCCGGACACCGTTGCCAAGGCTCGACGGTTCGCCGTCGGGGTGTGTACCGAAGTCGGCCTCGATCCGCACGAACCCGTGCTCGTCCTCGCGGAGTTGGCAACCAACGCGCTGACCCACGCCGGGGCATACGGCGGCCTCGAACTGCGGGCCGTGCGGCTGGGCAACATGCTGAGCCTCGAATGCTGGGACGAATACCCCTGCCACGTCACCATCCCCGAGCGGGAGCCGGACCTTTCCGCAGAGTCCGGACGCGGACTGTGGATCGCGCGGCAACTGGCCGCCGGGCTGGCGGTGACACATCACGGTTCAGGCAAGGCGGTATGCGCGATGTTCGACCTGATCCCTGCCTACGGCCGCCTCCCACAACCCTCGCCCACCCAAAACCCGTACGCCCCACGCCTGGTCGCCGCCGGCGAGACGTTCGACGTCGTCGAGGTGGACGAACTTCTCGGCCGAGCTGTACTCGCGGTCCTGCGCACTCGCAACGTCCCCATCGGCCCCGTGCTGCACGACCGGCGACACCGCAAGATCGGCTTCCTGATCCCGCCGACCCCCGTCAACGACATCCCACCCCGCGACCGCCGCACCAGCCCACGCCACCACGGCCAAGGGGCGTGGATCACCTTCCCACCCCCGGGCCAACCGAACGGCGGCCCCCTGACCTGGCTGATCGAACCAACCACCCACCACCTGACCGACCTACGCCGCCTCCGAACCGCCATCACCGAAGCCGCCCACACGTTGACCTCAAGGGCCCGCCCAGGCGTCGAATGACCAGGGCCACGCCACACCACCACTCGCGAGCGCCGCGACCAACCACACAAACGCGCGATGCCACAAAACGTCGCCCGCGGGCGACGGTGCGTGCACACATGATCCGCAGGTGTCCAGAACGACCACCAGACGTGTTTTCGTCAGGGTGAATGAGAGCCGGTGCCTCAGCCGGGCTGGGCGCCGGGATCATCCGTTCGGGGAGCTTGCCGGGCTGCCGGTGGGCTTGATCGTCAGTGAGTTGGGGATCCGCCCCTATCGGGTGATGTTTCGTCACGAGGTGTCGTGGGGTGTTGTCATCCGGGGCCGGGGCGGTGGTCGACAGGTTGGTGGTCCGGATCCTCCCGGGCCGTGTCCTGACAGGCCCGGTCCAGGTGGACCTGGCGTCGTGCCGCAGAAGCTTGAGATCTCATCGGAGCCGCGGAAATCGACAACCTGGCTGCGGTTGTCGATTTCATGTTCGGACATACCAGGGCCTGACACTCACCCCACCCCCGGCCGCAGGTTGTCGTAGCGGTATGCCGGGCCGGAACCCCGCCGAGCGTCTCGAACCGGTGGCGTAGCCCGTGGACGGTCTTGCCGCAGTAGGACAGCCGCAGCGTGAACGGCACGCACTTCACCCCTCGCCCGCCGGGTCCAGCCAGACGTCCGCGAAGTCACCTCAGCCTCCTGGCCAGGCGTCTTCTGCTGCGGGACCGTGCCCTTCAGATGCCGGCGGCCTTCCTTCGCCGGCGCAGCCAACTGCGGCTTCCGTTCCTGGACGTAGCCCGCGATGGTCGAGTACGACGCCGGATCGAAGTCGTGCTCGACCGCGAGGCGACCTTGATCCGCTCAATGGTGTGCCGCTGCTTGCGCGGAGCCTCCAGATCGGCCCACTGCATCTTGTCGATCCGGCCGATCACGGGGTCCGGCACTAGCTGGTGTCGAGTTACTTGTCGGTGGGTTCGCCGCTCGTCAACGGCACCCCTCCTTCAGCGCCGTGGTGCCCCACGCCCGGGTAGTGCCAGCACCAATCCCACACCCCCCAGCCCCGCCGCGATCCACAACGTCGAGGTATACCCGGCACCCGCCGACAGCGCCCACCCCGCCATCAGCGGCCCGCCCGCGTTGCCGATGTTGAACGCGGAGATGTTCGCGGCGGACGCAAGGTTGTCAGCGCCCGCAGCCGCGGCCAGCACCCGCGTCTGCAACGGCGGGATGACAGCCGCCCCGAACATGCCGAACACCAGGAACGCCACCACGGCGGCCGGCTTGCTGTGCACTGCCGCTACCAACACAAGGGACAAGACGGTGGTGCCGGCGAGTGCCGCGTACATCGTCGGAACCAGCGCCCGGTCCGCCAGCCGTCCGGCCACAGGTGTGCCCACGAGCATGCCGACGCCGATCAGCACCAGCATGAGCGGGACCGTACGTTCGCTGAAGCCGGTGACCTCGGTGAGCATGGGCGCGATGTACGTCAGAACCGTCAGGAACGGCGCCCACCCGAAGGCCGACGCGGCCAGCGCCCGCCACACCCGGCCGTTCCG
Source organism: Streptomyces sp. SID3343 (assembly GCF_009865215.1). Lineage (GTDB taxonomy): Bacteria > Actinomycetota > Actinomycetes > Streptomycetales > Streptomycetaceae > Embleya. The sequence goes on along the minus strand of NZ_WWJX01000727.1, from coordinate 5,637 downwards.
GAAGAGCGCCGACTCCCGGCGGAAATTTGCTTGTTCACTGCGGGAGACGGCCGGAACGAGAAGGGCCAACGCCCCGAACAGGACAACGCCGATCACGGTCACGGCCCAGAATGTGGCCCGCCAGCCGAGCGCCTGGCCCAGCGCGGTGCCGCCGGGCACGCCCAAGACGTTGGCCAGGCTCAGACCCATGAACACCGTGGCGATCGCACCGGCCCGGCGCTCGGGAGCGGCGACGTCCGCGGCGACGACCGCCGCGATGCCTACGAAGGCGCCGCCGGCCAGGGCGGACAGGACGCGTCCCGCCAGGAGTACGCCGTATCCCGGCGCCAGCGCGCTGAGCAGACTTGCCGCGACGAACAGTACGGTCAGCCTCAGCAGCAGACGCTTCCTCGGCACCCGCGCACCCAACATGGTCAACGCCGGAGCACCGATGACCATGCCCAGTGCATAAACCGACACCAACAGACCGGCGGTCGGCAGGGATATGCCGAAGTCAGCGGCCACGTCGGGCAGAAGCCCGGCGATGACCACTTCGGTCGTCCCGACGGCGAAGGCACCCAGCGCCAGCGCGAAGAGGGCGGCCTTGCCTGATTTCTGCTGCGGTTCCGGCGACGCCGCCGGAGGGGCTTGTGTGTACGTCTCGCACGACAGTGCGACAGGAAGATCCTTGCTCATGGAGCCAAGCCTGGCGGGAAACCCCGGCGTGATCAGCCTGCTTCTCGGCAACGATCGTTCAGCCCGGCTTGACGATGCTTATGACCTCTTGGGCCGCCGCGACAAAAGCCGTCACCCGGGTGGTCTCGCCGGAGCTGCGCCAGACGAGCCCGTATTCCAGCGCAGGCGCGTCGCGGAACGGGATGTAGGTGACGCCCTTCGGCGCGTAGGACTCCGCGACGTCGCCGCCGACCGAGGAGATGCCCTGCCCGGCGCCGACCATGGTCAGTGTCTCCTGCAACGTGCCCGCCGACGGGCCACGCGTGACGGGGAGGCCGTTGGGCGTGTGTGTGGGAGCCTGCTGCTTCTGCCAGTAGTCCGGTACATCACCCGCGCACGCGAAGACCCGATCACGGGCGAAGTCCTCCATCGACACGGTGTCCTGCTTGGCGAGCGAGTGGTTGGCCGGAACCGCCAGCATGCGGGGAAAGCGCAGCACCACCGGACCACACACCAGATCCGGTTCCTCGACCGGGAACTGGGTGACCAGCAGATCCACCCGACCCGACCGCAGCGGCCCGAACATGTCCTTGATCTGCGTCTCGTGGATCTGGACGTGCGTGCCCGGATGGTTTTTGGCGAACGCCCGGATCACCTCCATGACAAAACCCCCGGCCGCACCGCCGAGACAGCCGACCGACAGCACACCCTCGATGCCCTTGGCCTCGGCCTGCGCACGGATGACGGCCTGTTCGACGTGCCGGTAGCTCGGCTCGAGGTCCTGGTGAAGCCGACTGCCCAGTGGAGTCAGCCGCACCCTGCGGCTGGTCCGTTCGAACAGTGGGGCGCCGATGCGGCGTTCCAGGGCCTGGACGATCTGGCTGACCCGGGCCCGGGAGACCTGCAGGCGTTCGGCCGTACGACCGAAGTGCAGCTCATCGGCGAGGACCAGAAAACTTTCGATCTCCAGGCGTTCCAGCATCGGGCAACGCTACTGGAAGCCGACCGGCACGGATGCCGGCACCCTGGCGGTCTTGGCGAGAAGTGGTTCGTCCACGGCCGAGTCCGGGTGACGACCCGTGGACAGGACAGAGATCACGACGGGCGTACGGTCGGGAAGCCACGCGACGCCGACGTCGTCGGCGGTGCCGTACCAGCCGGTCCCTGTCTCTTCGGTGGGCCACGCGTGGGGAAGCCCGGTACGCGGGCGGACGTCGCCCGTGATGCCTTTCACCGGCCGGTCCTCTCCCCTGCCTGCATTGTGCCCCGGCGGTGCCGGACCCTCCAAGGGTGCGCCAAGACTTCGATCGGGAGGATCGCTTGCTGGTCAAGGAAGGTCTGGAGGGCGGTTGGCGGTGTCTCGGTGAGGAAGTTTGTTCGGCCTCTGGCCGGGCGCTGAGCCGTTCGATGTTCACGGCGACGGCAGTGAGTAGGTGTTGCAAGTGGGCCTTGGGGCCGGCCTCGGCGGTGGCAATGGCGCATGCCGTGTCCGTGGGCGAACTCGTTGATGGGGCCGTCCACGCCGGAGCGGACCCGTAGCGGGCCTTCCATTCGGGTGTCTGCTGCTCGGTGCGCACGCGGACCTGCAGGTCGCGGAGTTCTCGTGGGGGGAAGCCCACCTTCCGGGCACCCTCGCGGGAGCTGGTGCCACGGAGGCGGTCCGGGCGCGGCCGGCACTGGTTCTTGGTGAACCGCGCCACGATCAGGGGGCCGCGGTGGCGTGCTACCCGCCGGGTTGCTCGCCCGTGCGATCTGGGCGGTCAAAGATGGGACTTGCTCACCCGAACGGGGACGGAGCGACAACGGACACCTCGGCAGCTGTATCGATCTACGAAACAGCCCCGAGCATGCCTGTCGATCATGCTCGCGCACCGGGAAACACCAGGTCCCCGACAGAGTCAAGCTCACTCTCGGGCAGCACGGCGTCCCGCGACAGCGAGCACGATCGCCGCCGCGAGGGCGATTGCGGCCAGGGCCAGGGCCCAGGTGAAGGGGGCCGTGAACGCCGCGGCGCGGGAGGCCGATCCGGTCGCGTGCGTCCGGGACTGGAGGCTGACGGCGAGGGCGGTGACACCGATCGAGCCGCCGAGTTGTTGCAGGACGCTGATCGCGCCGGTCGCACGCGGGATCTCGCTGCGTTGCAGGGTCGCGTAGGCGGCGGCAGTGGTCGGCATCAGGGAGGCCCCGATGCCCAGGCCGCGTACCAGCAGGACGACGACCAGCCAGGCGTAGGGGGTGTGGCCGGTGACCAGCGTCAGCGGCACCGTCGCGGCGGCGCAGATGAACAGGCCCGTGGCGGCCACGATGCCACCGCCGATGCGATCGGTGAGTCGGCCGGCCAGCGGCATCGCCAGTGCGGCGCCGATGCCCTGTGGCGCGACGAGCAGTCCGGCAGTCAACGGCGACTCGCCCCGGGCCAGTTGGAAGTACAGCGGTGTGACGAACAGCGCGCCGTAGAGGGCCGCTCCGGCGAAGAAGATCGTCGTCGCCGCGGCCAGGAAGGGGGCCCTGCGGAACAGGCGCACGTCGATGAGCGCGTGCGGTGCGCGCCTGGCGTGGAGCACGAACAGGACGACGAGGGCGGCGCCGCCGACGATCGGTCCCCAGGCGGCGGGGGCGGTGGGACCGCCGTGCGATTGGACCTCGGACAGCCCGAACACGACTGCGGCGAGTCCCGGGGCGAGGGTGACCAGGCCGAGCCGGTCCAGCGGCGGGGCGGTGGTCTCGGTGGGGTCCCTCGGCAGCAGTCGGGCCGCCAGCGTGAGCGCGACCGCGCCCAGGACGACGTTGATGTAGAAGATCCAGCGCCACGAGATGGTGTCGACGATGATCCCGCCCAGCACCGGGCCGAGTACCGGGACGAGCAGCATGGGCACGCCGACGACCGACATCACCCGTCCCATGCGCTCCGGGCCTGACGCTCGGGCTATCAGGCTCATGCCCACCGGCATGATCAGCCCGCCGCCGATGCCCTGAAGCACCCGGAACGCGATCAGCGCGTCGATCGACCAGGCCGCGCCGCACAGCGCCGATCCGGCGGTGAACACGGTGACCGCGGCCATCCAGACGCGGCGGGAGCCGAAACGTTCGGTGCTCCATCCCGCCAGCGGGATCACCACGGCAAGCGTGAGCAGGTACACCGTCGACACCCACTGGATCGCGCCGAGCGAGCAGTGCAGGTCCCGGGCGATGGCGTCGAGGGCCACGTTGACGATCGTGGTGTCGAGCAGGGCCATGCCCAGCCCGACCACCACGGCCGCCGCGACGACCCACACCTGCCGGGGCACCCCCACCGCGTTCGCCGACTCCGCGCCGGGGGGCTTGCTCTCGTCGATTGACATCATGATCTCCTCGTTCGCTAATTCACCAGACGGTGGATAGTAACCACTGAACAGTGGAATCAGCTACACTCGACGTCATGCCACCGATCACACCCCCGAAGAAACAGGCCGCCGGCCGACGCCGTTCGCCGCGCCCCGACGAACGCCTCCGTGACGCCGACCGCACCCGCGGTGAGCTGCTCAAGGCGGCCTTCGACGAGTTCGCCGCCCACGGGTTCGCCGGGGCCCGGGTGCAGGACATCGCCGCGCGGGCCGGAGTCGACAAGCAATTGATCAGCTACTACTTCGACAACAAGGACGGCCTCTACCAGGAGGTGCTGCGGGCCCAGTTCGCCCGCGACGCCACGGTCAGCGACCCCGAACTGCCGCTGGAGGACAACGCCGCCCGCTACGTCCGGCACGCGCTCGCCGACCCCCGGATGACCCGGCTCCTGGTGTGGGCCGGCCTGTCCGAGGACCCGGAGCACCCCCAGACGCTGCCGCCGGGCAGCCTCGATGGGGCCGGCATGGTCGAGCGCCAGGAGCGCGGGGAGATCGCGCCCGACCTCGATCCCGCGTCGGTGCTGCTGATCATGATCGGCGCCGTCACCGCGGCCGTCGCGCTGCCGCAGGTGGTCCGTGCCGTCATGGGACTCGACCCGGACAGCGCGGATTTCGAAGAACGTTACGCGCAGGAACTGAAAGCCGTCATCGGTCGGCTGCGCCGCGACGAGCGGGACTCGACGGAGAGGCGGTCGGAGCGATGACGGACGGCGGGAACCCGGGACGGGATGACAGCGCGTTCACCGTCGCCGAGCTCGCCTACCTGCGAACTCAGCGACTGGCCAGGCTCGCGACGGTCGACGGCCGCGGCCGTCCGCAGAACTCGCCGGTGGGCCTGCACTACAACCCGGAGACCGACACCATCGACATCGTCGGATGGAATCTGGCCGCCAGCCGCAAATACCGCAACGCGGCCGGCCACCCTTATGTGTCGGTGGTCGTCGACGACATGCCGGTCGAGGGTGCGCCGCGCGGCATCGAGATCCGCGGGCAGGCGGAAGCCCTGCCGGGTACGAACGATTTCCACGTTTCCGGGCAGCCCGCCCTCATCCGTGTCCACCCCGAACGCGTCATCAGCTGGAGAATCAACCGATCGCGTGACGGCGTGGGAGCCAACCGTTCCTTCCCAACCGGCCGTGATGTGCCGTCACGGCGGCCCCGGACCGCGAACTAGGCTGAGGTCCGCGGTTCAGGCATCTTGCACTTCTTCGGCACCAGCGAGCGAAGCACCTCCACCACCGTGTTCCGGCTCACCTTATAGCGCGGCGCCAACTGCCACCCCAAGACGGACGGATCAATCCTGCGGTCCCGGCGGATCTCCTCGAACAGCAACTCGGGTGACTGTGCCACCCCGACTTCTTGGCACGACCGTGATCAAGGACCACAGCCTGTGAGCCCCGCGCGGCCGTGAGCCCGCAGGTGGTCCAAGCCGTACGAGCATCCCGGTCTTACTCGCGCTTCGAGCGATCGGCGGCGCGAGCGGCATGGGCCCGCAGATGACCCGAGCGGTACGGAAGGTCGGTGCGCACAAGCACGCATGCGGATTGCGCGGCGGGCACCACCCGCGTGCGCGCGGCGCCGGCACGCGTGCGGCCGGGCC
>NZ_WWJX01000726.1 GCF_009865215.1 Streptomyces sp. SID3343 | reverse complement strand
GCGAGGTCGGTGGGCACCGGCCGGCCGGTCGCGGTCAGCTCGGCGCGCTCGGCGGCCAGCGCGGCCCGCCGTGCGAGCACCGGGAGGGCTTGGCGCACCCGATCGAGGCGGGCCACCTTGATCCGCGCGTCGGTGCGGTCCCGGCCGAGGCGGTCGCGCTCCTCCTCGGCGCGCTGTACGTCCTTGACCGCTTCGCCGAACACGGAGGGGGCGAGGCCGTCTTCCTGGATCCGTTTGCGCAGCCGGCCCAGGTCGGTCAGTGCCGCGTTGATCCGCTGGTTCTTGCCGCGCGCCTTGTACAGCTCCGCGGCACGCGTCTCCAGGCGGGTCAGCACCTGGCCGAGCCGGGCCGACGAGCGCGACTCGAACAGGGCGCGGCCGACGTCGCCGCGACCCGCGAGCAGTTCGTGCCCGCCCGCGCGCAGCCCCTCGTGGTCGAGCGCGAACACCTGCCGGAAGTCGTCGCGGCCCACCCCCGCGAGCAGCAGGGTCAGCTCGGCCTCGGCGAGCGGGGTGCCGTCGGCCCGGGTCAGCGGGTTCTTGTCGCGCTTGTGGCGCACCACGTCGAGCGTCGCGCCGTGCTCGTCGCGCAGCACCGCGCCGATCCGCAGGTCGCGCATGCCGTGCACGAAGTCGTAGGAGGTCTGCCGGTCTATCCCGTACAGGAGCTGGTCGAGGGCGTGCCGTGCGGTGGACTTGCCGGCCTCGTTCGGGCCGCTGATCACGTGCACGCCGGGCGAACCGAGTTCGATCCGGCGATCGGTGAAGCACCCGAACGCGGTCAGGTCGAGCCGGTCGATCCTCATCCACGCCCCCCGGCGGTATCGGCGCCGGTCGCCCGGTCCGCCACGTCGGCCACATCGGACCCACCGGTCCCGCCGGGCCCGGAGATCATCGCCGTCAGCAGGTCGACGGCCCGGTCGAAGATGTCGCTGCGCCACGCGGCGTCCTCGGGCGCGATGCCCTCCTCGGCGACCTTGGCGTCGAGGCCCTTGATCCCGGGGATGCCGCGGACGAGTTGTTCGAGTGCGGTCGGATCGGCCCGCAGGGCTCGCGCGGTACGGCCGAGGTCCTCGACCAGTGCGGGCAGTTCGAGGCCGGTGTCGGCGAGGTCGACGTGCCGGGTCTCCAGGCGCACTTTTTCCAGCCACACGTCCTGGAACTCGCCCGCGAGGGCCCGGGTCTCGAACACGAACCGGCGCTCGTCGCGCCACAGCGCCTCGTGCACGTCGGTCGCGCCGGTGATACGCACCCGCGTCGCGAGCAGTCGCCGGCCGGCGTCGCCGCGGGCGTCGACCATTCGCCGGCGGACCCGGTCGAGCACGTCCTCGACGTCGCGGGCGCCGGCGGCGTCCACGTCCAGGCGGGCCCAGCGCACGACGTCGAGGTCACGGTGCTCGATCGTGGCCCGGCCGTTGGCGTCGACGGTGATCAACGTGGCGCCCTTGGGCCCGGTCTCGCGCGCGTGCCGCCCCTGGACGTTGCCGGGGAAGACGATCCACGGCTCGGCCTCGTGCACGACCTCGCGTTGGTGCACGTGGCCCAGAGCCCAGTAGTCGTAGCCGCGCGAGACCAAGTCGCCCACGCTGCACGGGGCATAGGTCGCGTGCTCCGACGACGCGCCGGTGAGCGCGGTGTGCAGAAGGCCGACGTTGAACAGTCCGCCGCGCGGCGCCGGGTAGTTCACCGCGAGGTTGTCGGTCACGTCGCGGACGGCGAAACCCTGGCCGTGCACCGCGAGTCCGATGTCCTCGAAGACCGCGGTCTCGGGCCGCGCGGTGGAGAACCGGTACACGTTCTCCGGCAACCGCAGTTCGCGAGTGATCCGGCTCGCCGCGTCGTGATTGCCCGCGACCAACAGAACCCGGACGCCGGCCTCGTGCAGCCGGCGCATCTGGGCCGTGAAGAACAGCCCCGTGTGGTAGTCCTTCCATTCGCCGTCGTAGATGTCGCCGGCGAGCAGTACCGCGTCCACACCTTCGGCGAGCGCGAGCTCGACGAGGTTCTCCACGGCCCGCCGCGCGGCCTCGCGGATCTCCTCCGCGGGTGCCCCCTCGTAGCGTGCGAGACCTCGCAGGGGACTGTCGATGTGCAGGTCGGCGGCGTGCAGCAGCTTCATGGAGCGAGGCGCCTCCGGTCGGCGATCACAGGGCAGCCCAGGATAGGCACACCCCACCGACAGGGTGGGCACTTCCGGAAAGGCCCATCCCCCCAGACCCCGGGCTTGGTGGGGTTTGCCCCACCCCCGATATGCCAGGCACCTCCCTGTCGGGTGGAGACGTTCCCGGACAGGCTTGAGGAACGCTTCACCGCTCCGTTCGGGGGTCACGGGTCACGAGTCGCGGGGCCCACCGTGTCTGCCGTATCCCCTGTATCCCCTGTATCCGCCGTGTCCGTCCGGGAGTCCGTCGTGGCCACACATCGCATCGATCGAAGGCACCCGGGCGCAGCCCCGCTCGTGGCGTGCGCGATGTGCGCGCTCGTGGGCGCGGTGCTGTGTGTCGCCGCCGCCCGCACCGACGGGTTCGCGCTCGTCCTCGACCTCGGGCGGTTGGCGCGTCGACCGGCGCCCGCCGCGACGCTGGTCTTCGGCCTGGCGGGGGCGCTGTTGGCAATGCACGGTCGCCCGGGGCGACCGAGGGGTCCGAGTCGGTCGGTCGAGACGGGGCGAACCGGCGGGCGAGCCACGTGGGCCGGGCCGGCCGCGTCCGGTGCGCAAAGCCCGTCGGCTGGGCGGGCCGGGCGCGACGCGCCGGCCGGGTGGGCCGAGGCCGAAAACGGGTTGAACCGATCGCCCGTGAAGCGGCATGGTGAAGACTGCGCCGATCGGCGGTAGGCACGAGCGGGCCGCCCCGACACGGGGAGGGTGCGACCCACTCGCGCGGACTGGCTAGGATGTACACGGAAACTACGCAGGCTCGCGTAGCTCAGCGGGAGAGCGCCTCGTTCACACCGAGGAAGTCACTGGTTCGATCCCAGTCGTGAGCACCGATATACACCCGGATGTACACAGGCACGGATATACACAGGCACGAATCAACCCCACCACGATCGATCGAAGACCGATCGGCCGGGCGCATGGGGCGTGAACATCAACCGAGGGCCGCTCCTGCGAGCGGCCTTCGGCACGTTCAGCACCGTGCCGGGGAGCAGCAGATCCGGATCCGGGCCGATCGCGTCGCGATTCGCCGCGTACAGCGCCTCCCAGCCACCGATCACGCCCAGGTCCCGCGCGATCGAGGTCAGCGTGTCACCCGGCTTGACCGTGTACGCCGCGCCGATCAGGCCGATCTGGCGCGCACACTGCGGCCACGCGTCCCAGCCCTGCATGAGCTGGATCTGCTCCGCGACGACGATCTGTTCGTCGCGCGTCGCCAGGTCCGGGCGGGTGGCGTACGCCTGTCCGCCCGCCTCGTTCCACGTGCTCGGCAGAATTTGCAGGCCGCCGTAGTAACCGTTGCCGGTATCGAGATCCCACCGCCCACTGCTTTCACAGTCCGCGATGAGGTCCCAGGTCTGATCCGAGGCGGCGTGAGCGGGCGCGGCCACCCCGACGACGAGAGCGGCACTCACGGCGCCGGCGAGGACGAATGAAACGGCTGATCCGATAATCCGCATGGCCATGTCGGCCGACAGTAGGCACCGCCCGCCCCGACACCCGTGAACCCACCGACGGCGTGCCGCGAAATCACCCACCCGACGCAACGCGGCCTGCCACCACCCGTTCCCCCGCTCCCGCCCGCCCGCGCACCGCGCACCCACGTACCTCCCGAGCCGAATGGCTGAAGGACCGTTCGATGCGCCCCTGCCTGGGCATCCGCTCCCCTTGGACCCATTACGCCCGGACCCGCCCGTCCGGACCCGTTCGTCGTCAGGGAGGCCGGATTGCCCGCCAGCCATGTCGCACACCGGTCACGTTCGGGAGTGCTGCGCACGAAACCCGTGGACGCCATCCTCGCGGAGAGCGGCGGCGGCGAGGTGGACGGCGAGGGCGAAGGTCTCAAGCGCACCATGGGGCTGCTCGCGCTGACCTTCTTCAGCGTGGGCGCGACCCTGGGCACCGGCATCTTCGTGATCCTGGGCGAGGCGGTGCCCAAGGCCGGTCCGGCCGTGGTGATCTCGTTCGTACTCGCCGCCGTGACCGCACTGTTCTCGGCCCTGTCCTACGCCGAACTCGCCGGGACCATCCCGGTGTCGGGCTCGTCCTACTCCTACGCCTACGCCACTCTCGGCGAGGGCATCGCGTGGGTGTGCGGGTGGTGCCTGCTCCTGGAGTACGGCGTGTCCATCTCCGCCGTCGCGGTCGGCTGGGGGCAGTACGTCAACGAATTCCTCGACTCGGCCTTCGGCTTCAGCCTGCCCGACGTGATCAGCCAACCCCCGGGCGACGGCGGCACGTTCAACATCCCGGCCGTCATCGTCGTGATGCTGGCGACCATGCTGCTCGTGCGCGGCGTATCGGAGAGCGCGACCGCCAACACGATCATGGTCTTCATCAAACTGATCACCCTCGCGTTCTTTTGCGCGATCGCGTTCACCGCGTTCAAGCACGGCAACCTGAGCCCGTTCGCACCGCTCGGCGTCGCCGGGATCAGCGCCGGCGCCTCCCAGGTGTTCTTCTCCTACATCGGCTTCGACGCCGCCTCCACGGCCGGGGAAGAGGCCAAGAACCCGCGCCGCGACCTGCCGCTCGCGATCTTGATCTCGCTCGCGATCGTCACGATCGTCTACGTCGCGGTCGCCCTCGCCGCGCTGGGGGCCTTGCCCTGGCGGCAGTTCGAGGGCAGCGAGGCAACCCTCGCGAAGATCGTCACCGACGTCACCGGCGGCTCGTGGGCCTCCACGATCCTGTCCGCCGGCGCGATCATCTCGATCGCGAGCGTCGTCCTGACCGTGCTGTACGGGCAGACCCGCATCCTGTTCGCGATGTCGCGCGACGGCCTGATCCCACCGATCTTCTCCAAGGTCAGCCGACGCACCCAAAGCCCGGTCGCGAACACCCTGATCACCGGCGCGTGGGTCTCGCTGCTCGCCGCGCTCGTCCCGCTGGGCCGACTCACCGAAGCCACCAGCATCGGCACCCTGTTCGCGTTCTCGCTGGTCAACATCGGCGTCATCGTGCTGCGTCGGACCCGACCGGACCTGCCGCGCGGTTTCACCTCGCCGTTCTTCCCGATCACCCCGCTCCTGGGCGTGGGCTTTTGCATCTACCTGATGGCCCGACTGTCCGGGATCACGTGGCTGGTGTTCCTGATCTGGATGGCGGCGGGCATCGCGATCTACTTCCTGTACGGCTACCGCCACTCGCGGTGGCGCGCCGAGATCCCGGTCGAGGCGAAGTCGTGAGCGGCGGCGACCAGGTGATGCGCATCGTGGTGGGCTGTCGGCCCGACCCGCGCGGCGACGACGCCCTGGCCCTGGCGTCGGTGCTGGCCCGGCAACTGGGCGCCGCGGTCGTACTCGCGCACGTGCGCCCGCCCGCGATCAGGGGGTCGGGCGTGGGCGCGGTGGACGCCGAGTGGCGCGCGTTCGTACGTACCGAGACCGACCGGCTGCTCGCCGACGCCCGGACCAAACTGCGCGCGTGGGCCCCGGGCCTGACCGTCGAGCGCGCGGTGACCGACAACCGGGGCAGCGGACGCGGCCTGACCCGGATCGCGGAGAAGTACGCCGCCGCGTTCGTGGTGATCGGCCCGGCCCCGGGCGGGCGCAGCGCCCACGTCGCGGTCGGCAGTACCGCCGACCAACTCCTGCACGGCTCCCCGGTACCGGTGGTGTTGGCCCCGCGTGGCTTCGCCGAGCGCATTCCGCCGGTGATCGCGCGGTGCACGATCGCCTACCAACGCGAGCCGGCGGCCCCCGGCGTCCTGCATTGCGGCGTCGAGTTCGCCCGCCGGCTCGCCGCCGACGTTCGGCTGCTCACGCTCGTGCTGCGCCCGGTCCGGTTGTACTCGGGCATGCAGCACCAGTCCGCCGAACACCAGGTGCTCGTGGCCACGCGCGACCAGGCCCGGCGGGACCTCGACGCGGCACTGGCCGAGGCCGGGGTGCCGGCCGAGGGACTGCTCGCCGAAGGTGACACCGTGCGGGCCGCGCTCGACGTCGTGACGTGGGCGGACGACCTGTTGGTGTGCGCGTCGAGTTCCGCGGGGCCGCTGAAGCGGGTGTTCGTCGGGGATGTCTCGCACAAGATCGTGCGTAATGCGCGTACTCCGGTGATGGTGCTTCCTCGTGGCGTGCGGGGTGACATTTGGGATTAGGTGCCCTCGGTCGCCGGTGGGCTGGTTTTCCTCAAGCGCCGGACCGGCTCGAAGGGCCTGTCCTCGAACGCCGGACGCTGGAGAGATGTGCCGCCCGGGACGGCCGCCCTCGGCTGGAGAGACGTGCCGCCCCGGGACGGCCGCCCGCAGATGCCGGAGCGGCTCGAAGGGCTTGGTCTCAGACGCCGGATGGGCTGGAGGTGGGTTGGGCGGGCTCGGTGTGTGCCGGGGGTGCCGACGGCCACTGTGTCGGGTTCGCTGCGATTTCGCGCCACCAGGGCTCGATGTCCGTCCCGTCGATCAGGCCGGGCTCGACCAGGGCGCCCGGTCGCGGGATGACCAGCCCCGCGCCGATCGCCCGCGCGGCGGCCATCGATCGCTCGGCGGGTTCCTCCCACGCGTGCGGCGCGAGGTCGAACGTGCCCCAGTGGATCGGCAGCATCAGCCGTCCGCCCAGTTCGACGTGCGCCTGGACCGCCCCCTCGGGATCGAGGTGTACCTCGGGCCACGCCTGCGCGTACGCCCCCGCCTGGATCATCGTCAGGTCGAACGGGCCGTGCTCGCGCCCGATGTCGGCGAAGCCCGGGAAGTATCCGCTGTCACCACTGTGGAAGACCCGGTGCCCGGGCCCCGCGACCACCCACGAGGCCCACAGCACGGTGCCCAGGACCCGGGCGCCGCGGTTGCAATAGTGGCGCGCCGGCGTCGCGGTGAAGGTGAGGCCGGCGACCTCGCCGGCCTCGTGCCAGTCCAGTTCGGTGATCCGCTCCGGTCCGACGCCCCAGCGCTCCAGATGCGCGCCGATCCCCAACGGCACCACGAACGCGACGTCACGCTTGACGAGCGCCTTCACGGTGGCCATGTCGAGGTGGTCGTAGTGGTCGTGCGAAATGACCACGACGTCCAACTCCGGCAGATCGACGAACCGCACGGGCACCGCGTGCAACCGGGCCGGACCGAACGCGACCGACGGCGAACACCGGGTACTCCACACCGGATCGAACAGCACCCGCTTGCCGTCCATCTCCACCAGTACGGTCGCGTGCCCGAGCCAACTCGCCCGCAGGCCGGTCGTCGGCGCGTCGGCGAAGTCGGCCGCGGTCGGCCTCACCAGCGGTACGGCGCCGCCCGGGCGTCGCAGCCCGGACGCGGCCTTTTGCGCGCGGTACATCTTGCCCAGCGCGCCTGGGCTGCTTCTTCGCGTGGGCACGGGGTTTCGAAACGAACCGTCGCGAAAGTGCGGTGATCTGCGGACGCGCTCCAGCCGTTCGCCTGTCGGTCTCGCGCCGAAGGCCGCCGGGGCCAGGGACGTGAGGATGTGCCCGGTCACATGGACTCCTCGGGCATGCGGGGTCCTCGGCCCGGCCCGTGCGGGGACCTGACCGACGACCGGTGATCGGGATGACTGGAGATTAACCCGGGCTCCGGTGCTGAAACGTCGTCCCAGGGAGGGAGTGCTCGGGCCTTGATCCTCCCTGTGGAGTAAGGGACTGCGCCTCGGCGAGCCGTTTTGTCCGACAAGGGGAGCGTCGGTCCACAGTTGATCCTTCCGGGTGAACCGCGTCACCTCGATCAGGCCCCGCGCTGTCGGCCGGCGTCAGTAGGGTCAAGACATCGCCGCAAGGGATGACGGGGCATCAGTCCCCTTGTACGGCACGGTTTTTACGCCCTGTCCCGAGCACACACCCGCACCCGCACGCACCACGATTCGCCGAGTCGTCGCCGCACAGCCGAGGAGCCGCCATGTCCGAGACCCGTACCTACCTGGAACTGTCCGAGGACGACGGCGGCGCGCACAAGTACTACGAGGTGGTGGTCGACGGCGCCGACGTCACCATCACCTACGGCCGGATCGGTGCGAAGGGCCGGGCCGACACCACGACCTACCCGACGGCCGAGAAGGCGGTGGCCGACGCGAAGAAGAAGATCGCCGCCAAGGTCCGCAAGGGCTACGCGCCCGCCGTCCAAGGCGTGCGCAAGCCGCGCGCGATCACCCGCCGCGAGATCGTCTCCCGCCCGACCACCGCTCGTCGCCAGGCGCCCGTGTTGTGGCGCTACCGCACCGGTTCGGCTGCGTTCGGCATCTTTGCGGACGCCGAGCGGGTGCTGGTCGGCAACCAGCGCGGTGACGTGTGGTTCCTCGACCACTCGGGCGAGGTGACCGGCCGCTACCAACTCCCCAACGGCGTCAAGTGCATCGTCGCGGACGACTCGTGGATCTACGCCGGGTGCGACGACGGCAACGTGTACGACGTCGGCGGCAAGGCCCCGCGCGTGGCGTACGAGATCACCGACAACATCGACATCTACTGGCTCGACATCCACGACGGCGTGCTCGGTGTGTCCGACTCGCGCGGAGGCTGCACGACGATCGACCACGAGGACGAGTCGCTGTGGGCCGAGAGCACCCGCGGGACCGGCGCGTGGATGGTGCGCTGCGACGAGAACGCGATCTACCACGGGCACAGCGCCGGGGTGCAGGCGTTCGCGGCCGGTGACGGCAAGTCCCTGTGGCACACCCCCACCAAGGGCTCCGTGCTCTTCGGGTGGCAGGAGAAGAACGACGTGTACGCGGGCACGTCGGGCAACAAGGTGCACCGCATCGACAAGGCCGACGGCCGCATCGTCACCACGTACGACTGCGACGGCTCGGTGTTCTCGTGCGCGACGGCGGAGAACGGCAAGTACGTTTTCGCGGGCGACAGTTCGTCCACGATCTACTGCTTCGCCGAGGACGGCACGCGGTTGTGGAAGCTGGGCACGACGTGTGGTTCGGCCTACTCGATGCAGTACCGCGAGGACCGTCTGTTCATCGTCACGACCGACGGCTCGCTCGCGTGCATCGACGTGAGCGAGGCGGCCATCGAGGCGGCCCAGGGGGGCACCGTCCCGGAGGTCAAGGACGTCAAGGCGGCCACGATCGCGGCGGTCCAGCCGACCACGGAGGTCGCCACCACGACCGACGCGGGCACCGGTGTGATCGTCGAGTGCACCGACCAGGGCGGTGGCCGGCTGCGCGTGCACGTCGTGACGGCGGGCTACGAGAGCGGCTGGAACGTGCAGTTCCCGAAGAACGTACGCGTGGCCGGCGCTCGCTACGTCGTGGACTCGGTGCGGCCGGCCGGGCGGGGCGGGTTCTACCGCGCGCACGGCGAGATCCGCCGCCTGGTCTGAGTCGCGCCTCGACACGGGGGCTCCCGGACACTCCCGGGACACGGCCGTACCCGTGACACTCGGGCGCCCGCGGCCCACGGACGCCGGCTCACGGACCCGGCTCACGGACGCCGAAGGGCGGCACCCCACGATCGGGGTGCCGCCCTTCGGGTCCGTCGCGTTCGACCCGAACGGTCAGGGCCGCTTGTGCTCCACCGGCTCCTTGTGCTCGACGACGGGTGCGCCCTGTTCGGCCGACCACCCCTCCAGCGGCGGGGGTGACTGGGCGGCCTTGCGCTTGGCGAGGTTGGCGACCCGCTGCTCGTGCCGACGGCCGAACAGCTGCGGCAGGGTCGGCGTGGTCAGGAAGCCCTCGGCCCGGGCCGCGGCGATGCCGATCCGGGGCAACTCGCTGGCCTTGCGGAAGCAGATGTAGCGCGGCTCCCAGATCGGGCGGTACTTCTCGTTGGCCCGGTAGAGCGACTCGATCTGCCACCAGCGCGAGAAGAACACGAGCACGGTGCGCCACAGGCGCAGAACCGGACCCGCGCCCAGCTTGTTGCCGCGCTCGAAGACCGAGCGGAACATCGCGAAGTTGAGCGAGATCCGGTCGATCTCGATGCCCGCGTCGGCACTGGACTCGGCGTCGGCCTCCGGTGCCTGGGCCTGCTGCTTGCCCTTGCCCTTCGGCTTGGGCGCCTTGGCCGCCGCGAGCGCCTTCGCGCCCTCGATGACGTCCAGGACCATGAACTCGATCAGACCGTTGTCCGAGTCGCGGTCGCGGCGCATCAGGTCGAGCGAGACGCCCTTGCAGCCCCACGGCACGAAACTGAGCACCGCGCGCAGGCGGCCTTCGTCGTCCATGCACTCGACCATCAGGCAGCGCCCGTCGTCGGGGTCACCCAGTCGACCCAGCGCCATCGAGAAGCCGCGCTCGGTCTGCCCGTCCCGCCAGTGGTCGGCGAGGTCGAGCAATTCGCGCATCTCGGCCTCGGGGATGTCCTCGTGCCGTCGGGTGCGGGTCGTGTAGCCGGCCCGCTTGACGCGGTTGTACGCCTGCCGGACCCCGCGCATCGCGCGGCCCTCCAGGCTGAAGTCGGCGACCTCGACGATCGCCTCGTCACCCAGTTCGAGCGCGTCCAGGCCGTGCCGGGCGAAGATCGTGCCGGCTTCCTCGCTGGCGCCCATGACGGCCGGCACCCACGCGCGCTCCTCGGCCTCGGCGAGCCAGCGGTCGATCGCGCCGGGCCACGCCTCGGGGTCGCCGATCGGGTCGCCGGACGCGAGCGAGACGCCACCCACGACGCGGTACGCCACTGCGGCCTTGCCGCTCGGCGACCACATGACGGCCTTGTCGCGGCGCAGCGCGAAGTAGCCGAGCGAGTCGCGCTCGCCCTGCTTGTCGAGCAGTTCGCGCAGCAGCACCTCGTCGTCCGGGTTGAGCAGCTCGCGTCCCTTGGGCGCACGGAACAGTACGAACAGGACCAGCAGGAAAAGCCCGAATCCGGCGATGTTGATGACGATGTCGACCCAGCGCGGCACCCAGACCGTGTCGAAGTCGCTGTCGGGGGCGAGGGTGAACACGCGCAGTACCGCGTAGAGGATCCGGTCGCCCATCCCCGACGTGGAGATCCGGTCGGTGGCCGACACGAGCGTGGAGCCGAGCACCACGCCCACGACCGCGCCGCCGGCGAGGACGAGCCCCGCCTTGAGCACGTTGCCGCGGTCGCCCTTGGCGGTGAACTCGCCGAAGCTGAGCAACAGCGCGGCGCACACGAGCACGGTGATGATCGTCGAGGACCAGTTGAACGGGTGTTGGTAGAGCTCGGGGAACCACAGCGCCCACACGTACACGACCGTGGAGGGCACGAGCAGGATCGCCGTGAACGCCCACGCGGCGCGCTTGCGCCGGCCGAGCATGATGGCCAGGAAGGCCGCGAGAGCGGCCGACGTGAAGCCGGAAGTGACCAGGAACGGGGTGTAGTACTCCCCCGTGTCGTGGTGTCGGACCCGGTCGCGCAGCGGGACCGAGATCGCCGACACGAAGTCGAGCGCGGCCACGATCCGCAGGTACCAGATCAGCACCGCCGCCGAGATCCCGCGCACGCGCTCGGCCGCCGGAGTGCCGGTGCCGTTTTTGTTTTGGCCGTTCGCGGCGGCCCGCGTCGTGGCAGACACCGTGCTCCTCGGTTGTGGGGTGGAAGAAGGGTCCCCTGTGTCTTATGTCCAGGATTGCGACTCTTCGTAACGCTCGCACAACAGCGTAGACATGCACGAAGTGTTTTGGATGCGCACAGTAGTCATTTCTGCGTCATCCCCGGGAGGGATCCCCGGTCGCTCGGTAATCCCAATGGTGGACAACCCCGGAACCGACAAACCGGCAGGGCCGGTGCGGCATCAATGGACACGCCGCACCGGCCCTGCCGGTTTCATCGGATCTCCGGTCGAGCGAGATCGGCCGACTCAGCCGCCCAAGGGCAGACCGCCGAGGGCGGGCAGACCGGGCGCGGCGGGCGCGGCCGGGAGGCCGCCGCTCG
>NZ_WWJX01000725.1 GCF_009865215.1 Streptomyces sp. SID3343 | reverse complement strand
CGCGGGGGACGCGGCCGGCAGGAACGCGGTGGTCGCGAGCCGCGCGAGCACCGCGCGCCGCAGCAACCCGTCCAACTCGCCCTCGGCGGTCGGCCCCGGCACCAGCGTCAGCACGCCCGCAGTGGTCGTGGGCCACGTGCCGAGCAGGGTCGCGTAGACGTCCGCGGCCCGCTCCACCAGGAAGTCGCGCAGCGGCCCGGGCGCGGTGTGCCGGCGGGTCGGGTCCAGCGGGAAGGACGCGACGAGCAGCGCGGGCAGCCCGAGCGGCTCGTCGGTGGGTGTGGGCGCGTGCACGACGGGCCGCACCGACGGCCGGAGCGGCTGATCGGCGGCGTCCAGCGGGACGGCCCACAGGACCGACCACGCGGCCCGGCGGCGCTCCTCGACGGGTCGATCGGCCAGCAACTCGGGCTCCAGCGCGCCGCCGTCCTGGCCGACCCACCATCGGGTCTCGACGCCGTTGTCGGCGACCACAAGCGCGCCGCCGTCCTGACGGCACGTCAGCGTGCGGACGCCGTCCGGGGTCTCGATCACGATCTCGCCGATCCGGCGCAGCGTGAGCAACAGCGCGTCGTCGATCTCGGCGAGCAGCCGCGCGGCGAGGTCGATCGCGGCGCCGTCGCGCAACGGCAGCACCACGCACGTGTCGTAGTCCTCGGGAGGGGTGCCCTCCGCCGGCATCGGCAGCCGCAGTACGGCCACCCCGCCGTCGCGGCGGGCGAGTTCGTCGGTGAGCCCGGCGTTGCCGGCGGCCCGCTCGGCGACCAGGTCCCTGGCCTCGTGCAGCGACCACCGCACGCCGCCGGTGCGCGAGAGCACGACGGGCTCGTCACAGACCGCGAGCACGGCCGCGAAGCCGACCCCGAAGCGGCCCACCGAGTCCGGGCCGTCGTCGCGCTTGGCGGAGGCCCGCAGCGTGGACAGCGCCTCGACGCCGCGCGTGTGCAGCGGGTCGCCGGTGTTGGCCGCGACCAGCACGCCGTCGCGCAGGGTCAGCCGGAGCCGCCCCTCGACGCCCGCCCGCGCGGCCGCGTCGGCGGCGTTTTGCGCGAGTTCGACCACGAGGCGGTCGCGATAGCCGCCGAGGGCGAGTTCCTCCTCGGCGTTCGCGTCCTCGCGAAAACGCGCGGGCGAAGCGGCCCAGGCGTCCAGTACGGCTCGCCGAAGCGAAGCGGTGCCAAAGCGGTCCTCGATGCCCATGCCGTGCGCCGTCCCTCGTATGCGGATGTTGCGGTCGCGGTGTTGCAGTCGCGGTGTTGCGGTCGCGGTGTTGCGGTCGCGGGTGTTGCAGTGCGGGTCTTGCGGTCGCCGACCCGCGGTCGCGATGTTGCGGTCGCGGAGCCCGCGGTCGCGGATGTGGCCGGAACCCTATTGCGTTTCCGGCCGCACTGCCCCTCGGTGATCCCACCGCACGCCGAGCGTGGGATCAAATCGTCCGCGACCACCCGACCGACCGACCCGGCGCCGCGCGCCACGCCCGAGGTGCGAGACGGAAAAAGCGGGCGGCGCAGCCACCACCGACGATCACGGCGACGGGCGCCGACCCGGTCGCGAACGCGCCGAAGCCGCCACCGGTTCGGTGGCGGCTTCGGCTTGTCTGGCGTGTCGCGCTCGTTCGCGCGCACGTGGCCGGATAACACCCGAGCGGTGCGCGGGCGGGTCAGGAGTGGCCCAGTTCGTCCTCGCCGGGCCGCATGCCGTCCTCGTCCTCCGGACTCTCGACCGGGCGGATGCGCACGGTCTCGATCCGGTACTCGTCGAGGGACAGTTCGGCGGCCGGTGTCGCGGCCGGCATCACGGCGGCCTCCGAGTGGCCGCCACACCCGTAGGCGAGCGAGACCATCCGACCGTCGGCCGGGGAGTACTCGTTGGCGCACACGCCGAAGGCCTGCCCGAGCGGGCCGCCGATCTTGACCAGGAATCCACAACTCGTGCAGTGCGCCGGAGCGGCCTGGGCCATGGGCGTGGCCCGGCCGAAGTGCTCGTCCCAGCGGTCTGCGGCCAGTTCGCGGCCGACCGGCGACAGGACGCGAACGCGCCCCAGCCCCAGGTCGTACGCGACCGCCTTGGGACCGAACCCGATCGGTTCGGTCAGTTCCTCCTCTGTCTCGTCCGCTCCGGTGTATCCGAATTCGAGACGAAGGTCGTCGGCTTCGGTGGGAAGTAGGTCGCCCACGCCGAGGTCGCCGGGACGAAGACGCTCGTTCCACGGCACCCACGCAGGCGCAAGCAGCGCCCCGGGTCCGGGGACCAGGACGGTCTCGTCCACGGTCACGAGCTTGGCTCGGGGCGCACGGGCAACGGTCACCGCCCAGCGCCAGCCGTGGTAGGCGGACTCGCGGCACGCGAACAGGTGGGTGACCAGGCGATCACCATCCACCTGAACACCCAGATGCTCGCCGACGGAGTCCTGACCAGCGGCTTCCTCGGCGGCAGCGAAGGCAAGATCAACCGCCTCGGCGCAGAGGCGGTCCGGGGTTCGACTACGGGTCGCGGCACTCACGAGAGTGATTCTCTCTCACGCACCGGAGCTCTTCACCGTCGATACCCTCAAAACGCGTCCGATTCCCGAACGGGCGCGCGGAGCGCACCCTTCC
The DNA here is from genome assembly GCF_009865215.1 of Streptomyces sp. SID3343. Lineage (GTDB taxonomy): Bacteria > Actinomycetota > Actinomycetes > Streptomycetales > Streptomycetaceae > Embleya. The sequence goes on along the minus strand of NZ_WWJX01000725.1, from coordinate 11,954 downwards.
GGGCGTGTCGTCACCGCGCCCTTCGAGACCGCATCATTCAAGAAAGGAAGGGCAGGATCCCGGCGTGGCAGCCTCCAAGACCACCACCGCATCGCGGCGCACCGTGCGTGCGCCCGGCACCACTCGAGCGTCGTACGCCAGGAACCGAGGGCCGGCGCGTCGTGCGCTCGGCTGGTTCGGCGGACTGTTCACGGGTGGCTTCGGCAAACTACGCGGCGCGGCGCGCGCCAAGGGGGCCGGCGAAAGCGGCCTGGCCAAACTCATCGAGCTTCACCTGATCAACAACGCGGGCGACGCGCTCGTGACGATCGCGCTCGCGACGACCGTGTTCTTCTCGGTGCCGATGGGCGAGGCGCGCGACCGGGTCGCGATGTATCTGTTGATCACGCTCCTGCCCTTCGCGTTGATGGCTCCGGTCCTGGGGCCGCTGCTCGACCGGCTGCGGCGTGGTCGACGCTTCGCGATGGCCACCGCGATGCTGGTCCGGGTCGGCCTGTGCTGGCTGATGGCGGGCTCGGTCGACGACGGCGGTCTGGAGCTGTATCCGGCGGCGTTCGGCGTGCTGGTGTCGTCGAAGGTGTACGGGGTCACCCGCAGCGCCGTGGTGCCCAGGCTGCAACCGCGCTCGGTGTCGTTGGTGAAGGCGAACGCGCGGATCACCATGTTCGGCCTGATCGGCACGATGGCTGCGGCACCGCTCGCGGGCGGGCTCAAGGTCTCGATCGGCACCCCGGCCATCCTGTACGGCGCGTGCGTGGTGTTCACCTTCGGCGCGATCCTCGCGCTCACGCTGCCCTCGAAGGTCGACTCGGCCGAGGGCGAGGACCGGGCCTCCTTCACGGCCGAGGCGCCGGGCGTGGACCACGAACGCAAGGTCTCGCTGATCAAGCGCAGGACGGCCAAGGGTGACGCGGGCGAGTCCGCCGAGCCCGTGCCCGAGGCGGCGGTCGGGCGCAAGCCGATCAAGCTCCAGACATCGCGACGGCTGCGCAGCGTGGGTCCTTCGGTGGTGCTCGCGTTGTGGGCCAACGCGACGATGCGCGGTTTCTCCGGGTTTTTGATCATGTTCCTGGGCTTCCTGCTCCGCAAGCACCCGATCGCCGACCTCACCTCCACCCAGCTGTTCGCCGCCGTGGCCACTTCGGCGGCGGTCGGCAACGCGATAGGGACCGGGCTCGGGGCGTGGCTCAAGTCACGGGCGCCGGAGGCGATCATCTTCTTCGTGCTCGCCGTCTCGGCGGCGTGCGCGGCGTGGGCGGCGGCCATGTACAGCCTGGTGACGGTGCTCGCGGTGGTCGCGGCGGCGGGTCTGGCGCAGGCGCTCGGCAAGCTGTCCCTGGACGCGATGATCCAGCGCGACATTCCCGAGGAGGTGCGGACGTCCGCGTTCGCCCGTACCGAGACCGCGCTCCAGGTGGCGTGGGTGATCGGCGGCGGCATCGGCATCTCGCTGCCGTTGAACGGCACGCTCGGAATGAGCGTGGCGGCCGTCGCACTGGCGTTCACTCTGGTGGTCGTCGGTCGCAAACTCACGACGCGCCGAACGCGTCGCAAGCGGTCCCCCGGCATGCGGCTGCGGGCCGCCCGCTAATCTTCGGATCATGAAGACTCGCCGTCGTGCCGCCGCGCTCGCTGGTGTCGCCGTTCTGGGCGCGGTCGCCCTGACGGGCTGTGACATCGACAAGCCCACTCCGATCGTGACCATGGTGAGCGGAGACACCTCCGCTCACACCGAGGCGGAGTGCTACGCCGGCAAGGAAGTGCCGGCCGACAAGCTGGAGTCGTGCATCAAGACGGAGGATCTCACCAAGATCTCCGCGACGGTCGGCGGGAGCTACCGGATCGGCGTCGACAAGAAGATCGCCGACCACGGGTGGACCGTGCTGATCGACGGCAAGCCGATCAACGCGATCTTCCATTCGACCTACGGGCCGCAGTTGCCGGTCCAGTACTTCCAGGACACCGGCTCGGCCGACAACGCGGCCGAGGCGGCCCAGGCAGCCGAGGCGGACAAGTCGGTCGTGGTCCACGTCATCGAGCAGTCGAGCACCTCCGCCCCGATCAAGGGCGTCTGGGCGTTCAAGGTCGAGAAGAAGCAGCCGTAGCCGTTGCGTGTCCTGGTGATCACCGCAGTGTCCGCCGAGCGCGATGCCGTGCTCGGCGGCACTCGTTCGTGGCGGACGCCCGCGGTTGACGCGGTTGCCGTCGGCGTGGGCCCCGCCGCCGCCGCCGCCGGAACCGCCGCGGCGCTCGCGCGCGATCCCTACGACCTCGTGTTGAGCGCCGGCATCGGCGGCGGCTTCGCGGGTGTCGCACCGGTCGGGTCGACCGTGTTGGCGACCCGCATCGTCGCGGCCGACCTGGGCGCGGAGACCGCGGACGGGTTCGTCCCGATCGAGGAACTGGGCTTCGGTACGGGCGCCTTCGAGGCGGACCCGGACCGGCTCGCGCACGCGGGTGACGCCCTGCGCGCCGCCGACATCCCGCTCACCGTCGGGCCCGCGCTGACCGTGTCCACCGTGACCGGCACCGCCGCGCGCGCCGCTCTGCTGTCCGAGCGTCATCCGGGCGCGGCGGTCGAGGGCATGGAAGGGTTCGGGGTGGCCACCGCGGCCGCCGCGTTCGGCGTACCGGTGCTCGAACTGCGCACGATCTCCAACGCCGTGGGGCCGCGCGACCGCGCGGCGTGGCGTATCCCCGCCGCCCTGGCCGCACTGACCACGGCGTTCGCCGCGCTCGAAGGGAGCCTGACCCGATGACCTTGTCGATGGCCTACTCGCCGTGCCCCAACGACACCTTCGTCTTCCACGCGTGGAAACACGGTCTGATCGCGGGCGCCCCGCCGATCGACGTGCGCTACGCCGACATCGACGTCACCAACGGCCTTGCCGAGCGCGGCGAACTCGACGTCATGAAGGTCTCCTACGCGGCTCTGCCGTGGGTGCTGGACGAATACGCGCTGCTGCCGTGCGGCGGCGCGCTCGGTCGCGGCTGCGGCCCGCTCGTGCTGAGCCTGGGCGCGAGTTCTCCCGCGGCGCTCGCGGGCAAGGTCGTGGCGGTGCCGAGCGAGCGCTCAACCGCGTATCTGCTGTTTCGGTTGTGGGCGGCGAAGAACGTCCCCGGCGGGGTCGGCGAGATCCGCGTGCTGCCCTTCCACGAGATCATGCCCGCGGTGCGCGACGGCGTCGTGGACGCGGGGCTGGTCATCCACGAAGCCCGGTTCACCTACGGGAAGTTCGGGCTGACCTGCCTGGCGGACATGGGCGACTGGTGGGAGTCGGACACCGGCTTCCCGATCCCCTTGGGCGCGATCATCGCCAAGCGCTCGCTCGACCTCGACGCGCTGACCGCCGCGATCCGCGCGTCGGTCGACCACGCGTGGGCCGACCCGGCCGTGTCGCGGGCGTACGTCCTCGAACACGCGCAGGAGATGGACCCGACCGTGGCCGACCGCCACATCGCCCTGTACGTCAACGAGTTCACCCGCGACCTGGGCCCCGACGGCTACGCCGCGGTCACCCACCTGCTGACCCGAGCGGCCGACGAGGGCCTGGTCCCGGCCGTCCCCACCGAAAAGATCCTGGACCCGAAGGGCTGAGTCGGGCCCTCGGCTTCCTCTGCCCCCGACTTCCTCGACTCCTCGGACTCTCTCCGCGTCTCGGACTCTCTCCGCGTCTCGACTCCGGGACCCTTTCGGCGAGTTGCCGTCACGTGTCCAGTTCGTCGGCTACCGCGCGCAGCAGGTCGGCGACCTTTTGGGTCGCGCGTTTGTCGGGGTAGCGGCCGCGTTCGAGGGTCTTGTCCACGCCTTCGAGGACCTTGAGCAGGTCCTGAATGATCGAACTCATCTCGTCGGGCTTCTTGCGGGTCGCGGCGGCCACCGACGGGCGCGGGTCCAGAACCCGCAGGGACAGCGCCTGTTCGCCGCGGCGGCCCTCGACGATGCCGAACTCGACCCGGGTGCCGGGCTTGAGCGTCTCGGTGCCCTGCGGCAGTGCGGAGGCGTGCACGAACACGTCGCCTCCGTCGTCCCGGGAAAGAAACCCGAAGCCCTTCTCGGTGTCGAACCACTTGACCTTGCCGGTGGGCACGGGAGACCTCGATCGTGTCGGGACGGCTTCGTCGGGACTTTTACGAGCATTTACCAGGCGGGGCGGGGCGCACACCTCGAAGACGAGCAGGATCGCGAAAGCGCCCCGTTCACCCTTCCAGGCTAGTGGTCGCTCCGTCGGCGAAACATGGGGATCCCGCCCCGGGCGCTTCGGGTGCGGATCGGGGCATCTACCCTGATGACGTGCACAACGAATCCGCAGGCCCCGGCGACCGGCTCGTCCGTATCGGCGCGGCGCTCTTCATCATCGGAACCATCGCGACGCTCGCGACGATCACCCCGCTGCTGATCGGCACGAAGGCGTTGCCGACGGCGGTCTACCTCGTCAGCACGCTGATGCCGCTCGGCTTCGCGGTCGCGGGCGCGGGCCTGTTCAAGTCGGCCCGCAACCAGCGTCGGCCGGTGCCGAGCAACCCGTGACGTCGCCGCGCCGGTGATCGCCCGCCCGCTTCAGCGGTACCGCTCGGGGTCGGGCAACAGTTCGTTCATCGCACCCTCTCGGTAGCCGACCGGGTCCACCTCGACCGCGTCGAAGCCCGCCTCGCGCACCACCTCGACCACTCGCGCGTGCCCGGCCACCGCCTCGGTGTGCGCCGCGTCCACCTCGACCCGGGCGAAGTCCCCCAGGTCTCGCACGCGCAGGTTGCGCACGGGGATCCGCTCGCGCGCGAACAGGTCGCGCAGCGCGGTCTCGGCGCGCTCCACCCGGGCCAGCCGCGACGGCGTGATCCGCACCCCGAACGCGATCCGACTCGACAGGCACGCCGCGGCGGGCTTGTCCCACGTGGGCAGCCCCCATTCCCGGCTGAACGACCGCACCTGAGCCTTGGTCAGCCCGGCGTCCAGGAGCGGGGTCACCGCCCCCGCCTCGGCCGCCGCGGCGATCCCCGGGCGAAAGCCCGCGCGCGCGTCGTCGGCGTTGGTCCCGGTCGCCACGTAGGCGAGCCCGGCCGCCCGCGCCACGGGAGCCAGAACCGCCATCAACTCCGTCTTGCAGAACCGGCAACGGTCGCCGTTGTTCTCGCGATAGCCGCTGCGGGCCAGTTCGTCGCTGGGCACGAACTCGTGCCGTACACCCAGTTGTCGGCAGAACGCGTCCGCGGCGGGGTGTTCGGCCGCGGGCAGACTCTGCGACACGGTGGTCAGCGCGAGTACGTTGGCCGCGCCCAACGTGCGCACGGCCGCCGCGAGCAGGAACGCCGAGTCGGCGCCGCCGGAGAACGCCACCGCGACACTGCCCAGCCCGCGCAGCCGCTCGGTCAACGCGGCCAGCCGCAGCCGGCGCACGTGCGCGTCCAGCCACGCCGGGAACTCGGTCAGGTCGCTCAACACCACGTCGGCGCCGGCCGCGCGCAGGTCCGCCGCGGTGATCGGCCCGGTCGCCACCGCCACCGCGACCGCCCCCGCCGCACGGGCGCCGAGGATGTCGCCCAGGTGGTCCCCCACGTACACGCTCGCGCCCAACTCCCGCAGCGCGTCGCCCTTTTGCGTGCCCCACAGGTCGCCGACCAGGTGGTCCACGGCCAAATCGAGATGGTCCACGTGCAGTTGCGCGTTGGGCCTGTGTTTGCCGGTGATCACCGCGGTGTGTCCGCCGTGTCCGTGCACCGCGGCGAGTGCCGCTCGCGCGCCGGGCAGGACGTCGGTCCCGAGCACGGCGTGCGCCGGGTACAACTCGCGGTAGCGCGCGGCCACGGCCTTGACCTCGTCGGCCGGGAACCACTCGGCGACCTCGGTCTCCAACGGCGGTCCCAGTCGCGAGACGACCAACTCGACGTCGACCGCCGCGCCGGTCTCCGCCGCCAACACGGACCACGCCGCGCCGATACCGGGGCGCGAGTCCACGAGCGTCATGTCCAGGTCGAAACCAACCACTAGGGCATTCACCCGTTCAGCGTACGACGTCACACATTGCACGCCGATGTCCGTTCGAGGCTGATGTCGTGAACAGGTTCTTTGTCGAGCGCGAAACGCCTGCGCTCGTCAAGGGTGTGTGGGGTGCGTCGGGGGCACAACAGGGGTTCGACGGCTCGCGAGGTCTCGCGGTGGGGTGCGCAGGGTCGGCCTGTCGGCGGGGCGCGGAGGGTCGGCCTTGCGGTGGGGCGCGGACGGGTCGGGATCGTGGTGGGGCCGCGGACGGTCGGCCTTGCGATGGGGCCGCCGAAGGTCGGTCTCGCGGTGGGGCGTACGAACCCGGCGGGCAGGACCGGAGTCGGGGGTGGGTGCCGTTCCCCCTAAGGGCAGGCGGGTCGTCGCTCATCCCGCAGAGGTAGCACTTTGACCCCCTGCTTATTGACGCGCCTGTTATGTCCGTCCACGTAGCTTCGAGGACATGAGCACGATGACGCACACCACCGCCCCCCACTCGCTGCGGATGCCGTCGCTGCGCGGCACGACGTCCGCCGGTCTCCCCTTCTCCACCCTCGTCCGGGCCCGGCTGCGCAGGCCCGCGCACATGAGCGCGACGGTCGCCCGCGGCACGTGGGTCTTCACGCGTACCGCGGTGCGGGTGACCCTGCTCGGCCGGCACGCGGTGCCGTGACCGGGATCGTCGCCGCACACCGCCGATCGCCGCATGGTCCGGGGCCGCCGGGGCAGACGCCCGCTCAAGGCAGGTGTACATCCGACCCGGGGGTGTGACGCGATGGGCACTGCGGACGCGAAGCGCGCGAGCACCACCGACGCCTTCTCCGACGTCGCCACCCCCGACGATGCCGCCGGCAAAGTCGGGCGCCCACCGCGCTCGCGTAGCGCGCGCATCCTGCGAAACGTCGCGATCGGGCTCGGCGTGGTGGCCCTGGTGTTGTTCGCGCTCGTGCTCGCCCGGGTCACGTTCACCCCCCAACCGGAGTCCGAGCAACTCGTCACCGGCAACACCGATCCGGGCAGTTCGATCCGGTCCTATCTCGACCGCCCCGAGATCCGCGACGCGGTCAAGCAGGTCGGCGGCAACCTCGTGTTGTGCATGCCGCTGGGGATTCTGCTCCCGGTGGTGTCCGGGCGACTGCGCGGTCCGATCCGGATCCTGGTCACGGTCGGCATCGTGATGCTCCTCGTCGAGGCCGTACAAGGTTGGTTCATCGTCGGCCGCGCGTTCGACATCGACGACGTCATCCTGAACGCCTTCGGCGCGTTCCTCGCGTACATATTCGTCGGCCGCTACCTCGCCGCCCGCGTCCACCCCCGCCGAACGCCGTGGTGGCGTCGACGGGAGCGGAGCGAGCCGACCGCCTGAACCGGCCTGCCGGCGAGGACCGCCGCCGGAAAGGACCACTGCCCGGCGAGGATCGCTGCCCGCCGAAGGTCGTCGCCCGGTGAGGGTCCGCTTCCGTCGGTCGAGGACTTGCCTCTGTTTGTCGAGGACTTACTTCTGCTTGTCGAGGTCGTCGGAGTCGACGATCCGGTAGGCGTAGCCCTGCTCCGCGAGGAAACGTTGCCGATGTGCCGCGAAGTCCTGGTCGATCGTGTCGCGCGCGACGACCGAGTAGAACCGTGCGCCACGCCCGTCCGCCTTGGGCCGCAGCACCCGGCCGAGTCGCTGGGCCTCCTCTTGACGCGAGCCGAACGAACCCGACACCTGGATCGCCACCGTCGCGTCCGGCAGGTCGATCGAGAAGTTCGCCACCTTGCTGACCACGAGCGCCTGGATCTCGCCCTGGCGAAACGCGTCGTAGAGCCGTTCGCGCTCCTTGTTGGTGGTCTCGCCCTTGATCACCGGCGCGTTCAACACCTCGCCCAGCTCGTCGAGTTGGTCGATGTACTGCCCGATGACCAGTGTCTGCTCGCCGCGGTGCTGCTCGACCAGTTCCTTGACCACGCGCGTCTTGGTCGCGGTCGTCGCGCAGAAGCGGTAGCGCTCCTCGGGCTCGGCGGTCGCGTAGGCGAGGCGCTCGGTCTCCGTAAGAGTGACCCGCACCTCGACACAGTCGGCCGGAGCGATGTAGCCCTGGTTCTCGATCTCCTTCCACGGCGCGTCGTAGCGCTTGGGACCGATCAGCGAGAACACGTCGCCCTCGCGGCCGTCCTCGCGCACGAGTGTCGCGGTCAGGCCCAACCGGCGCCTGGCCTGCAGGTCGGCGGTGAACCGGAAGATGGGGGCGGGCAGCAGGTGGACCTCGTCGTAGACGATCAGGCCCCAGTCCCTGGAGTCGAACAGCTCCAGGTGCGGATACACGCCCTTCCGGCGCGTGGTCACGACCTGGTAGGTGGCGATCGTGACCGGCCGGATCTCCTTGCGGGTGCCGCTGTACTCGCCGATCTCGTCCTCGGTCAGCGACGTGCGCTTGACCAGTTCGGACTTCCACTGCCGGGCCGAGACGGTGTTGGTGACCAGGATCAGCGTGGTCGCCTTCGCGGTGGCCATCGCCGCCGCGCCGACCAGCGTCTTGCCCGCGCCACACGGCAGCACGACCACTCCGGAGCCGCCGTGCCAAAAGCCCTCGACGGCCTCCTGCTGGTAGGGCCGCAGACTCCAGCCGTCCTCGGCGAGGTCGATCGCGTGCGCCTCGCCGTCCACGTAGCCCGCGAGATCCTCGGCGGGCCAGCCGAGCTTGAGCAGGACCTGCTTGATCTGGCCGCGCTCGGACGGGTGCACCGCGACGCAGTCCGCGTCGACCCGGGCACCGACCAGCGGGATCATCTTCTTGCTGCGCAGCACCTCTTCCAGGACCGCGCGGTCCGTCGAGGTCAGCACGAGACCGTGGGTGGGGTGCTTGGACAATTGCAACCGGCCGTAGCGACCCATCGTGTCGGCGACGTCGACAAGCAGCGCGTTGGGCACCGGGTAGCGCGAGTAGCGCAGGAGGACGTCGACGACCTGCTCGGCGTCGTGGCCCGCGGCGCGCGCGTTCCACAGCCCCAGGGGCGTCAGCCGGTAGGTGTGCACGTGCTCGGGGGCGCGCTCCAGCTCGGCGAACGGCGCGATGGCCCGTCGGCATTCGGCGGACGCCGCGTGACCGACCTCGAGGAGCAGGGTTTTGTCGGACTGGACGATCAACGGGCCATCGGGCACGTGGGAGCCTTTCCGCGCTGGGGAGGGGACTGGACCATCAAGTCTCAACCATCCGCGGACCGGTGGTGTTCCGAACACCGGTTGTCACCGCGTTGTCGTGAGCTTCGAAGGTACGGCCGGCGCCTTCCGCGGCGCGGCCCTGCGCCTTCGGGGGCACGGTGGAGCGCCTTCCGGGGCACGGTGGGTGCCTTCCGGGGCACGGTGGGTGCCTGCGGGGGTGGGCGCGGGGCGCGCCTGCGGGAGCGCGGTCGGCGACTCGCCGGCCGACCCGCCGGCCGCTTCGCTCGTCCAACCGCTTCTCGGCCCGGACGGTCGACCGGCGACCGTCGGCGGGAGCAGCCCTACGGGGCCGTACTGCCCAGGGAGGAGCAGCAGACCCATCCTTACGGAGGAACACACAAACCGGCCGGCCTTCCTACCCTGGATACTTGATGGCACAACAAACGTCGTCGGCCTCGAACGACCGGGTTCCCCGTCCCGATCGCGGCGCCGCCGAGACCCCCGAGCACGCCGGCGAGACGATCCGTCCCGCCGTGTCCACGCGTGCCCTGACCCGTGACTACGGCGGTGGCACGGGGGTTTTCGGAATCGACCTCGTGGTGCCCCGAGGCAGCGTGTACGGCCTGGTGGGGCCGAACGGCGCGGGCAAGACCACGCTTCTTTCGATCGTCGGTGGCACCCGTCGGGCCGATTCGGGCGAGGTGACGTTCGGGGTCGATCGACACCGGGTCGCGGTTTCCACCGACGTGCCCGAGTTCGAGCCCTGGCTGACCGCCTCCGAGGTCGTCGAACTGGCCGGAAACCTCGTCGATCCGCGCCTGCCGCGCGAGAAGGTCAAGGTCGCGTTGCATCGCACCGGGCTGTCCGGCTACGGCGACCGCAAGGCCGGGTCGCTGTCGCGCGGGATGACGCTGCGACTGGGGTTCGCGGCAGCGCTCGTCGCCGACCCACAGTTGCTGATCCTGGACGAGCCCACGTCGGCCCTCGACCCGCGGGGCCGATCCGACGTGCTCGACCTCGTGGCGAGCCTGCGCGACCTGACCACGGTCGTCTTCTCCAGCCACATCCTGGCCGACGTCCAGCGGGTGTGCGATCACGTCGGCGTCGTGCGCGCGGGCCGGTTGCTGTACCAGGGGCCGACCGCGCAGCTCGTGGACACCCACATGCGGCCGAGCTGGCTGGTGCGGGTGCGCGGTGGCGGCACCGACCTGTTGCGCGCGTTCGCGGCGGAGACCTGGGTCGCGCGGGTGTCGTCCCTGCGACCCGGCCTGTTCCGGGTCGAGGCCCGGTCGTTGGAGGCCGGTGAGCGGCACATCGCCGAGGTGCTCAGTCGCAGCTCGGCGCGCGTGGTGTCGGTCGCGCCCGAGGAGTCGGACCTGGAGGCGGCGTTCCTGTCGATCACCGGCGGCCCGCGATGACGCGCTCCGGCGCGGTACGGTCCGGCTCGGTTCCGGCGCCCGCCCCCGCGGCCGCGCCGGCGCCCGTGGTGGTGTCCACCGGCCGGCGCGAGCCGCGCGGGCCGCGCCGGCTCGGGCTCTGGCGGCTGGAGTGGCTGCGGCTCGTGCGCACGCGTCGCTGGCTGCTGCTCGTGGTGGCCTATCCCGGCGCGGGTCTGGTCGGTCCGGTCTTCGCCAAGCACCGTGACGAGATCCTCAAGGCGCTGCGCATCGACGGCGTGGCGCCGGCCACCGGCATGGGCGCCGACAGCGGCATGGCGGTGTACTCGTACGGCGTCGCCCAGGTCGGCATCCTGGTGGCGCTGGCGCTGATGGCCGGCGCGCTCGCGGTGGACCATCGGCCGGGGCTCGCGGCGTTCCATCGCACGCGGCTGCGCCGACCGCGTGACCTCGTGCTGCCGCGTTTCACGGTGACCACGGTGGCGGTCTCGGTCGCGTATCTGCTGGGCACGCTGATCGCGTGGGCCCAGGTGCACTGGATGTTCGGCCCGTTGCCGGCGAGATCGGTGCTCTACGGGGCCGGATTCGGCGTGGCATCGCTGCTCATGTCGCTCAGCCTGGTCGCGGCCACGGCGGCGCTGCTGCGCAGGCCGGTCGCGATCTTCGGCACGGCGTTGATCGCGCTGCTCGTGTGGCCGCTCGCGTCGCTGTGGCGGCCGTTGCGGCGCTGGCTGCCGACCGAGTTGAACAGCGCCCAGGTGGAGTTGCTGCGGGGGCACACGGCCGGCGAGTACGGGGACAACCTGTGCGTCGCGCTCGGGCTGTCGGCGGTGCTGGTGTGGTTCGCGGTGTGGCGGATCGGGCGGCGGGAGATGTGAGGGGGCGCCCTTCGGGGGTGCCCTTTCGGGAGTGCCTTTTCGGGGGCCCTTTCGGGGGTGCCCTTTGGGGGTGCCCTTTGGGGGTGCCCTTTGGGGGTGCCTTTTCGGCATGCCGGAGGAACTTTTCGACGGCTGCCTATGTGTTGTTGCCGCTGTTGCCGCTGCTCGCGTTCTTCGCGTTTCTTGCGTTCCTTTCGTTCCCGTCGTCTGCGGCGTCGCCGTCGTCCTCTTGTTCGGCTGCCGCGACGCCGGTGATCCGGTGCAGGGGGTAGGTGTGGATTTCGCCGGTGCCCTGCTCGTGAGCGGTGACGTAGCCGCCCTCCAGGCGTAGCGGGGTCACGATGTGCTGGGTCGCGCGGCCTTCGCGGGTGACATGGCCGATCCACACCGCGCGGCGCTCCGCGTGGGCGGCTTGGAGTGCGAGCAGGGTCTCGGCGGCCGACGTGCGCGGGAGTTCGATGGGCTCGCCGTCGCGCCCACCGTCACGCCCGCCGTCGTCGGCGCGCCCGGTGGAGGCCGAGTCGCCGGCGCGAATCGCGGTGACGGCGGCAACGAAC
>NZ_WWJX01000724.1 GCF_009865215.1 Streptomyces sp. SID3343 | reverse complement strand
GCGACCCGACACGACCTCGGCGCGAACGCGATCCGACACGACCTCGGCGCGAACGCGATCCGACGTGGTCGCGGACCGAACGCGTGTCACCGATTCGGGGGGTCCCTGACGTGGGTCCCTCCCGCCGCATCCGATCGATTCCGGAGGTCCCGACGTGGCCATCGACGTGCTCGTGGTCGACGATCAACCGCTGCTGCGGATGGCGTTCACCATGGTTCTGGAGGCCCAGGAGGACATGGCCGCCGTCGGCGAGGCCGACAACGGCGAGGCGGCGGTCCGGTTGACCGAACGGCTGCGTCCCGACGTGGTGTTGATGGACGTGCGCATGCCGGGTATGGACGGGATCGAGGCCACCCGGCTGATCGCCGAGCGTTGCCCGGACACGCGCGTGCTGATCCTGACCACGTTCGATCTGGACGAGTACGCGTTCGCCGGGCTGCGCGCGGGCGCGTCCGGCTTCCTCCTCAAGAATGCGCTGCCGGCCGAACTCCTGGGCGCCATCCGGGCCGTGGCTGCCGGCGATGCCGTGGTGGCGCCCCGGGTGACCCGACGCCTGCTGGAGACGTTCGCCCACCGTCTCCCGAATCACGCGGCCGTCGGCGGCGTCGAGGACGCTCGACTGAGCAGCCTCACCGCGCGCGAACGCGGCGTGTTGGTCGAGGTGGCCCGCGGCCTGTCCAACGCCGAGATCGCCGCGCGGCTACAACTGTCCGACGCGACGATCAAGACCCACGTGAGCCGCATCCTGGGCAAGCTCGGCGTGCGCGACCGCGTCCAGGCGGTGGTGTTCGCGTACGAGACGCACTTGGTGCGACCGCTGTGAGGTGGTTTTCACGGCGACGGGACCCATCCGGTGCGACCGCGGTGCAGTGCAGTTACTGCGGTGCGGGCAGTGCCCTCGGTAAGCGTTGCGACCGGTCGCGTGGCCGCGGTGAAACCGGTCGACCCCCGTATGTGGGGCGGGGGCCGACCGGGTCTTGGGCCTGACGAGACGTCAGACGCGCTGCCACAGGGCGGGGACGTTCGGCGGCTCCCAGCCGGGCTGGGCCTGGTGTCCCTGGAGGCAGCGGTAGGTCGAGCCGCCGAAGGTGACCTGGGTGCCCGTGGGGTAGTTCGTACCCACCGCCCACGAGCCTCCGCCGGGCGGATTGGTGGGCGGGTTGCTCGTCGGCGGCGTCGTCGTGGGCGGCGTGCCGTTGACGTTGAGTACGAAGTCGAAGGACGCCTCACGACCCGACCCGACCTGACGCACCGTCATCAACAGCCGGGGATCGAAGATCGTGTCGGTGTTGTTGCGCGGCTCGTTCGGGAAGTACGTCTGCGTCGTGAGGATCGGCTTGTTCGGCGCCTGCACCTTCATGTGCAGGTGCCGGGTGCGGCCCGGGTACAGGCCGGGCACGATCGTGGTGAGCGTGTACGCGCCCTGCGCGTTGGTGAACTGGTGGCCGCGGAAGGTGAACCCGCTGTTGTCGTAGTTACCGTTGGTGTCCGCCTGCCAGAAGTCCAGCAGTACGTTGGCGAGCGGCTGACACTGCCGGCCGAAGACGTAGCCGCTCACGGTGAGCGGGATGCCCGGAGTGCTCGACGTCGCGAGTACCGTGCGCAGCGGCGAGTTGGGCTTGAAGTACGGCCCCTCGGTCTGCTCGATCGTGGGCTCGTCGCCGTCGTCGCAGAAGGGTGTCGGCGCGAGGTCGGTGCCCGAGTGGCGCGACGAGCGGGCCAGCGCGGGGACGCCGCCGATCAGGAACGGCAGCGGCGCCGCCACGAGCGCGGCCTTGAACAGGTTCTTGCGAGTGATGCCCCGCGATGCGCCTTGGTTCGGCCCTTCGCTGTGCGGGTTGTCGATGTCCGTGTCGTCGATGTCCACGTCGACCTTCCTCGTCGGCGGCGGGTACGGGCGCATCGGTTCGACGGCGTCGGCCCGCACCGACACCGGACGAGGTCACCGCCCGTGATTGGTCTGAACCTATGCGGGCCAGTCGGGCAGGTCGATGGACAAAACACGGCCGTCGTGGTGCTTCGCACGGATGTCTCTTCGGTAGTCCCCCGGGGTACGTCCGGTCTCTCGCCGAAAGAACCGGCAGAAGTAGGCGGGGTCCGCGAATCCCACCCGATCGGCTACCTGGCGCACCGTCAGATCACTGCCGGCCAGCAGCCGTTTGGCTTCGACCGCTTGCGCCCGGCGGATCAACAACCCAGGCGTACGCCCGGTGGACGCCTTGACGACGTCGTTGAGATAGCCGACGGAGACGCCCAGTCGGTCCGCGTACGCGCCGACCGTACGCTCGGCCGGATCCGGATCGTCCAGGAGCCGGACGAAGCGTGACGCGATCGAGGCGGACCGGCCCGCGACGGGGTCCTGCCGGGCGGCGTCCTCCCGGGCCTCGCCCGCCTCGGCGGCCAGCCGGGCGGCGCGCAGGATCAACACGTGCAGGTAGGAGCGCAGCACCGGGACGAACCCCTCGGCCTGCGCGGCGTATTCGCGCATCATCTCCGCGACGAGCTCGGCCAATCCGGGAGCGGCTCCCCGAGTGGGCCGTAATCGCGGCTGGGCGGAGAGTTCGCGGACCACGTCCCGGTCGCCGGCGTGCCCGATCAGGAAGTCGTCCTCGAACAGGATCACCCACCCGTTCAGGCCGGTGACCCGATGCCAGAAGTGCACTTGGCCCGGCGTCACGAAGAACAGATGCGGCGGCCGCAACGGCCGCGGCACCAGGTCCACGACGTGGGTTCCGCGCCCGCCGGTGACGTAGGCGATCTCGTGGAAGGTGTGCCGGTGCGGGTAGTCCGCCCGGGACGCCGAACCGATCGTGTCGAACGTGCCGATCGCGAACGGCAGGATGGTCGGCGTCGGCACCTCCAGCCGATGCAACGGCACACCGGGTCGCGGTGGCGCGGGAGTCGTCATCGGAGCACGTCCTTGATCGTCATCCCAAATCCCTGGTCGTCATCGGAAGTCCTCTGCCGTGTCGGCTCCTCGACTTTCCGAGTCGAGCGTCGCGTTCTCGGGGTCACCTCGACCACGACGGCGCCCACGCGACCACGCCGAACGGTGGCACGTCAAGCATCGGGTCGTCCGACCACCGACGCCGGCACCCACGCGGGGGTTCCGTCGGCACCCGCGAGGGTGCGCGTCGTGGTTCCGTCGCCGCGCATCGAGGCGATCGTCCCCGACGGCCGAGCGGCCCGCGCCGGCCCGGGCACGCCCCCGAGGCACCCTGGGAGTGCGCCGAGTGCGCCCTCGGCGAAACAAGCGGTGGTCGATCGCGTGTGCGATCGGCGCGCGTGGGTAAGCACGGGCAGCCTGCTCGCCAAAAGGCTGCCCAGGGCCGCCACCGGCTGCCCGCCTGCCAACGGAAGGAAGTCCGGTGACCTTCGAGTCCCAGACCCCCACGACAGCCACCACGTCCGAGCACGCGATCGAGACCGGGGACCGTCTACCGATCGAGGACTTCGGCTCTGTTACCGCGACGGACGCGCGGGCGATGTCCAAGGTCCTGTTCGCGCGCATGCGGGAGTTGGAGGAGGGCACGCACGAGTTCCAGTACGTACGCAACACGCTCATCGAACTGAACCTCGCCCTCGTCCGCTTCGTGGCCGGGCGCTTCCGGGCCCGCTCGGAGACGACCGAGGAAAAGGTGCAGGTCGGTACGATCGGCCTGATCAAGGCCATCGATCGCTTCGACCCGACCGTCGGCGTCGAGTTTCCGACCTTCGCGGTCCCGACCATCTCCGGGGAGATCAAACGCTTTTTCCGGGACACCAGTTGGGCCGTACACGTTCCGCGCCGACTCCAGGAACTGCGCCTGGAGTTGGCCAAGGCGCGCGACGCGCTGATCGCGACCAACGACCGGGAGCCGACCGCGCCCGAGCTCGCCGAATTCCTGGGCCTGACCGTGCCCGAGGTCGTCGAGGGCCTGACCGCGGCCAACGGCTACACGAGTTCGTCGCTCGACGCGCCGACCGGTGAGGACGGTGAGGGCAACGCGTACGCGACACGCGCGTCGTTCGTCGACGGCGGGTTCGAGGCGGTGGAGAACTTCCACGCGCTCAAGCCCCTGCTCGCGGATCTGCCCGAACGCGACCGTGCGATCCTGTCGATGCGTTTCGGTGACGAGATGACGCAGGCTCAGATCGGCGAACGCCTGGGCCTGTCCCAGATGCACGTGTCACGCCTGCTCAGCCGCACGTTGACCCGGCTGCGTGAATCGATGCTCGCGGAGTAGGGACCGGGTTCGGCCGGGCGGGCGGTTGATCGGGTGCGGCCCGACGCGGGTGTGAAACGCCACCGTGCGACAACGGTCTGCGTGCGGTCGGGCCGACTCGGGCATTCCACCCCTTATGCCCCGCTATCACATGCTTTGCTGGACGACAGGACCGCATGCGTCCTCCCGGCGGCCTCCCGGCGCGGCTCCGGCTGCCGCCGGGAGGTGGCGCGTGCGGTGCCGCGCGGGACGAGCACGCGGAGTCGGTCCGGTCCGATCGCCGGCGGGCCCTGAGCATTGCGGCTCGCGACTCCGCCCGAGGGTGACCGCTACCCGTGGGCGGCCGGCCGTGGGCCCTCCAGGCGTTCGTAGCGTCGGGTCAGGCCGACGAGGAGGGCTTCGAGGCCGGCTTCGAAGGCGCTCTCGTTGATCTCGCGTTGGAGGTCGGCGAGCAGATGCGCCTGATCGAGGTGCGGATACTCGTCGGCGTACAGCCTGGCGTCGTCCGGGAAGCCCCCGGCGAACGAGCCCAGGGCCGACCCGGTGACGAAGTAGCGCATCAGGACGCCGACCCGGGTCGCCTGGGCCCGCGGCCAACCGGCGTCGACCAGTGCGCCGAACACCGCGTCGGCGGCCCGTAGTGCGCTGGGCCGGCGACCCGGGGCCTGGGCCGGCGCGGGTACCACGTTGGGGCGGGCCGCGAGGGCGTCGCGGTAGGCGCGGGCCCACGTACGCAGCGCGGTGTGCCGGTCGTCGCGGCCGAGCCCGACGGTCGCGAACACGGTGCGGTCGACCCCGCCCACGACACCGTCCACCCCGGCGTCGATGATCGACCGACGCGGGTCCGGAACGGAGGCGGGCTCAGCGGTGTTTGGCGAGGTTCTCGTTGGCGAACTTCCAGTTGACGAGGTTCCACCACGCGTCGATGTATTTGGCGCGCGCGTTGCGGTAGTCGATGTAGTAGGCGTGCTCCCACACGTCGACCACCAGGAGCGGGATCGCGTCGGTGGTGATCGGCGTCCGGGCGTCCTCAGTGCAGACGATGCCCAGGGTCCGGTCGCCGTTCAGCACCAGCCACGCCCAACCCGAGCCGAAGAGGCCGGTCGCGGCCTTGCCGAATTCCTGCTTGAAGGTGTCGAAGGAGCCCCACTTCGCGACGATCGCGTCCCCGACGGCCCCGTCGGGGGCGCCGCCGCCGCTCGGCGACAGGCTGTGCCAGTAGAAGGTGTGGTTCCAGTGCTGCGCGGCGTTGTTGAAGAGGGCGCCCGACGACTTCTTGATGATGTCCTCGAGGCTTGCCGCCTCCCATTCGGTGCCCTGGACCAGGTTGTTCAGGTTCGTCACGTAGGTCTTGTGGTGCGCACCGTGGTGGAAGGCGAGCGTCTCCTCCGAGATGTGCGGAGCAAGACCGTCCTTGGGGTAGGGCAATTCCGGAAGCATGAACGACGACACGAATCGATTCCTTCGATCGCAGGGACGGCAGGGCCTCACGGCCCGGGCCGGGCTGGGCCGACGACCCGCCGGCCGATCATGCCACGACCCGGACGTGCCCAAAGTCCTTATCGGGCACACCGGTTCCGATTCGCCTCCGATCTCACCCTCCCGGCCTGCTCCCGTTCGCACGCACGGCCGCATCTCGAACCCTTGAACTGCTCCGTAAGCCCTCCGGCGGATCCCACTTCCCCGCTCGCACGTCATCTCACCCGACCTGGTGCGTCACGGCGGATCAAACCGGACCACACGGGACCGGGATCAGGTCGAGTGAGACGGGACAACAGGACCGTGTCCTCACCCGGACGGCATCCCACAGCACCGTCCGAGGTGTCGAGTGGCAAGCGCCCGCCAGTCGCACAGGACACAGGGACACAGGGACACAGGGACACAGGGACAGAGTTGTTTGCTACGAAGGCGGTCGCCAAGGGGCTGGGCCACGCGGATCTGTCGATCAGTCGTCCCAGCGCGCGAAGCCGGTCAACAATTCGACTGTGGGGCTCAGGAGTTCGAGCACGGGTGCGTCGATGCCCAGCTCGTCTTCGAGGTCGGTCAGTTCGTCGGGATCCCGGACGACGCGGTGCTCGACGGGTCGCCCGTCTCGCCACAGTTCGAACCACACCTCCCCGTGCGCGGCGTCGCGACGCAGACTGGCAACCTCGGTGCCGACCGACACCCGGCTCAGCACGCGTGGATCGGCGGCGTAGAGCGTGACGTCTTCGAGGCCGAACGCCCAGCCGGCGCGGGATCCGGAGCGTACGACCGCGACGATGGTCTCCTCGTCGTCGGCGGTCAGGTCGTCGCGCAGGTCTTCGGCGTCCATCGCGATTCTGACTGCGGTGTGCTCCGGATCGCAGCCCAAGCGGTCCAGCAGTTCCTCGGGGGACATGCCTCGCGCGAAGGTCGCGCAGAAACCGACCGGGAAGTGCGCGCGCTCCACCAGCCACCGGAAACCGTCGCCGATCATGTGCGTCCCTTCGGGGCCGGGAAGCCGCCACGGCCGCCCGCCGGACGTCGTCGTGCCCGCGCAGCATAGGCGGCACGGCCGACAGCGGGAATCGAGCCTCCGAAAGGCGCTGGTCTACCCGACCGGGCCTCCCTTCCGGTCGAGGCCGTCCGATGACAGGAGTGGCGCCAGTCGTTCACCACTCATGGAATGACCGAGAAGACGGCCTGACGCGTCTCGCCGAAGCTGTTCGGCTGGTGGATGGGCGTCCGACTGCCTGGTCGAACTTCGATGGCAAACGGTGAAGTCTCGCTGTCACAGGACATCAGGCCCAGGACCCGATCCGGGATCCGCCCCGCGCGCCCGCCCGAAGGCCGGGCGGTGGTCCGCCCGGCCGTGCCGTCCCGATCGCGACTTCGTCGGTGCCGGAAGCGGTCGAAGCTCAGATCCAGCCGTCGAGCGACTTCATGAAGGCGTCGAAGTCGTCGCGGTGGATGCAGTGGGAGACGTTCGCGACCACGCGGATGTCGAAGCCGTTCGCGCGTAGTTCCTCGATCAGGTCCGGCGTCACGATGAAGCTGTGCTCGGCGACCTGCACCAGGCTCGGTACGACGGGGGCCGTCGGCACGTAATCCTGGTCGAAGGAGCCGATGGCGTCGGCGAAGCTCCGGTCGAACTTCCGGAAGCCTGCGAGTTCCGCCGCGACGTCGGCCTCCGACCAGCGCGGGTTCATCGCGCGGATGCTCTCCAGGGTCGCGTTGGCGACCATCTGCTTCATTCCGGCGTGGGCGCCTGCGGGAATCGTGCCGAGACGGAAGCCCGGATCGGAGTACACGGCCTTCTTGGGCCGGAGCCGCTCGGCCGCGAGCGCGAGAGACAGCCCACCGAGCGAGTGTCCGATCGCGATGTCCGCGCCGACGGGCAGGCTCTCCACGAGGTCGTCGGCGAGCAGCTCGGGGCGATACTCACCCCGCGGGCTCAGCCCGTGTCCGCGCAGGTCGCACGCCAGAACGCGGTATCCGCGCCGGACCAGTTCGTCTTCGAGCGCGTGCCACGTACCGTGGTCCGACAGCCCACCGTGAATGAGCAGAGCGACCTTGTCCCCATCGCCGCGCTCGTGAACGTGAAGCTTCATGAACGACCCTTCCATCACCTGCCGACACTGCCGACACTACACGCTGCTGACACGATTCAGCAGGCGCGTCCGATGCTACCCCGAAGCCCGACCGAGAGCCAGAGCGGACACCGACGAGGGCAAGACCCGGCGACCGAGGTCTCCGTGGAGCCGGGCGGTGTCGGGGCAGGCGGTGGCGGTACGGTCGCCCGTGACGCGCAGGAGGCCGAGCTTTTCAGCACCACCGCCGCCAACCACGCCTCCCGCTCGGTGGCCCGCGCGCTGGGTCTGGCCCCGCCGGGCTGGATCTGGACAGCGCGCTGAACCGGAAGCCCGCAGCACGTGCCCATCTGCCGCCCAGGCCGCCCCGGTCCGATCCTGGTGCTCCGGCACGGCAGGGAAGCCGACACTCGCCTGTTCGCGGCCGCTCTCCGGTCCCGTGCCGGCCCTCGCCCCACGGCCTGCCTGTTCCGTCCCGTGATCCCACTGCCGTAGCTCACCCGTCGGCGAGGCGTTGGATGGTGGCACCCAGCCAGTCCTGAAGATCGGCGGGGTCACCGAGTTCGGCACGCAGGACCCGGCGGCGGGTCGAGACGCCGAGCACGAAGGCGTCGATCGCCGCGGCTCGGCTGCGGGCCTCCACGTCGTCCAGGCCGCTGTCGCGCAGGTAACGGTGCAGCGGCTCCAGCGAGTTCGTGTCGAGGAACGCGGCCAGCGCCTCCGCCGCCGCCGGGCGTTCGCCGGACGCGCGTTGCAGCACGAGCAGCGGATCCTCCCCGGGCACACCGAACCAGCGCTGGACGATGCTCGCCGCAAGGCGCGAACCCAACGCGGACCGCTCGCCGTCGAAAGCGTCGGAAACGGGAATCTCCACCCGGGTCGCCGCCAGGAAAAGGCCGTCCTTGCCACCGAAATAGCGCGTGATGAGGTTGGGAGACACGCCGGCCGCGTCGGCCACGCCTTTGACTGTGATCGCCGCGTATCCGTGCCGGGCGAACTGGCGTTGCGCGTGCTCCAGGATCCGCTGTCTGGTGGCGGCCGCATTGCGGGAAGTCATGTGTACGAGCATACACATATATGTGTACGCTGATACACATGAACGACGAGATGCGGGAACGACTCCGGCGGACGCGGCGTGTCACGACCCCCTGGAGTGACGACGGGACCCGTGGCATGAGCGGCACCCACCTGGACGAACTCCTCGAATACTGGGCGAACGGATACGACTGGAGCGTGCACGAGCGCCGCATCGGCGAGTTCCCCTGGGTGACCGTGCGGGCAGGCGGCACCGACCTGCGGGTGATCCACCAACGGTGCGCGGATCCCGACGCCCCCGTGGTCGTGCTGCTGCACGGCTGGCCGGACTCGGTGTTGCGGTTCGAGCGCGTCCTGCCTTTGCTCGCGGACCTGCACGTAGTGGTTCCCGCGCTGCCGGGCTTCCCGTTCGCGGCCCCGCTCGCCGACTCCGGTATGTCGGTCAACCGGATCGCCGGGATCGTCGCGGACGCTCTCGAAGAACTGGGTTACGCGCGGTACACGGTGTCCGGCGGCGACGTGGGCGGCACCGTCGCGGAGATCCTCGCGGCCGAACACCCCGACCGGGTGGGCGCCTTGCACCTGACGAACATCGCCCCGCAACGTACGCTCGCGGCGGACCCGACGAAGCTCGCGCCCGACGCGGCGGCCTACCTGCGCCGTTCGGCGCAGTGGTTCCGTGCCGAGGGCGGCTACATCGCGGAGCAGTCGACGCGGCCGAACACGCTCGCGGTCGCCCTCGGCGACTCACCCGCCGGCCTCGCGGCGTGGATCGTCGAAAAACTGGAGTCCTGGTCCGACGAATCGGCCTTCACCGCGGACGAACTCCTCACCTGGGTCACCGCCTACTGGATCACCGGCACGATCGGCACCTCCTTCGCCACCTATGTCGAACCGTTCGCCCTCCCCGACCGGATCGACACACCGACCGTGCTCTCCGTGTTCGCGCACGACATCAAGCCGGAACCACGAAGCTACGCCGAGGCCTTCCTGAACATTCGCGACTACGTGGAACACCCCGCCGGCGGTCACTTCGCAGCCTGGGAACAGCCCGAGGCGTACGTCGACGACCTACGCCGTGCGGTCGAGCCGGGCCACTGAAACGAAGCTTGCGGTGTCCGCCGCACAGGCCGCCGGAGCCTGACGAAACGCGGTTCGACACGATGTCCGGATGACCGCTCACCCCTTTGCCCCGCTGACGTTGCTGAACGAGGAGACGGACGTGCTCGCCCTGGCCGGCGCCGGCCCGGCCGACTACCGCGTCGGCGGGGCCGGTGTGGTGTTCGGTGCGGCCGCGACCGTGGTGATCGCGGACTCGCACGACGACCCGCACGAGAGCGGGGTTCGCGACAGCCGAACGTTCGAGTTGATCGATGTGGCGCCCGTCCGGTTCGTGGACCGGCTGTACCAACTGCGCGAGCCGATGCTCTTGTTCGTCCGGGTGCCCGACGGTGTGCTCTATCTCGGCCAGGGTGATCTCCGGTCTTGGGGTGCCGGTCCCGAGCGCGGGTTCGAGGCTGCCCTGAGCATTCGGCCGCCGCTGTCCGAATCCGTGCTCGACCGCGTCCGCCCACCGCGCCCGGTCGCCCCGCCGCCGGGCGTCGACTGGTTGGACGCTGTGCCCGTGGACCCCACTGCGGCCTTGGCCGATTTCGTCACCGGCTGGTATCCGAAGACGTCGGGCGTGCCCGCGTCGCACGCCTCGACCGCAACCGAATTGCCTGTCCCCCCGCCCCTGGCGCATTTCCACCGGCTTGCTGCGGAACGGCCACAGATCCTGGGCGTGCAGAACTTCGTCGAACCGTGGGAAGAGTTGGCCCGGCATGCCGGCGGCCCGCTGCGGATCGCCGTCGAGAACCAGGGCGGATATGACTGGCGCGTGGACCCGAGCGAGCCCGACCCGGCGGTGTGGCTCCACCACGACCGGTTCACTCCTCCGGAGCGCGAACGTGAGCCGCTCAGTGGCTGGTTGTTGCAATTCTCCCTCGCCGAAGCAGCCATCGGCGGTCCCTACCGTGCCATCGTCGGCGAACCGCCGGCGCCGCTCGTCGATGACCTGACCCGAACGTTGCGTCGCGTACCACTGCGGTCGTACTGGTGGTCGTTCAGTCCGACGTCCTTCCATGTCGCTCCCGGGCTCGTCGTCGAAGTCGGCGGTGAAACCGGCGGCGACACGTACGACTCGGTCGTCGTGGCCGCGACGCACCGTGCCCTCCTGAAGCCTCTCGCCGACCTCGGTATCGAGTGGTTGGGCTTCGACGGCTGAATCCGCCGTGGGAGCCCCGGGTGCAGTGCTCGGTGGGGCATCCGAGCCGGTGTGCCGCCGAGGCCTCCGCCGAATCGCCCGGTGGGTCGGTGAGTTGTTCGACGGAGGCCGATGCGGGGCGGGTGCCGGCGGCCCTGGGCCTCAGCCGCCGAGGACCGGCAGGGACAGGGCGCAGACGCGGTCGGTGCGGGTCGGGTCGAGGGCGTTGAGTACCTCGTTGAGCGCCACACGGTCGTAGATCAGGGCGAGGTGGTCGGAGAAGTCCAGGCCGCAGCGGTCCTGCACGGTGATGTTGCGGACGTCGGGGCCGGCGAGGAAGGCCAGGGTGTACGGCCTGATCACCTCGTCGTACCTGCTTTCGATCACGGTGTAGCGCACGCCCGCGACGGTGTCCGGGTGGGCGTTGAGGTCGCGCATGAACGGTGAATCGAAGTCCTGTTGCGCACACGCCGGGCACGCGTCCACGAAGGCTTGCCGACCGCCGGGGAAGGCATCGAGCAGGCGGAGGATGCCCTCCACGGGCGCGCCGTGGTTGGAGGGCGCGATACCGACCAGGTCGTGCACCTTGGCCGCACCGCCGAGTTCCTGGAGGTAGTAGCGCGGGAGGGCGCCGCCGCCCTGCGAGTGGCCGACGAGGTCGACTTCGGCGGTACCGGTGGCGGCCCGCACCCGGTCGACGAACGCGCCGAGTCGGGCGGCGCTGGTGGGGATGTCCCCGTAGCCCTGGAAGAGTCCGCCGGGTGCTCCCCCGTAGTCGAGGGCGAAGACGCAGTAGCCGTTGTTCTTGAGCAGCGGCGACAGCGCCTGCCAACTGTCGACCATGTTGCCGAGCGTGCCGTGCACCAGCACGACGGGGCGGGGATGAGTGGCCGTCGGACGACAGGAGAAGTCGTTGGAGCCGGGGGGCGACGAGTGCGGGTTGACGAGTTGCGCCGCGATTCCGGCGGCGAAGGAGTAGGGCACGGGCAACCGCGTGTTCGCGGCGGCGGGACTCGGCAGGACCCAGGTCGTGGCCATGGTGGCGGCAACCACCGTGGCAGTGCCCAGGTTTCGCAGTCGTGTCCACGCGCCGCGACGGCGGACGGTGGCGTCGGCGGTGGCAGCCGTGGTTCGGGGGGAGTCTGGTGCGGCGGTGCCGGAGGAGCCGAACATGTACGCCTCCAAGCGCTCACGAACCCCCAACCTGGCGCGGGCTCGCGAGATTACCGATCGATCGCTCAGGTAACAACAAACCGTCACGGTTGGCGACCGAGCCCACGCCCGAACCCAACCCCCCTCGGCCCTCCGATGCCCAACCCGAACGCCCAAGCACACGCTCCGACTCGGCTCCGCTTCGAGAGCCCGTCTTTTCGACGCTTCGTTGCTTCGACGCTTCGTTGCTTCGACGCTTCGACGTTTCGTTGCTTCGTTGCTTCGTTGTCCCCGGCTGTCGGTGGAGCGGGTTCAATGTGGGTCATGGAGACTGATCCGCACAGGCGTGGGCCGTTCTGGGACGTAGTGGCGGGGCGGGCTCTGCCGCCGCCCTCTGCGGTGCTTTTG
The DNA here is from genome assembly GCF_009865215.1 of Streptomyces sp. SID3343. Lineage (GTDB taxonomy): Bacteria > Actinomycetota > Actinomycetes > Streptomycetales > Streptomycetaceae > Embleya. Next base: position 9,560 of record NZ_WWJX01000724.1, on the reverse strand, counting down.
GGGTGGGAACTGATCGAGGTCGACCCGGAACACGGGACCATCGAGGTGGCCTTCGCGGCGGGCGAACAGTTCGTCAACCCCATGGGGGTGATCCAGGGCGGCTTCCTCGCCGCGATGCTCGACGAGACGTTGGGGCCGGCGCTGATCGCGACTCTGCCGGAGAACCGGTTCGCGCCGACCCTCGACCTCCACGTCCAGTTCCTCCGGCCGGCCCACCCGGGACGTCTGGTGGGACGAGGTCGCATCGTGCAGCGCGGCAAGGAGGTGTGCTTCCTCGCCGGGGAACTCGTCGCCCCCCACGGCAAACCCGTGGCAGTAGCCACCGCAACCGCCCGAATCCAGACGGTTCGATGACACTGCTCCGAGCGGCGCCGATAGGCTCGGCCGGTGATCGACATGGCGGTGCGTGGTGACCGTGGGGACGTCGTTGCTCACGCCCGGATCGGCGTGGAGTGGACCGATGTCTCGGAGGCGTTGGACCCCGTGGGCTTCCCGATGCTCTGGGCCTTGGACCCGTACGGGGACGCGGTGTTCAACCAGCGACAGATTCCGCTGCTGCAGGCCGAACTCGACCGGCTTCCGGCCGCTTGTGGAGGCGAGTGGGTCGCTCAGGCCCGCGACTTGTGCCAGGTCGTCCGGCAAGGGGTGCACCTGTATCTGTGGTTCATCGGCGACTGACACGCGCCCGGTCGGCCGTCACCTTCGCTGAACCGGCGGTCAAGGCAGCGGGTCGACCCTGCCGTGGGCGTGCCCGCGCCCCGGGCTCGCTCACCCGTCGCCGGGTCGCACGGGGAGCGTCGTCGGGTGGGTGTCGCGTGGCTGCCGGTCGGGGTTTGTCGATGCGCGGATACCGTGATCATCATGGATGACCTTCGTGCTGTGCCCTCGGTGCCGGTGACCGTTGCTGCCGGGCAGGCGGCTTGTGTGCCGCTGGACATTCCCGCGAATGTCGCTGTTGCCGCCGACCTGGTTCGTCGGGCCGGGGCTCGGGGAGCCGATCTGCTGGTTCTTCCCGAGCTGTTCCTCACCGGCTATGAGCTGTCCGGCATCGCGGCCGCGCCCGAGACGTACGCCTTCGACCTCCCGGACGCCGGCGCCACGATCGACCCGGACACCGCCGCCGAGTCCGCCACCGTGCCCCTCGACGCACGACTCGATCCGCTCTCGGTCGCCTGCGCCGAAACCCACACCGCCGTGGTGGTCAGCGCTCCCACCCGGGCCGGCCGAAGCGGCGGATTGCGCATCTCGGCCCTGGTGTTGGGGCGGGACGGGCAGTACGCCGCGCGGTACGACAAGCAGCACGTGGACACCGTCGAGCGCGCGGCCGGGTTCGAGTCCGGGGTGGCCGGATGCACCCTCGACGTCGACGGCTGGCGACTGGGGCTCGGCGTTTGTCGGGACTCCAGCTTTCCCGAACACGCCCGCGCCGCCGCCCTCGACGGATGCCACGCGTATCTGGTCAGCGCGATGTTCGGCCAAGGGCACGGGGCTCACAAACGTGCGACGCTCGGGCCGGCGCGGGCCCTGGACAACGCCTGTTACGTCGTCGTCGCCAACCACAACGGGCCGAGCGGCCCGCTCCACGGCTGTGGCCACAGCGCGATCTGGAACCCGGACGGCACGCTGCTCGTCGACATCGACATGGGCATCGACGCGAGTATCGCCGACCCGGGACTGGCCGTCGCCCGCCTGGATCCGCAAACCCTCGCCCGAGCCCGCGAAGAGGACTTCGTCCTCCTCGATCCCTCGTTCGACGCTCCGGTACGCACACGCACCACCGTCGTCCTTGGGTAGGAAGTGTCGGGCGCCACGGGCCGGCAACGAGTCGTAGGCCGTAGTCCGCCTCGCGAGACGACCGACCGCCGACTCGCCGACCCGCATCCACGATCGGTCCACGATCCGGCCCACTCCGGACGGGCGACGCGGCGCGGGACGGCGTTCCCGGATCCGTGCCCGCCGCCGTTCCGACGGGCACACGACCGAGAGGTAGTCCACCAGCCGCCGCCGGGCCCGGGGCGATGCCCGGGCGCGGTGCACCACTCCGAACCCGGCGACGGCTCACACACGGAACATGAAACACGGCACGCCACGCCGAGACGACACGCTTGTCACTCGGACGGCTGCTTCACCCACCGAGTCCACTCGATAGCGCACCCGCACGCCCCTTGCGAGCCGGGCGCACACCGCCCCCGACCGAAGAACCCAGCGCAGGCGGGCCGGGGTTGGGACGGTCGACGCGGCGTCGACGATCCGGAGTTCCTCCTTCTCGTGAACGTCGGCGCCCGAGCCCGCAGGTGCCGTTCCCGGAAACGGTGACGAGACGCCCGCTCAGGAACCCCGACGCGAGGCTCGTGCCCGGTGCCGCCGGCGAGCGGTGCGGCCCGGGTACACCGGCCAACTTCCGGACGCTGTTCAAAACACGTCGGAGTACCACCCGGCGTGTGGCGAAAGCCGTGGACCGCGCTCGGATCGGATCGGCGAATCGGGCCCGTCGATCCTGCTCGGCGGGAACCGGCGCCTGCACCCACCGACTCCCGGGACCCGTTCGTCGTCACCGCGAGACCACGACCCGCACGGCGACGACGTCCCAGGATCTCGGTGCACGGCACGCGCCGGTACGGTGGACCGATGGCATCGATCAGGCAGTTCCAAGTCACTTTCGATTGTGCGGAACCCGAGCGCCTCGCTCGTTTCTGGTGTGAGGTGTTGGGATACGTCGTACCGCCGCCCCCGGAGGGGTTCGCCAGCTGGGATGAACACCGGCGCTCGCTGCCCCCTGAGCAGCAGGACGCGTGGTTTGCCTGCAGTGATCCCTCGGGCGTGGGCCCGCGACTGTACTTCCAGCGCGTCCCCGAAGGAAAGGCGGCCAAGAACCGGGTGCATCTCGACGTGCGGGTCGGTACCGGACTCGTGGGTGCGGAGCGCCTCGCCGTACTCGAGGCCGAGTGCGCACGACTGGTCCCGCTCGGCGCGGTACACGTGCAAACGCTGTACGACGGCAATGACTCGTGCATTCCCATGCAGGACATAGAGGGCAACGAGTTCTGTATCGACTGAGAACCGCGAGCGAGTCGTCGCTCGTGTGGTGGGTGGGAGTATCGGCGGCCTGCCGCCGCGGACCTCGTCGGCCCATTTCCGTGCAGTCGGCGGCCCGCGCCCAGGAGTTGTCGCAGGCACGGGGCTTCGGCCCGAGGCCCCGATCGACGGTGCTCTCGTGTTCGTACGGGTTCGCCTTACCCGCTCGCGGCCTCGACTCCCGACTCCAACGGGTTTTCCAGCAGCCGAGCGAACGCCAATTCCGCTGCCCCGTACAACGGCGCGTCGTCCCCCAGCGCCGCCGTACGCAGCTTCAAGTGCTCGCGAGTCACCGCCAGGCTCGTCCGGTTCAGCCGGCTGCGCACCTGGGCCGCCGTGGCCAGGTACACCTCCCGCAGTGTCCCGCCGAACACCACCATCTGCGGGTTGAGGATGTTGACCAGGTTGGCCACCCCCAGCCCCAGCCAGTCGCCGACCCGGCGCAGCCCCTCCTCCGCGTCCTGGTCCCCGCGCGCCGCCGCGTCCGCGAGGCCGCCGATCGCGTGCTTGGCGGTGCCGCGCGTCAACGCGAATTCGCCGATCTCCGTTTCCCAACACCCGCGCGACCCACATCGGCACGGCAGGCCGTCCGGGTTGACCACCATGTGCCCGACCTCGCCCGCGTACCCGTCGCCGCCCGTCACCGACCGCCCGGCGGACAGGATGCCGCCACCGATACACACGTCGCCGTGCAGGTAGATCACGTCGTCGCAGCCCACCGCCGCACCTCGCGTGTGCTCGGCGACCACGCCGAGGTCCGCGTCGTTGCCCACCATGGCCACCGTGCCGATCGCCGCCGAAAGCCGCTCCCCCAACGGCTCGTCGCGCCAATCGGGAGTGGGCCCCTCGGGAATCGTGCCGTCCGAGCGCCGCACCATCGCGCACACGGCGACCCCCGCGCCCACGCACACCCCGTCGCGCGGCGCCGTCAGCCGCATCTGCCCGACGAAACCGCCGAGCGCCTCGGCGACCTCCTTGGGCGAGAATCTGCTTCCGGGGCGCTGGAGTTCACGTCGGTCCAGGACCACCCCGCCGAGCCCCACCCGCGCCGCCACGACCCGGTCGACCCCGATCACGCACGCGAACACGTACACCCGCTGGGACTGCGCCCGCACCACGAGCGAGGGTCGGCCCCGCCCCCCGGTGTCACGCGGCAACTCCTCGACGACCAGCCCCGCCGCGGCCAGATCCGCGGTCAGCGCCCCGATCGTGCTGCGGTTGAGCCCCATGCCGGCCGTGAGCTGGGCCCGCGAGGTGGGACCCAGCACGTGCACATGGCGAAGCAGCGCCCCCAGGTTCTGCCTGCGGATGTCCTCCTGGGTAGGCGCTGCACGCATGGGGCTACGAACCCTGCCTTTCGTATCCGAAGCACTCGAAGCATCCGAAGAACTCGGTGCACCCGCAGAACCCGAAGTATCCGAGGAACCGGGCGCGACCGAAGAACCCGAAGCATCCCGAATACCCGGTCCACCCGAAGAACCCGGCGCATCCGAAGAACCCGAAGCATCCCAAGAACCCGGTCCGGCCGAAGAACCCGGTGCACCCGCGGAACCCGAACAACCCGGCACACCCGAGGCACCCGACACCCCCGGAGCCTCCGAGGCACCCGCACCCCCCGGCACCCCCGACCCCCGAACCCCGCCCGCACCGTCCCCAGACCGGGAACGCCGCGTCACCGCAGCCCGGCGGCTTCGGCCCGCCGCCGGGACAGGGCGTCCACCCCGGCCGCGAGGAGGAGCACCACGCCGGTCACAACGTACTTGACGCCGGCGCTGTACCCCATGAGCCCCATCCCATTGTCGATCACCGCGACCACCGCGCCGCCGAGGACCGCGTCCAACACCCGCCCCTTGCCGCCGAACAGGCTCGTCCCGCCGATCACCGCGGCGCCGACCGCGTACAACAGCACGTTGCTGCCACCGGTGTTCGAGTCGACCGAGTTGGCCCGCGACGCGGCCACGATGCCGCCGACCGCGGCCATGGTCGAACAGATCACGAAGGCCGAGATGCGTACGCGGTCCACGTTGATCCCGGCGCGGCGGGCCGCCTCGCGGTTGCCGCCGACCGCGTACAGGCTCAGCCCGTACGGCGTGCGGCGCAGCACGAACGTGCCCACCAGGAGCAGCACGACCAGCACGGGGACCACGATCGGCACACCCTTGAGCGACGAGATCACCACGTTGCGGCTGCGTTCCCGGTTGAGCACGAACACCGCGAGGCCGACCGCGACCGCCAGTACCCCGACGCGGATCGAGGTGATCGCGATCGGCTCGGCCACCAGTCCGCGGCGCGAGCGGTTGCGATTGCGGCGCAGTTGCAGCGCCGCGTACCCGCCCACCGTCGCGGCGGCGAGCAGCCAGCCCACGATCGGCGCGAGGTTGCGGTTGGAGATCGCCAGGATCGTCGAGTCCCGCACGGGCACGTTCGTGCCGCCCTTGACGAGCAGCAGCACGACACCCTGGAAGGCCAGGAACGCGCCGAGCGTCACGACGAACGACGGTATCCCGACCTTGGCGACCAGGACGCCGAGCACGAGGCCGATCACCGCGCCGACCACCAGGGCCGCGAGCACCGCGAGATACCAGGGCCAGCCGTGGTCGGCGAGCAATACCGCGAGTACGGCCGCGCACACGCCGCTCGCGAAGCCCGCCGAGAGGTCGATCTCGCCGAGTACCAGGACGAAGATCAGGCCCATCGCGATCACCGTGACGGCGGCGCCCTGGGTGAACAGGTTGGCGAAGTTGCCGGCGCTCAGGAAGCGCGGACGCATGATGGAGAAGGCCGTGCACAGGACCACCAGACCGAGCACGGCGGGCATCGCGCCGGTGTCGCCGCCGCGCAGGCGCGCGACGTAGTCCTTGAGGTGCGCGACGACCGGCGATTCGCCCGTCGGGGATTCGCCCTTCTCGGCGAGGGGCAGCACGCTGCTCGTCATCGGTTCACTCCGTTCCGGCCGGCGCCGGGACCGAGCGACTCGGTCTGCCCCGACGTGATGAGTTCGACGATCTGGGAATGGGTGATCTCACTGGTGCGTACCTGCGCCGCGGTCCGACCCAGGTACAGGACCGCGATGCGGTCGGCGACCGCGAACACGTCGTTCATGTTGTGCGAGATGAGCACGACGGCGAGGCCGTTGTCGGCGAGCCGGCGGACCAGTTCGAGCACCTGCGCGGTCTGCGAGACGCCGAGTGCGGCGGTGGGTTCGTCCAGCACCACGACCTTGCTGTTCCACAGCACGGCCTTGGCGATGGCCACGGTCTGGCGCTGTCCGCCGGAGAGGCTGGACACGCGCTGGCGGATCGAGGAGACGGTGCGCACGGACAGGCCCGCGAGGGTCTCCTCGGCGATCTGCTCCATGCTGTCCTCGTCCAGGACCCAGCCGCGGCGCTTCTCGCGGCCCAGGAACATGTTCTGGACGATGTCGAGGTTGTCGCACAGGGCGAGGTCCTGGTAGACGATCTCGACGCCGAGGTCCGCGGCATCACGCGGGCTGTGCACGGTGACCGGGACGCCGTCGAAGAAGTAGTCGCCGGAGTCGGCGGAGTGGATCCCGCCGATGCACTTGACCAGTGTCGACTTGCCGGCGCCGTTGTCGCCCACGAGGGCGGTGACCTCCCCCTGGTACACGGACAGGTCGACGTCGCGCAGCACGTGCACGGCGCCGAAGCTCTTGTTGACTCCGTGCAGGCGCAGTACGGGTTCGGGGGCGGATCCGGGCGGCGGGGCGGGGGTGGGGGACAGGGCCACGATGTGGGCTCCTCGCTGACCTCGACAGGATGCTGTCGGTGGGGTGGGTACGCACCGCCGAGTGGGTACGCACCGCCGAACCGGCACTTCGTGAGTGCCGGTTCGGACGAACGCGCGCGGTGCGGAGGCTAGTTGATGCCGGCTTCGGTGCACTTGGCGGCGTATTCGCCGGTGCACAGCGCGTCCTTGGTGACGTAGCCGTCGGCGATCACGTCCTTGACGTTCTCCTTGAAGACGGCCAGCGGCTCCAGGAGCACGGAGGGCACGTCGCGCTTGCCCTCGGGGTCGCGCACGACGGCCGGCACGCTCGGCTTCTCGCCCTTGGCCAACGCGACCGCGAGCGTGGAGACCGCGTCGGCCTCCTTCTTGATCGCCTTGTACACGGTCATGCACTGGTCGCCGACCAGGATGTTCTGGAGCGCGGTGGTCTCCGCGTCCTGCCCGGTGACCGGCACCTTTCCGTTGAGTTTCTGCTTCTTGAGGATCGAGATGGCGGCGTTGGCCAGTCCGTCGTTGGCCGCGACGACCCCGCCGATGTTCGGCGACTGCGTGAGCATCTGCTCGAACATGTTGGCGCCTTCGGTGTTGTTCCAGTCCGGCACGGCCTGGTCCGGGCCCTTGACGTACTCGCCGGAGTCGAACTTCGGCTTGAGCACGCCGTCGTAGCCCTGCTTGAGCAGCGTCGCGTTGTTGTCGGTGGCCGAGCCGTTGAGCATCGCGATGGTGGGCTTTTGGACCTTCGCCGCGGCCAGGCACTTCTCGATGCCCTGGCCCATCAGCGTGCCGACCTTCACGTTGTCGAAGCTGACGTAGTACTGCGCGCTGCCGCCGAGGGTGAGGCGGTCGTAGTCGATCGTGGCCACGCCTTGCGACTTGGCCTTGTCGAGGACGGCCTTTCCGGTACCACTGTCGAGGTTGACGATCACCAGCACGGTCGCGCCGTTGGTGATCATCTGGTCGGCGAGCGTCTGGAACTGCGACTTGTCGCCCTGGGCGTTTTGGATGTCGTACTCGACGCCCGCCGCCTTGAACGCGTCGGTGAGGTACTTGCGGTCGTTGGTCTCCCAGCGGCCCGACGTCTTGCTGTCGGGGAGAATCACGCCGACCTTGGCCTTCTTGCCGTTGCCGTCGCCGGAGCCGCTGCCCGAGTCGTCCGAGCAGGCCGACAGGGTGCCGGCCGCGAGCACGGCGCAGGCGGAGACGGATACGAGGAGCCTCTTGCGCATGGTGGATCCCTTCGGGCACGCGCCGGTGTGGCCGGCGGCAGACGTGACGCGGGCAGGGCAGGTCTGGCACACGCAGGATGTCCGGCAGATGCAGGCAACCTCTGAAGGCACCTCTGGAGACAACCTCGCGCTAAATGTTGTGGGCGACAACGTAATAGCCCTACCGGGTGTTCGCCAGACCCTGACAGGCGCGAGAAATGCCGACTTCGGTAACGGTTGGGAAACGCAATCGGGCGATAAACCGGTTGGTAAGTGCCTGTGCGTACAAGAATCAATCCCAAAACAGCGCAAACCCCCACGTCGCCTTCGCATCTCGAACAGTGCGGGGCCCGACCGCTCCATACATTAAGTTCCGAGCCACAACTTAGGCGTATGAACGATCCGTCCCGGTCGTACCTGCCAAGGCGAAGCCCGCCCCACGACAAAACCTGTCCACGACAACACCTGTCCTCGACAAGACCGACCCGGCCACCACGCCGCGCCGCGCCGCCGTACCGCCACGCCGCGAGACCGGACGCCGCTCCGTCACCGGCGGCGGTGCCGTCATCGTGAACGGCCTTTTCCCTGGCCGGAATCCGAGCGACCGGGCAGGATCGACCCATGTCGCCTCAACAACCACCCCTACGCGAGTTGCCGACCGACGTTCGGCTCACCGGTCACGGAATATGTCTGCGGGAGTGGACCGATGCCGACGTCCCCTCCCTGGTAACCCTGTTCGACGACGTCGAGATCGAACGATGGACACCGCTGCCGTCGCCCTATCGGATCGAGGACGCACGCGAGCATCTGATCAAGGCGCGCAGGTTGCGGGCCGAACATCGCGCCGTCCAGTTGGCCGTGACGATCGACGGCGGCGAACCCTGCGGCGAGATACTGCTGTTCCTGGCCACGGACGGCCTGGAGAACGGCGAGGCGGTCGAGTTGGCCTACGGCATCGGCGCCGCGCATCGCCGTCGCGGTCTGGCCGTGCGATCGGTGCGGCTGATGGCCGAATACGCGTACGACGAACTGGGCCGGACCTCCGTCCTCCTGCGCATCCCACCCGACAACGCCGGCAGTCGGGCGGTGGCCCGCGCGGCGGGGTTCGCCCGCACCGACGCCGAGCCCCTGGTCCGCGAACGAGCGGACGGGGAAAGGGTGTACCTGGACACGTGGTTGCACGCTCGCGATCCCGAGCGCGACCGCTAGCGGCCGGCCGACCCCATCCGGCACGAAGTGCCTTGGGTTGCAATGGAGTTCGTGTCGGAGCCGGGCCGCCCGGCCACCGGATCAGCCGTCCGTCTCCCGGTTGGCGCGCCGGTGATCGACGAGTTCGAGCAGAGCCGGACCGATGACCCGGCGCAGCCACTGCTCGCCGGTGATCGGGGCAGTGGTGCGGGGCCGGGATCGGCGCAGGCGATGGGATCGACGATGGCGCCCAGACCGGGGAAGGTCGCGGACGGCCCCTATCGGATGGCGGGCGGGACCCGGCCGGCGAACGGGCCCGCGGGGAGTGCGGTCACCGCCGCGACG
>NZ_WWJX01000723.1 GCF_009865215.1 Streptomyces sp. SID3343 | reverse complement strand
GCGATGGTGAGCTCGGCGACCGACTCGACCGCCGCGACGGATGCCGCGGCTCCCGGGAGCCAGGACGCCACATGCGTCGCGGCGTCGATCCAGGCCGCCCATCCGGCGGACGAACCCTCGCCGTCGGCCGCGTCGGCGGCCACCTCCACCTCGGCCTCCAGCCCGCCGTCGGCGAAACGGTGTGCCTCGACGTGCCACGCGAACACCGCGTCACCGGCCGGCGATTCGGTCGGCCGGCCGGGCGTCCACTCGCCGGCGCGCGGCGCGCGATCCACCGATGCGACTGGCCCGACGGCTTCGGGAGGTGCCTCGTCGTCGATCCGCGCGACGGCGTGTACGACCGCGGGTTCCGAGCCGCCGGCCTCCGTCGACACGACGGTCACCGATTGCGGTCCGGCCACCACGTGGACGTCGCGGGGCTTGTCCACGGGCAGGGGGAGGCGAACCTCCAGCTCCCGAAGTCGCAGCGCGGCCGCCGGCGCCGACTGGGCCGCGGCCAGCACGGTGGCGACCACGACCGCGGGCGCGACCGGGCTCTCGCCGGCCGGACCCATCGCCGTCCCGGGCACCGAATCCGCGTCCAGCCTGGTGTACCAGGTGCGCAGCGGTACGTGCTCGCCCGAAGGCAGGGCCGATCCCAGCAGCGTTCCCGAACCCGGATCGTGGCTCGCGGCCGAGCCGACCACAGGCCGGGAGTGGGCCCAGTGGCGTTGGTGGTCCCAGGTCGTGGTCGGCGCATCCGTCCACGGACCCGAGTCGCGACCCCTGCCGAAGTCCACGGGCACGCCGTGGCAATGCAGTTCCGCGGCGGACTTCAGGAACGCCGTGCGGGCGGGCACGGCGCGGCGCAGGGTTCCCGTGACGCAGGCGTCCTCGATGCCCTCCAGCGACAGGGTTTCGCGTACCGAGTGCACCACCACCGGGTGTGCCGACACCTCCAGGAAGACCCGGTGCCCCCGCGCGGCGGCGGCCCGGACGGCCGCGTCCAGCCGTACCTCGTTGCGCAGGTTGCCCGCCCAGTAGGCGCCGTCGAAAACGTGCTCGCCCTCCGGGTCGGCGGTGGAGGTGGACAACACCGGAAGGCGCGGTTCGCGCCAAGGGATGTCGGCCACGGCCGCCACCAGATCCGCGAGCAGGGGATCCATCTGCGGGCTGTGGAAGGCGACATCCGACGCCACCCGGCGCACCAGGGCTCCCTGCTCGGTCCAGTGCGCGGTCGCCCGCTCGACCGCGTCGGGCGTACCGGCGATCACGGTGGACAGGGGGGAGGCGCGGATCGCCACGGCAACCGACAACGCGGGGGCCGACGCCAACTGTCGGTACACCTCGTCCGCGGGCAGCGCCACCAGCGCCATCGCGCCCCGGCCCGCGACCCGGCGCAGCAACGCCGACCGTCGACACACCAGCCGCGCACCGTCCGTGCGGGTGAGCCCCCCGGCGGCCACGGCGGCGGCGATCTCGCCGACCGAGTGCCCGATGACGGCCGCCGGGCGCACACCGTGGTCGTGCCACAACTGCGCGAGGGCCGTCTGCACCGCGTAGATCACCGGTTGTATCTCGTGAACCCCGGCCTCGTCCAGGTCGCGATCCGAAAGGAACGCGCGCAGGGAGAATTGCGCCTCCCGGCGAAAAATCGGCTCCAGTTCGTCGATCACCGCGGCGAACACCGGCTCTTCGTCGAGGAGTTCGCGGGCCATCCCGGTCCACTGCGACCCGTGCCCGGAGAACACCCATACCGAACCCGAGGCGGCGCCGGCCGGCACCCGACCACAGACCAGCCCGGGATCCGCCTCCCCGGCGGTGTGCGCCCGCAACGCCCGCAGCAGTTCCTCCCGGTCACCGGCGACGGCCACGGCGCGGCACAGCGACGGGGACCGGCGTGCGGTCAATGTGTGGGCCAAGCCGTTGTGATCGGCCGAAGCACCCGCGCCCATGAGCCAGTCGACGAGCCCACCGGCGGCGTCGACGCGCGCCTGTTCGGTCGACGCCGACCAAGGGAACGCCACAACCCGGTGGTTCGGTACGGGTATCGGTACCGGGGACGGTTCCTCGGTCGGGGGCGCCCCCTCCAGCACGACATGCGCGTTCGTGCCGCCGAAGCCGTACGAAGACACGCCCGCGAGCCGCGGGCCCTCGTGCACGGGCCACGGTTCGCACTCGGTGACCACACGCAACCCGAGCTCGTCCCACGCGATCGCCGGATGGGGGGTGCGGTGGTGCAGGGCGGCCGGGATGACCCCGTGGCCCAGCGCGAGGACGACCTTGACCAGCGAGATCACTCCGGCCGCGGACTCGGTGTGGCCGATGTTGGTTTTCACCGATCCGATCGGCAAGGCGTCCCCGGCCGGGCGCCCGCCGCCGACCGCGATGCCGATGCCGGCGGCTTCGGCGGGGTCCCCGGCGGGGGTTCCCGTGCCATGGGCCTCGATGTAGTCGAGGGAGGCGGGGGACACGCCGGCGGCTTCGCACGCCAAGCGGATGGTGCGAGCCTGCGCGGCACTGCTGGGAGCCATGATTCCCGCGCCGTGCCCGTTCTGCGTCACCGCGCTGCCGCGCACCAGGCCCAGGATGCGGTCACCGTCCGCCAATGCGTCGGTCAGCCGTTTGAGGACGACGACGGCGCAGCCCTCGGAGCGCACGTAGCCGTCGGCGTCGGCGTCGAACGCCCGGCAACGGCCGTGGGGGGAAAGCGCGCCCGCGCGCTCGAAGTTGACGGTCAGTCCGGGGGAGAGCAGGAGATTCACCCCCGCCGCGACGGCCAACCCGCTCTCGCCCAGGCGCAGACTTTGACAGGCCTGGTGTACGGCCACCAGGGAGGAGGAGCACGCGGTGTCCACCAGCACGGACGGCCCGCGCAGGTCGAGGTGGTGGGACAGCCGGGCGGCGCAACTGCCCAGTGTCGCCCCTACGCCGGTCCAGGCGTCGATGGCGGGCAGGTCTTCCAGGAGACGGCGGCCGTAGTCGTCGGACCACGCGCCCACGAAGACACCGGTGTCGGTGCCCGCCAGCGTGCCCGGGGCCCTGCCGGCGTGTTCCAGGGCTTCCCAGGCGACTTCGAGCAGGATTCGCTGTTGCGGGTCCATCAGGCGCGCTTCCCGCGGGCTGATGCCGAAGAACTCGGCATCGAAGCCTTGGACGTCGTCGAGGAAGCCTCCCTGTCGGATGGTTCTGCGTAAGAGGCCGTCGCTCGACGCGCCGCGTCCTTGGTAGTCCTGCCAGCGTTGCGGTGGGACCTCGCCGACGGCGTCCGTCCCGCTCGCGAGCAGTTTCCAAAAGTCGTCGACGGACGAAACGCCGCCGGGCAGCCGACAAGACATACCGACGATTGCCACCGGAGCGACGGATGCGGGCATGGCTAATGCATGAGGGGCCACGTTATTGAAACCTTTCGGTGCTGTTCCGCGCGCAGAAGGGCACAGGGGGAAAGGACCAAAGGAAGCGAGCCGCCCGGTGTCACGTGGCGGCGAAAGCCATGCCCGAACCAATGGGGACGGCCTTGGGCAGCCCTGCCCACAAGTGGGCGGGCTGCGGCGGTCTTTGCCCTATCGGCAGAGGCTCAACGGGACGGATTCCTTCACGTCGCCGCCTCGTCGGCCGCGGAATCCGAGATCCCGAGGCTGCCTGGGCAGGGGCGAAGGCATCGAGCCTTCGCGGACCGTTGTTGCGGTGACAATACATGCGTGTAGCAGTAGTTCATCGACTCCCCCGTGCCTGCTCCGCTGCCGTGCAACCCCCGTGCCCGTCGTCCACCCCAACGGAGCCCCGGCGTCGGCGAGTCGACCGATTTCCGGAGGCAATGCCAATTGCGGTGGACTTGATTCTGGTGGTGCCTCTCGCTCGCATCTTATGGAGTTTGAGGCGCACCTTCAATAGACGCAGTGTAACGAAGCGGCTGCGACACGTGATGGATATATCGGCCCACTCGGCATTCTTTCCGGACGGTTCCCGCCCTCGGATCGAAGCTCCGAGGACGCCGTCAAACCACCCTTGAGCAGCCATGATGTCCGATTTGACAGTCGAGAGGAGCGGCCGGAGAGGGCTTCGCGCTTCCCGCGTAGATCCGCCGTCCGGTCACGTCCTCGACCGATCGAAGACGCGGATGGTCTTCTCGCTTTTTACCGAAAGACAACGGCCGTACCCAGAGAAGAACGGTCGCACCGCCGAGAAAAAACGGTTGGCGCGAGCCCGGGTTCGATTGGGTCGAGGCCGGCGGTTGGTTGGTTGTTCGGTGGGTGAGACGGATGATTGCGAGGTTTCGCTGTTGTGTGCGCGCATTCTTGGGGAGGGTGCGGTGGTTGGTATCGGAGTGACGAGGGCAGGTCTTCGGCGCTTTTGTGACGAAACGGTTTTCACGGAGGTAAAGGAAGTCGCTCCGCGTAGTGCCGTTCGGCGGGGGAGCCATTGACGCCGGCTTGTCGAAGTATTTGCCGAAGGCAGGCGTGGAATCGACCCGCGGGGCCTTTCGCGGCACGGATAATGTCGGCCGATATGTGGCGGCCCCGAGCCGGCGGGGCGTTCATCGGGGCGTTTGCCCGAGTGAGTCGGAGCCCGCGACCGAGTTACCGGCCCGCGACCGAGTTCGCCGAACGGGTGGTCGGGTGGTCGCGGAACAGCCGAGCGGCCGAATACCGCCGGCGGCGTCCGGCCGGCCTTGTCCGGGCAACCCCGCACCGCTCACGGCGCCCCGGCCGAACAAGCCGTTTCGCCGCCCGTATCCGCCGCCCCCTCCCCGACGTCCCACGAATCACCGCTCGTTTTCCCCCGCCGTGCGGGTTCCCGGGGCGCCACGCGCGGACCACCGTTCCGCACTCCACGCCCTGCGCCCCTGCGCGCCCGCCCGAACCTCGGCACACGACGCGAACAGACGCCGGTGCTCAGCGCTGTCCTCCCCAGCGCTGCGAGATCTCCCCGGCAGCCGCTCGCACCAGCGGGGCCACCTCCCGGGCGCGCTCCGGTGTCATCCGCTCCGTGGGTCCCGACACACTGATCGCGCTCGTCGCCGCTCCGTACGCGTCGAAGACCGCCGCGGCGACGCACCGCACCCCCGCCTCGTTCTCGACGTCGTCGATCGCCCAACCGCGGGCGCGGGTCGTCGCGAGTTCGCGACGCAGCACGTCTTCGTCGGTGACGGTGTTCACGGTGCGGGCCGGCATGCCCGCCGCGATCACCGCGTCCACCGTCGCGGCTTCGGCGTGCGCCAGCATCGCCTTGCCGACGCTCGTGCAGTACGCCGGCTGGGTGCTGCCGACCCGCGAAGCCATGCGCACCGGCAGTGAGCTGACCACCTTGTCGATGTAGACCACGTGCGGAAAGTCGGCCGAGACCAGGTGAACGGTCTCGCTGGTCGCCTGCGACAGGCGCTCCAGCACGTCGCGCATGTCGCGCTGCGGGTCGGTACCCGCGAGGTACACCTGCCCCAACTGGGCGTTGCGCCAGCCGAGTCGGTACATGCCACCGGGCAGCGCCTGGACGAACCGGGCGTCGATGAGCGGCTGCAGCAACCGCAGCACCGTGGACTTGGTCAGGTCCAGTTGCCCCGCCAGTTCGCCGAGGGTGCGGCCGTGACCCTCCAGGTCGTCGCCGAGTTTGAGCAGGATGCCCAGCGCTCGGCGGAGCGAGGCGGAGTTGTTCCGTGCGCCGGGGGTGGGTGCCAATGGGTCGGTCAAGACGTCTCCTCGTCGAATCGCACGGCCGGCTGTGACGCTGCGGAGGCTGCCGTCGCAAAGCGCGAACTCGCCGCCGATCACCACGTGGTCCGCGCCGCTCGCGAACTGCCGCGAGTGGTCGTAGGTTGCCAGATCGGCGACGCGCGCGGCATCGAGCACCAGCGGATCGGCGATCCCCGACCGCGACCACGCCGGAGACCGAGTCGCTCGTCGTCGCCTCCGCGGACATCGGCCGTCCACGCATCGCGTGTCGTTTCGGCTCGCAAGATCGCTATTGCGCGGAACACACCGGGGAAATATGGTCACCGCTTAATGCATTGCGACATGACGTTTTGCATTGCACAACGCCCTGTTGTTCGAACGGCGTTCGCCCCGCGCCGGTGAAGTGAGGATCGAATGCCCACAGCGCGCAGACGCGGCATCGTGACGAGTTTCGTCTGCCTCGTCGTATCCGCCCTCGTCCTCTCCGCGTGCTCCGCTCCGGTGGCCGACAGCGCGCGAGCCGACGGCCTGGTGGTCGGCGAGACCACCGCGCCCAGCACCTTGGACCCGCAAGGATCCGGCCTGTACGCCGACCGGTTCGCCTGGCAACTCTCGTACGAGTGCCTGTACACCACGACCGCCGACGGCCGGATCGAGCCCGCGCTCGCCACCGGTTACCGCGAATCCCCGGACGGGTTGACCTACACCTTCACGCTGCGCCCGGGCGTGCGCTTCGACAACGGCGACCCGCTCACGGCCGACGACGTCGTCTACTCCTTCGACCGACTACGCGCCAGCCCGACCGGCATCGACAAGGAAGTCTTCCCGACGTTGCAGAGCGTCAAGGAAATCGACGCCGGAACCGTCGAATTCACCCTGGGCACGCCCGACGCCGGATTCATCAACAACATGGCCAATCCGCTGGTGTGGGGATGCGCGGTCATGAGCCGGCACGCCGCGACGACGACCAACTCGGCCATCACCATGGTCGGCACCGGGCCGTGGAAGCAGACGTCGTTTCGCGCCAACAGCCGGCTCCAACTCGAACGCAACGAGGACTACTGGGGCAAGAAGACCGCCGCCCCCGCGCTCTCGGTGCTGTACATCCCCAACATCGCCACACAGGTGGCGAACCTGCAGGCCGGAAAGATCGACCTGATGTTCCCCGACGCGGCGAGCGCCGACGCGCTCAAGGGGCGCCACGACGTGACCCTCGACAAGGTCGAAACCGACTCGACGATCTTCCTGCAGGTCAACAACCTGCGTAAACCCTTCGACAACCCGCTCGTGCGGCAGGCGCTGGCACTGGCCGTCGACCGCACCGAACTGGCCGACGGCGCCTACCACGGCGGCGCCAGGCCGAGCGGCTACTTCCCCTCGGCCACGTGGGCACCGACACTCGACCGGCTTCCCTACTCGCAGCCCGACCCCGGCCGGGCCAGGGAACTGCTGAACCAGGCCGGCTTCCCACACGGATTCTCGACGACGCTGATGTACATCAGCGGCTACGACCCGGGCACCGACAACATGATGACCCTGATGCAGGATCAGCTCGCCCGCGTCGGGATCAAGGTCAAGCTGCTGCCCATGGAAGGTGCCGCCTGGGGCGCCAAACTGACCGGGCCGGACTACGACCTGTCGTGGAACGCCCAGTCGTACTACCCCAATCCGCTCCAGTACGTCCTTCCCGCCGAGGGGCGACAGGGACCGACCCCGCCGTCGCTGCAGCAACTGATCGACGACGCCCGGGTCGCCGGCGACCAGTCCGTCTTCCGACAAAACCTGGTGAAGATCGCCGAGCACGAGGCGACGCTCGTCTACCCGACCGTCACCCTGCTCGCCGTCGACATGTTCGCCGGCTACCGCGACACCCTCGCCCACGTGGCGGTGCCATCGAGCCAGAGCCGCGCCTTCCTGGCCGACGTGACGAAGGAGTAGCGATGACCATGGTGCGGACCCCATCCGGCACGCCCACCGCCGCAGCCCTGTCCGTGCGTGACCTGACCGTCGGCTATCGGCGCGCAGGCCACGACACCGTCGCCGTTGCCGGAGCCGGTTTCGAGTTGGCCGCAGGCGAGCGCCTGGGCCTGGTCGGAGAATCCGGTTCGGGCAAGTCGACCCTGGCGGCGGCGGTGTTGCGAACGCTGCCCGACAACGCGCACGTCTCGTCCGGGTCGATCTCGTTCGGCGAAAGCGACATTCTCGGCCTCGACCCGGCCCGGCTTCGCGAAATCCGCTCGACGCGGATCGCGCGGGTACCGCAGAACCCCCTGGCAAGCCTCAACCCGGTGTTCACCATCGGCAGGCAGTTGACCGACATCGTCCGCGCCCATCGCAAGGTGACCAAGGCCGAAGCGATCGACATCGCCGAGGACATCCTCGGCAAAGTCGGACTGCCCGACGTCGCCGTCAAGCGCCGCAGCTTCCCCCACGAACTCTCCGGCGGGATGCGCCAACGCGTGATGATCGCGATGGCGCTGATCAACCAACCACAGTTGCTGATAGCCGACGAGCCGACGACCGCGCTCGACACCACCGTGCAGGCCCAGATCGTCGAACTGCTGCGCGAGCGCGTCACCACCGCGCGGATGTCCCTGCTGCTGATCACCCACGACATCGGCATCGTGAGCGAACTGTGCACCCAGGTACTGGTGATGTACCAAGGCCGGATCGTCGAGCAGGGCCCGACGGCGGACGTTTTGACCAATCCCCGACACGACTACACGGCGTCGCTGCTCGCAGCCGTCCGCGGCGAGCCCACCGCTCGCCGCCCCCAGCCACGGGAGACCGCATGACCAGACCGACGACGGCCGACGTCCCCCGCCGCGTGCTCCAGGTCGACGACGTGCGCAAGTACTTCAAGACGCGGCGGACCAAGCTCGGCGGTCCCCGTCGCCACGTCCATGCCGTGGACCGCGTGAGCCTGAGCCTGGACGCCGGCCGAACCCTGGGAATCGTCGGCGAGTCCGGGTGCGGGAAATCGACCCTGGGACGGGTGATCGTCGGGCTCGAACAGCCGGACATCGGTACCGTCACAGTCGGCGAAGGGGCCGTACCCGCAGGCTCCCCGACCGCCCGCGGCGTCGTCCAAGCCGTGTTCCAGGACCCCGCGAGCGCACTCGACCCGCGAATGACCGTGCGCCAGAGCATCGCCGAAGCCCTTCCCGGCCTCGACAACAGCGCCCGAGACAGACGCTGCCTGGAGGCGCTCGAAGACGTCGGCCTCGCCGAGGAGTACGCCGACCGCTATCCCCACGAACTGTCCGGCGGACAACAACAACGGGTGTGCGTGGCACGCGCGGTGGTCGCCAAACCGGAGCTGATCCTGCTCGACGAGGCGGTCACCGCGCTGGACGCCTCCTTGCAGGCCCAGGTGCTGGACCTGCTGGAGCGACTTCAGCAACGCACCGGCGTGGCCTACGTGTTCATCTCCCACGATCTGCGGGCCGTGCGCCGGTTCAGCGACCGGGTGGCGGTGATGTACCTCGGGCAACTGGTCGAGGTCGCCCCCGCGGACGACTTCGACACCGGATTGCTGCACCCGTACTCGGTGGCGCTGCGCTCCACCGAACCGCGCCTGCCCGGCGACGCCGAGAAGGGCGTGCGGCGCATCGTGCTCGACGGCGAACCCCCCAGCGCCGTCGACCCGCCCACCGGTTGCCGGTTCGCCGCGCGCTGTCCCGCCGTCGAGGCCCGGTGCCGCGAGGCGTTGCCCGCACTGGTGGAGGAACGGCCCGGCCACTTCGTCCGCTGCGTCAAGCCCGGAGTGCTCACCACGGCCGCGTCGACCCCGAACGAGGCAGCCCGATGATCGTCTACGCGATACGCAAGGTGATCGGCGCGCTCGCCGTCCTCCTGGTGCTCTCCGCCCTGGTGTTCATGGCGGGCCGCGCCCTCACCCCCGGAGACCCGGCACACCTGATCGCGGGCCCCAAGGCCAGTCCGGAGACGATCGAGAACATCCGACACGCGCTGCACCTGGATCAGCCCGTGCTCCAGCAGTACCTGACCTGGCTGGGCAACGCCCTGCGCGGCGACTTCGGCACCTCGCCGTTCTCCGGCCAGGCCAACCGCGACGTGATCCTCCAGCAAGCCCCCGTCTCGTTCGAACTGGCCCTCATGGGTCTGCTGATCGCCATCGTCATCGGCATCCCCGCCGGCGTGTACGCCGCCACCCGCGCGCGCAGCGCCCGGGTGTGGTTCGTGCGGCTGCCGCTGCTGATCGCGTTCGCGTTCCCGGCCTTCGTCTCCGGCGCGTTCGCGCTCTACATCGCCACGCACTACTTCACGAACCTGTACTCGCCGAGCTACATCCCGATGAGCGACGGCCTGATCGCGAACCTGCAGACCACGCTGATGCCGGCACTGGCCGTCGGCGTGCCCACCGCGCCGCTGATCATGCAGATGACCCGATCCTCCATGCTGGAAGTGCTCTCCGCGCCCTACACCTCGACCGCGCGCACCAACGGCATCGCCGAATGGCGCGTCACCTACGTGTACGGGCTCCGCGCGGCGCTGCCTCCCGTACTCACCCTGATCGGCATGATCTTCGGACTCCTGGTCGGCGGGCTCTTCATCGTCGAGCAGATCTTCAGCCTGCCGGGCCTGGGCCGCGGCATCCTCGACTCCATCGAGCTGCGCGACTTCACGCAAGTGACAGGCCAAGCGCTGGTGCTCGCCGCCGCCTTCATCCTGGGCAACCTCGTCGTGGACCTCGTGCTCCCGCTCATCGACCGTCGTATCGCGCGCACCTAGGACTCCGCCATGACTTCGATTCCGGCCTCCACCGCGGCCTCCACCATCGCGTCCGACCCGCCCCCGGGCGCCCCGAAATCACGTGCGGCGCGCCGACGTTGGCCCATCCGCGGCGTCTTCGCCAACGCGGCCCTCGTCGTGCTCGTGCTCTACGTGCTCGCGGCGATCCTCGGATCGCTGATCGCCCCCTACTCGCCGAACGAACTCAACGTCGGGCCGCGACTGCAAGGGCCCTCCGGCAAGCACCTGTTCGGCACCGACGCCCTCGGCCGCGACCAGTTCTCCCGGGTGATCGCCGCCGCCCGCCCCGCCGTCGAAGCCGCACTGATCGCGGTCGGGTTCGCGATCGTGGTCGGCACCTTGATCGGGACCGCCGCAGGCTTCCTGCGCGGGGTCACGGACGGAGTGCTCTCCCGCCTCACCGACCTGCTGTTCGCGATCCCGGAGTACCTCCTCGCCATCCTGGTACTGGCGATCGCGGGCAGCGGTCTGCTCAACGCGGCACTCGCCATCGGACTGGTCATCATTCCGCGCTTCGCCCGGATCGCCCGGGGAGCCACGATCGAAGTCTCCGGACGCAGCTACATCGACGCGGCCCGACTGTGCGGCCGAGGGAACTGGTGGATCATGTACCGCCACGTCCTGCCGAACATCAGCTCGCCGTTGATCATCATGACCGCGATCAACCTGTCCACGGCCGAGGGCGCCTACGCGGCGCTCAGCTTCCTGGGCTTCGGCGTCGCACCCCCGGACGCCGACTTCGGCAGCATGATCTCGACCGCGCAGCAGTACATGCTCACCGAGCCGTGGCTGGCGGCGTATCCGGCGCTGGCGTTCGTAGCGCTCGTGCTCGCGTTCAACCTGCTCGGCGACGCCCTGCGCGACCAACTCGACCCCCGCAGCCGTACGGCCGTCGGCGCATGACCCACGCCACGGCAAGCAGGAAACCCACGCACCCGCACAAGGAGAAGCCGCTGTGACCGACCTGCACGCTCGGCTCGACGCCGTCATCCCCGACCTGCTCGCGGAGCACCGCGTCCCCGGAGTCGCGGTGGGGGTCGCCCACGACGGGCACACACTCACCACCGGCCACGGCGTCACCAACGTGGCCCACCCGATCGCGGTCGATTCCAACACCCTGTTCCAGGTGGGATCGATCTCCAAAACGCTGCTCGGCGCCGTCATCGGCCGACTGCTCGAACAAGGCACCTTGGACCTCGACGCACCCGTCGCGCCACTCTTCGGCGCCGACTCCGGCATCGACGAGCGGATCACCCTGCGCCACACGATCACCCACACGTCCGGCATCGACGCACAGAACATGATCGCCGACGCGCCCCGCATCCTCGCCGGCCACCGCGACGACAGCATCCAGGCGTCCCTGCGGCACTTCATCCGCCGGCCGCTGATGTTCGAGCCGGGGACGGACTTCACCTACAGCGGCCCGGGCATCATGCTGGCCGCCGCCACCGTCGAGCGCGCGACCGGTCGCCACTATGTCGACCTGTTGCGTGAACTGGTGATCGACCCGGCCGGCATGGAGACCACCTGCACCTCGGCCGACGAGGCGATCTTCCACCGCGTGGCCGCGCCACACGGCCGCGCCGCCGACGGCGGCGCGGAACTTTTGATCGACCGCGGCTGGCAGCGGCACTGGCAGCTCCCCGGCTGGGACGTACCGGGAGGCGGGGTCGTCTCCAACGTCGCCGACCTGCTGCGCTACGCCGCCTGGTCGACCTCCGACGCGGCCCCGAAACGGCTCTTCGAGCCGCTGGCCGGCCAGGGCATCGAGGGCCACGACATCGGCCTGGCCTGGCACCTCGACGAAATCGGCGGTCACCGGGCCGCCTCACACAGCGGTCTGACCATCGGCTACGCCTCACGACTGGTGCTCGTGCCCTCGGCCGGCCTGTCCTACGCGATCCTGACCAACTCCCTGCACGGCGGAGAGATCGTGAGCGAACTGGAAAAGGTGATCCTGGACGCCGCGGACGTCGCCGTCGCGGCACCGAGCACACAGCCGGTGCCCGCCGATCTCGCCCAAGCATTGCGCGGAACATACGACTGTGGCTTCTACGGCACCATCTCGATCGTCGCGGGCTCGCGCCCCGGCGAGATGGCGATCCTCGCGAACGGCGCGCACGCCCGCGAGGACCGGTACGTCATCGAGTTGGAAGGCGCGGATCGGGCCGTGCTCGCCCAACCCGACTCCCTGATCACCCTGTCCGACGACGGCACGCCGGGCTCTCACGTCGGCTTCGTGCGAGAGACCGACGGTACCGTCTCCGCCGTCCGCTACCACGGTCGCCTCGACCGCCGCATCCCCTGACGACCGTCGTGCGGTCCAGGTGTACGGCTGAGTGATCGCCGCGGTGCCGGGCCGGTCCGCGCACGGACTACGGTGCCGACCGGCCCGCCCCGGCCACGCGTTTCGAGGAAGCGATCAGGTGTGAAAGGGCGCCGGTCACCACCAGGCTCCCGACCATGACCAAGCCCGCGCCGACCACGAACAACCCACTCGAATCGTCCGACCAGTCGTAGTAGGCGGCGGCGGTCAAGCCGGTGGTAGTGCCGAGCACCGCGGCCGTGACGAGCCGGCGAGAGGCTGCCCAGTACACCGGTGCGAGCAGGGTCAGCACCAGCCCGATCACCTGCCACGCCTCGTACGGGCCGGTCGTCGAACCATCGGCGTGCACGTCACGGTGTTGGTCCCAGCCCAGCCAGGCCGCCCACGCCGCAATCGCCCACACAGCGAGGGCCAGGGTCGCCAAGAGTCGGGGAACAGGTTTGTACGGTCCTTTGCTCATGAGCCCAGTCTTGTGGCCCATCCGAACGCGCGTCAGAGTACGGATACTCATCTGTCCGTGCGAGCAGCCCGACCCGGAGCCGACGGCAACGCCCGGGACCGCGGCACCCGTTCGGCACACCTCGCCGCACCGCGGACCGTGCTCGACCCACCGCGCGTCCTCCGCCGCGACGGCAGCCCGGGTACTTCCCACGCACCAGAGCCGGCCCGCGCTCGTGCCGGGCGACCGGCACCAGCGCGCTTCCCTCGCACCAATACCCGATCATCGCGCGAAGGCGATGATCGTGCCGCACCCGACAGTTCCGCGAGGTCCGCCCCGAAGGAAATCCACATGAACCCGACCGACCTTGCCCCGGCGAGCGGGCACCGCACCGAACCACCGGATGCCGAACCCGCGACGGGACCGAGCCTGACGAGCCTGCTGCGCCCATATCGCGGGCCTTTCGCGGCCGTGGTGCTCTTGCAGGTGATCGGCGCCGTCGCGGGACTTGCGCCGCTGTGGGCGGTCGCCGAACTCGGCCACACGCTGTTGTCGCCGGACCCGGTCGACCACGGCCATGTCCGGACCGTCGTCATCGCGGGTGCGGTCGGCCTGTTCGTGAAACTGACGTTCACCGCCGCGTCGACCGGACTCGGGCACCTGCTCGACGACCGGGTGCAACTGTCGTTTCGCCGCCAACTGGCCGCGCGTCTGGGCCACGTACCGATCGGCTGGTTCTCCCGACGCCGCACCGGCGAACTGGCGAAGGTGGTGGGGGACGACGTCGGTGCCGTGCACCCGTTCATCGCTCACGCCCCCGGCGAACTCGTCTCCGCGTTCGTGGTACCGGTGGTGTCGCTCGTCTACCTCTTCACCGTCGACTGGCGGCTCACCCTGATCACCTTGGCGCCGGTGATGTCGGCCGTGGCGCTGGTCCCCTTCATGATGACCCCGGCCCGGCTGCGCGAACAAAAGGAGTTCGACGCGGCGATGGGACGGATCGCCAGTTCCGTCGTCGAGTTCGTGCAGGGAATCTCGGTGATCAAGGCGTTCGGCGGAGCCGGGCGCGCCCACCGCACGTTCCTCACCGCCGTGGACGATTTCACCGGTGCCTTCCTGCGGATGGTGCGCGGTCTCGCCGGCGTCGCCGCGGCGATGCAGGTGGCCCTGTCCCCACCGTTCGTGCTGCTGGTCGTGCTCAGCGGCGGCACGACCCTGATCACGAACGGTTCCATGGCCGCGGCGGATCTGCTGCCGTTCCTGCTGCTCGGCCTGGGTCTGACCGCCCCGGTGGCGGCCCTCGGCCACGGCTTCGACGACATGCAGGCCGCCCGGCGCGCGGTCGGCCGGATCCGGGACGTGCTCGCCGTGCCCTCGCTGCCCGAGCCCGCGCTACCGGTGGCCGCACACGGTCACCGGGTGGAACTGCGTGACGTTCGATTCGGCTACGAGGCCGATCACGAGGTGCTGCGCGGGATCGACCTGGTGCTCGAACCGGGGACCGTCACCGCGATCGTCGGGCCGTCGGGAAGCGGAAAGTCCACGCTGATCCAGCTGTTGCCGAGATTCTTCGACCCGACCCACGGTTCGGTCGCCCTGGGCGGTGTCGATCTGCGCGAGCTCGGCAGCCGGGAGCTCTACCGGATGGTCTCCTTCGTCTTCCAGGACGTTCGCCTGCTGCGGGCTACGGTGGCGGACAACATCGCCCTGGCGGTACCGCACGCCGACCTCGACGACGTGATGCGCGCGGCCCGACAGGCGAACATCCACGATCGCATCCTCGAACTGCCGCGCGGATACCAGTCGGTGATCGGCGAAGACGCCGGGCTGTCCGGCGGTGAGGCACAGCGCATCGCGATCGCCCGCGCACTGCTCGCCGATACCCCCGTCCTGGTGCTCGACGAGGCGACCGCCTTCGCCGACCCGCAGAGCGAGCAGGCGATACGCCGGGCCCTGGCGACACCGGGAGGCGATCGGACGATCCTGATCATCGCCCACCGCCCGGAAACGATCGCCGACGCCGACACCGTCGTGATGATGGAGAACGGGTCGATCGTCGAGCGCGGCACGCCCGCCGAACTACTGGCACGAGGCGGCGCGTTCGCCGCGCTCCGGCACTCCCACCGATCGGCGACGGCCGACGGGATCGAAAGCCGCGACGGCGTACCGCAAGGAGACGAGCCCCGATGATTCCCCTGCTGCTACGCGTGCTGGGACACCGCTACGCCCCGCCGATACGTCGCACCGTGGCGCTGATGACGACGACCGCGATCGCCGAGGGCCTGTCCTACGCGTTCCTGGTTCCCGTGCTGCGGGCACTGTTCGGAAGCACGCCCGAACACGCGTGGCCCTGGCTGATCGCGTTCGGCGCCGCGGTCGCCGTCTACGCGGTGCTGCGCTACGTCGGCGATCTGTCCGGCTTCCGGGCCGGGGGCGCGCTGTTGCGCGGTATGTACCACCGGCTCGGCGATCACCTGGCCCGATTGCCCCTCGGCTGGTACGGCGCGGGCCGCGTCGGGGAGGTGTCCGTTCTGGCCGGTCGCGGCGTCCTGCAGGCGATGAGCGTGATCGCGCACCTGCTGGCACCGTTCATCTCCGCGTGCGTGACTCCCTTGACGATCGTCGCCGTGATGCTGTTCTTCAACTGGCAGCTGGGACTGGCCGCACTGGCCGCCGTACCGATCGTGGCCGCGATCCGGATCCGGACCGGGCGCACGATGGCCGCCCACGACGCGGAGCACGCCGCACGCGATCACGAGGCCACCGGGCGAGTCGTCGAATACCTCCAGGCCCAGCCGGTACTGCGAGCCGGCGGCCGCACCGTCGAAGGCTTCCGGTTGCTCGACGACTCGCTGCGGGAGGTGCAACGCGCGTCCCGCCGTACGGTGCTGTCGGGGCTGCGCGGCGTCGTGGGCCTGGCGCTGACGGTGCAGGTGATGTTCACCGTGCTGTTGGCCCTGGGCGCCTACCTCGCGCTCGGCGGGAACATCGAGGCCCCGGAGGTGCTTGCCGTCTTGGTGCTCGCCGCCCGCTGCGCGGACCCGTTGTTGTCCCTGTCGGACATCGGTGGCAAGCTGCGCGGCGCGCGTTTCGTGCTGGCCGGACTCGACACGCTGTTGCGCACCGAGCCGCTGCCCGAGGCCGCCGACCCGATCCAACCGGTGGGCCACGACCTGGAGTTCGACTCCGTCGCCTTCCGGCACGGCGCCCGCGTGGTGTTCGACGACCTGTCGTTGTCGGTGCCCCAAGGGCAGCGGCTCGCCGTGGTCGGACCGTCGGGATCCGGCAAGAGCACATTGCTGCAGTTGATCGGACGATTCCACGACGTGGACGCCGGCGCGGTGCGCGTGGGAGGCGTGGACGTGCGTGCGATCGCCACCGAGGTGTCGATGGCGCAATTCGCCATCGTCTTCCAGGACGTCCACCTCTTCGACGGCACGATCGAGGAGAACGTGCGCCTCGGCCGCCCCGACGCCACCGACACCGAGGTACGGGCGGCCGCGGCCGCGTCGCGATTGGACGAGGTGATCGAGCGGTTGCCCGGCGGATGGGCGACGCACGTCGGCGAGGGCGGCGCGCTGCTGTCGGGCGGCGAGCGCCAACGCGTCTCGATCGCGCGAGCACTGTTGAAGGACGCGCCCATCGTGCTGTTGGACGAGGTGACCTCGGCACTGGACCCGGCGAACGAGGCGGCCGTCCACGAGGGCATCGAGCGCCTGATGGCCGGCCGTACGGTGGTGATGGTCGCGCATCGGATGCGGACCGTGCGACGTGCCGACCGTGTCGTCTTCCTGGACGGCGGCCGAATCGTCGAGGACGGCACCCACGACGAACTCCTGCGCCGCGCCGGCCGCTACGCCGACTTCTGGAACATCTCCACGACACCGGAGGCGGTTCGATGAGTCGGCGTGCTGTGGTGGTGGTGGTGGTGGCCGGCCGATCGTTCGTGGTTGCTGTTGTGTCCATGCCGGTCACGGGGTTTCGCTCGGTCGCGGGGCGCGCGTAAGGCATACGAGGGTAGATGCGGCGCACGTTGGCCACGGTGGGCCGATGTGCCGGCGGTCGGGGGGTTGTCGGGGGCACGGCGTTCGTCACCGTCGCGGACCCGCAGCACCGGTGTGCCACCCCCGGCGAGCCCGCGTCGGAGCGACCGGGGGTGTGGTTCCGAGGACGGCCTGTAACGCATCCCGGGTCCCGGCGCATTAGCCCGGGTGACGTCGAACCTTCCGGGATTCCTCCCGAACAAGCCCTGACCACACGGCGGTTGCCGACCGCCGCCGATTCGGCGGAAGCCACCGCACTCGGCCGAACGCCCCCTGCGCACGTGCTCGCGCCGAGGGGGCCGCCGGTCTGCCCCGATCCGGTTGACGAAAGAAGATCCGTGCCGATTCCAGTCGAACCCGTCGACGAAGAAAGAACCGTGCCGACCGCGGCCGAGGCCGTCGACGAAGGAAGGCCCGTGCCGACCCCGGTCGAACCCGTCGACGAGGAAGGATCCGTGCCGACTCCGGTCGCCCATGGCCGGGACACTTCCGGCGTGGACGCCGCGGTTCGAGCCGAACCGGGCCTGATCCGAACCCGGCGGATCCGCCGTTGGAACACGCTCGTGATCGCCCTGCCGGTCCTCGCGGTCGCCGTACTGGGTTGGCGTCGACGCGCGCTCACCGACGACGGCACGATCTTCCTGCGCACCGTGCGCCAGATCCTGGCCGGCAACGGCCCGGTCGTGAACATCGACGAACGGATCGAGACCAACACCAGCACGCTGTGGCAGTGGATCCTGGTCGTGCTCGGCGCGATCGTCCCCGGCGACCTGGGCCGCATCGCCGTGTACACGGGCCTGTTGCTGACCACCGCGGGCGTGGCGCTCGCGCTCGACGCGACCCGGCGGCTGTACGAGGCCGGCGCGAGTACCCGGCTGCTGCCGGCCGGCGCGCTCGTATTGCTGGGCGTACCGCCGTTCTGGGACTTCGCGACGGCCGGTCTCGACACCGGTCTCGGGACGTTCTGGCTCGCCGGGTGCTGGTGGCTGTCGGTACGAACCCGCGCCGAGCCAGGCCCACGCGAACGGGCCGGTCACGCGTTCTGGTACGGGCTCGGGGTGCTGGTACGGCCGGACCTGGCCCTGATCACCGTGGTGTTCGTGGCGGGCGCGTGGCTGGCGCTGCGACCGGGTGTGCGCGGCGCGCTCGGGCAGTCGGCCGCCGCCATGGCGTTGCCGGTGGCGTACGAGGTGTTTCGGGCCGGATACTACGGCCTGCTCGTGCCGCTGCCCGCGCTCACGAAGGAGGCCGACGAGAGCGAACCGGGCCGAGGCCTGCGCTATCTGTGGGACTTCGCGGCGCCGTACTGGCTGTACGTCCCGATCCTGATACTCGTCGCGGTGTTCGTGGTCGTCGCGGCGAAGCTGCCCGGGGGACGGCACCGGTTGATCGTGCCGCTCACCCCGGTCGTGGCGGGGTTGGCCTTCGTTGCCTATGTGGTCCGGCTCGGCGGCGACTACATGCACGCGCGCATGCTGTTGCCGGCGCTGTTCCTGGTGCTCGCCCCGGTGATGCTGGTCCCGATGACCCGGATCCTCGCGGTCGCGGCGGGGACCGTCGCGGTGTGGGCGGTGGCGTGCGTGGGGCCCTGGCATCCGGCGGCGTTCCACAAGGACGACGTCTCGCTGACGGTGAACGTCCGAGACAGCGACATCGGCATCACCGACCGCTCGAACGCGGACCACACCCGCACGTGGGAGGCGGCCTTCCCGGCGCTGCGCGACGCGGTGGCCCAAGGTCTCGCACAGGATCATCCGGTGCTGGTCCGGTTGGATCCCGGCGGCGGCCCCGGCATGTTGTTGCCGCTCAACCCCGTCTACCAGGGTGTGCGGGTGTCGATCCCCGGCGGCTTCCTCGGCGTGACCGGCCAACTGGTCCCGCTCGACCAGCGCATCGTCGAGGTGTGGAGCCTGGCCAACACGATCGGCGCGCACCTGGAGTACCCGCCGGACTGGACCAAGCGCTGGCCGGGGCACCGCAAGCCCGTCGACGACGTCTGGCTGCTGGCCACCGACCTGGATCCCGCGGTCACCCTTCCCCCGCCCGGCGCGATCGGGGTGACCCCGGACTCCCTGGCGGCGGCTCGCCGCGCCCTCGGCTGCGGCGACCTGAAGGAACTCGTCGCATCGACCCGGGCACCACTCACGGCGCGCCGCTTCCTGGACAACCTCACGGGCGCTTATGACCGCACGAAACTGCGCATCCCCCGCGACCCGTTCGCGGCCGAGGCGAAGTTCTGCCGCTGAAGCCGGTACGGAGTCGCGGTAGAGGTCCGCGTCGTGGGAGCGGGGCGCGCCGCGCTCACCGGGTGCGGTCGTCGGGCGGCACGATGTCGGCCTCGGCGGCGACCGGCCCCCTCCCGAAGCGGCCCGGACGGCCCGCTCGTTGCGCACGGTGGCCCCGACGTCGCCGCCGGGGCCACCGTGTCGCTATCGCGCTTCCGCCCCCGTGTTGCACATGAGTGCCGGGGCCGGGGCCGGGGTGAACGGAGTCGGATTCAGGCGGTGTTGTCGCGTCGGCGTCGGTGGAGGAAGGCGGCGCCGCCCGCGAGCGCGAGTGCCGCGCTCGACCCGCCGACGATCAGCGGTGTCGACGACGGCGGATCGTCCGTTGTCCGTCCGGTGTCGAAACCGCTGGACAGGCCCTCGATGTCGTAGTTCGAGCCGGGCAACTTGTCGGCGTAGCGGGCCTTGACCAGTTTCTGGTAGTCGCCGAGCGACATCGACGACTGGCCGTTCAGTCCCTCTTTGGCCTGGTCGTTGAGTGGTTCGACGGTGGTGAGCTTCAGTTGGTACCAGGCGTGCAGTTGCGGTTCGGTGAACACCAGGGTCCCCACACCGGCCTTGGCGGCGTGGGTGGTGTCCTGGTCGCCGTCGCGCACGGCGGCCAGGTGCCAGCCGCCGCCCTGGGTCGGGGCGAGCATGACGGTGGCGTTGCGCCCGTTGACCGCGACGTTCAGCGAGGACACGAGATGGCTCAACCGGATCGCCTCGGTGGCGATCGGCAGGGCGGTCCCGGCGACGAAGCCCGGCGTGATCTCGTTCACCACCAGCGGGTCCTTCAGGGTGAACGCCGGCAGGCCCGTACAGGGATCGGCCTTGTCGGGGATCGTCACCGGCGTCCGGGACCCGCCCTGGGGCACCGGTGTGTCCAGGAAACGGCAGACGGCGTCGCGCACAGCGGGCGACTTCACCGCGTCGAGGGCGGCCTGATAGTCGGGGATCTCCGCCGCGCCGGCCCGTCCGACGGTCGACAGGAGCGCGCACGCGCCCAGTGCCAGGACAGTGGAAACACGGGAGAAACGAGGGCTCTTGGGCCGGGTGGACATTGATTGGTCTCGCATGTCGCCCGCCTTCTACTGGGAGATGCCGATCCGGGAGTGGGTCCACTTGAACGAGCTGTTGCTCACGTAGTCGTTGTAGTTCCACCACGTGTAGGTGGTGGTGTCCGGCCACGGATCGCCCACGGCAATGGTGGTGTTCGCCGTGTCGTAGCCGTAGACGACGTTCATGTGGCCACCGCCGGACGTCCACCCGATGCGGGCGCCGATCGGCCGGGCTGCCTTGACGTCGGTACCGACCTGCGCGAACGAGGCCGCGCTGTTGAGGCCCGTGCCGGTCTTGCTCATGCCCAGGTCCGACCACGCATTCGCCATGTCCCCGAGAGTCGCGGGTTGGTTGTTGCAGCTGAGACCGCTGTTGCGCCGGGCGGATCGGTTGCAGAAGTCCGTTTGCGTGGTGCCGTAGCCCTGGTACTTGGAGATGGTGAGCCCGGAGGCAACCCAGCACCACTGGGTCTTCTCCTGCTTCAGCATGGTGATGTCGTCGTAGTTCCGCTCCGCCCGGGCCGTGCCCGCAGGGGCCAGAATCAACCCCGAAACTGCCACCGCGATGGCCGATGTGGCGACCGCGAACCTGAATCCGCTCATACTCCTGCTTTCCGATGTGGATATCACGAGCGCCGAGCCGTCCGGCGATGCCATAACAGCGCGAAACGCCCGGATCGGACGGGAGCCACGCGGAAACTACGCCCGAAGGAACGAATCACCGGCTCCGACGCCGGCGTCCGTCTCCGGCGTCCGTCTCGCTCTGTACTCGCAGAACGAGCGGACCACGCTCGCGCCGGACCTGCGGCCCGGCCATGGCCGGGCAGGCACTGGGTGTTCAGGAGCGGAACCTGATCGAGGAGGCGGTGTCGTCCCAGCCGGCGGGCAGCTTGCCCAAGCGCTCGCGGGCCTCGACGGTGTGCTGGGCGCCTCTCGCCGAGTCTCGCGTGGGGGGCCCCGCACTCTTCGTACATCGACCGCCCGCCACCTCGACACGAGCGCCATCACCCGTACGTGCCTGCGGAGTTCCCACTTGGCGCCGGCCCGTCCCCGTGTCGACCCGTCCGCGTGCGGCCGACGTGAACCGAAACGCACCAGCCGGTGCGACCGTCGTCAGCGCCCCTGCCCTCAAAACGAAAGTCGAGGGGGTGAGCGGCCGCCAACCTACGAGTCGGCATCGAGGCAGGCACGTCTTCGCCGTGGAACCCGGGCCACCCGACGGCCGGTTCGGACGCTCCCCGCTCGCCCCCACTCGCCCCCCGCTCGATCCGCGCGCCGTCGAGCGCCCCAACGCGCCGGAGCGCGCCGCTTCCCCGCGTCGCGCGCCGCACAGCAGGCTGGGGCCTTCGACCGTGCGCGTCCCTCGTTTCGAAAGGAAGCCCGATGCCCGCTCCGACCCCGCCCCGCCGGCGAGCCTTGGTCACCGCCACCGCACTGTGCGCGGCACTGGCCGGCGCCGCCGCGACCGCGCCTCCCGCCGCCGCGACCACCAAAACCGCGCAACCCACCAGCGCCTGGTTGGACACGACCCGCCCGAGCCTGCCGACCATCGAGGTCAGCGGCATCTACACCTGCACCGACCCGGTGGGTACTTCGCTGACGCTCTCCGTGCTCGTGACCCAAGTCATGCCCTTCGCCACCGCCACCGCCTCGGTCACGCTGCCCTGCGGCCCGACCGTGATCGACGCACCGTGGACCGCGACCGGCTACGCCGACCCCAGCGTCCACCACGGCTACGCCCACGTGAGTGTGATCGGCGCGGGCCCGCCGATCGGCAGCGCCAACTTCGACATCTAGCGGGTGGCCGGCGGTGGTCGGGCGACGGCGACTCCGAGCAACACCTTGTGCTGAAGTAGCGTCGCGTATAAGCCCGTTCGCGGGAGCGCCTGACCGCGGAGCGCCCTGACCGCATCGCTCGGGTGCCGAGCCGCCAGGGTCCCCACGCGCCCGGTCTCGGCGACGGCTCCGCGCCGGAACACCGATGACACCGAGACCTGTACCGCGACCGGGCGACGCAGCACGAGACGCACACCGGCGATCGGACCTCGGAGCAGCGGCCCGATCCCACCACCCGTCACCACATGGCGAATTCGGGGACGCCGAGTGCCTTGCACGGGCATTCCGGTCACACGATACTGACGGAAGGTCACTGTTCGTATTCCACGGGCACGCATGTCCGCACCCGGGTACCGGGGGGAGACTGTTCGATGGCCAGGGGAGATCTGCGTCGTTTCCGGCAAGATCCGTTGGGATCCCTCGAGGACCTGTCACGCCGTCGCTCGACGGGTGTCTTCCCGCTTCCCTGGGGCGGATGGTGCGTGGGCGACTCGGATCTCGCACTCGTGGTGCTGCGCGCCCCGGAGTTCAACGGAGGCCTGTCCACCTTCTACGGTGACCTGCTGCCCTCGCGGGCGGCCCAGATCGCCGTCGGTCACGCGGTGCGGAACATCATCCGGGCGCGCTTGCCCGAGTATCGCGAAAACCTGGTCGACGCGGTGGCCGAACTGCCCGCGACCGAGCGGTGGCCCGAAGCCGGTGTCGCGCTGGTGTACCGCTGCACGGCCGACCTCGTACTGCACCCCGCCGCGCCCCCGGCGTTACGGCGTTTGCTTGCCCGGTCCGTGGGCGGCGGGCTGCTGATCCGCTCGCCCCTGATGCGCGAGCGGCTACGGGTGGAGATGCTGCGCCCCACGCTGTTCGCGGCGCTGGTCGCGTACATCGGGCAACGCCGGGCCCAAGGCATCGGCTCCGGCGAGCCGCGCGACCTGCTCGATGCCGTCCTCGGCGCATGCCCCGAGGAAGCCACCGATCGGGTCGTGGCCGAACTGTACGTCCTGCTGTTCCGCTCGATCGTGGGGAACGTCGGCTACGCCGTGGCCTGGACCGTCCTGCTGGCCGGTCTGCACAGCGCGCCGGGTGCGCCGTGGCCGTGGCCCACGGACTGGATCGTGCGCGAGGCCGCGCGGCATCGGCCCTTCGTCTCGATGGTCGGCCGACCCGTTCCCCATCCCGTCGCATTCGGCGGTGTCGCGTTCCGAACCGGCGCGATCCTGTCGGTCAGTCCCTATCTGTTGCACCACGACGAACGGCACTGGAGTCGTCCCCAAACCTTCGACCCCGAGCGCTGGGGGCGGGCGGACACGCCCGGCCCCTATCTACCCTTCAGCGCGGGCCGTTCAGCTGCGCCGGTGCGGCCATCGCCCAGACCATGACCGCCGACGCGGTGGCCGCCCTGGCCGACGGCGCCCGACCGACCGTCTCCGCGGGGGACACCTGTCCGGTCGTGACCAACGCGGCCGCCCCGCGTCCGTTCACCCTGACCCGCACCGCCGAGCCCGTCTCCGGACACCGTGCACCCGAGAGGAGGTGAATCTCATGATCGCAACCATCCGGCGTATCTTCACCAACCGGCCGGCACACATCTGGAACCCGAGGGCGCCTTGGTGATCCGATGCCGAGAGGCCGGCCCGCGCGGCCGAAAGAACCAGGCCGCGCGGACCACCCGCCGGGACGCGGGCCTTGGTACGCCGGCGGCCGAGCCACCGTCGTGCGCGCGTCGACCGCCGGCACCACGAGAAGTCGCTCGACGCCGTAGGTTTCCACCCCGGCCTCGAACGCGTCCTCGGACCCCGCCTGGACCACCCCGGCCGTCACCCGCCTCCCGGAGCGACGCGGCTCGCCCGGCGCCCTGCGCAAGGTCGGCCGCCGCAGACTCGTGGCCCTGATACGCCCCAAGGCCCCCGTGCACGGCCGAACGTCTGGTCAACGACATCTTCGACGCCCTCGACGCCCTCGACGAACAGACCGTCGTCGTTCCCGGCATCACCACCCTCGACACGGTTGTGCCCTTCCCGGCCGGCTCGCTCGCCGCCGTCCACGAACAACGACTGGCCGTCGAGGGGCAGATCGGCGAGCTCTCGGAGGCCCGCCCTCTTTCGCAGGTCCTGACCTCGATGCCCGGAGTCGGCGTCAGGACCGCAGCCACCCTCCCGGTGACCATCGGCGACGGAACTCCGTTCCCCACCGCCGCCCACCCGGCCTCCTGCGCCGGCCTCGCCCCCGCCACGAAATCCTCCGGCACGTCGATCCACGGCGAACACGCCACCAGAACCGGCAACCGACTCCTGAAACGGACCATGTTCCTCGCCGCGTTCGCCACCCTGCACGACCCCGCCTCCCGCACCCACCACGACCGATGCAGAGCCTGCGGCAAGACCTACACCCGGGCCCTTTTCCGCCTCGCCTCGCCAACGCATCGGCGTCCTGTTCGCCATGTTCAGAGACGGCACGTTCACGAATACGGCCCGGTCGAACCCGGTCGCAGCGTGAACCGCTCACGCTGGACGAAAGACATAGAGGCACTCCCGTTCCGGGTCGCTTTCCTCACGATTCGGCAGTTTTTCGCGTCGGATCGCGATAGGATCAAGGTCGTCGATGTCACTTGAGGAGGTTCGGGCGGATGAGCGACGAGCGGCAGGCGTCGGAGGATGGCGACCCGATCGACCCCCCGCGCCGCCTCGAAGCCGACCCCGACCCCGGCCCCGACACTCGCTCCGGCCCCGACCTTCACTCCGGCCCCGACCCCCTTCCGGCGCTGGGTGTGGAGCAGGTTCGCAAGCAATGGGCGCGCGTGGTCGCCGGCGCCGCCGCAGGTGCGCGGATCGTGATCCACGCTCCCCACGGCGTGCGTGCCGTGCTGGCCCCGCCCTCACCGGATGTGATCGCCGCGCAGGGCGAGTTGCCGGCGTTCACGATGACCGACGCCCGTCAGGGCCTGGGCAACCTCGTGCGCGCCGCTGCCGCCGGCACTCCGCAACTCCTGCTGCGCT
Source organism: Streptomyces sp. SID3343 (assembly GCF_009865215.1). Taxonomy (GTDB): domain Bacteria; phylum Actinomycetota; class Actinomycetes; order Streptomycetales; family Streptomycetaceae; genus Embleya. The sequence goes on along the minus strand of NZ_WWJX01000723.1, from coordinate 268 downwards.
ACCGCACCGTCTACGCCCAGATCACCCACCTCGCCGCAACACCGGCCCCGGTGGACACGCCCCCGGCCGCCGCCCAGGTCACGCCGCCCGCGACGATCACGCGCCCGGACACCGGTGACATCGCGTCGGAGCGGCCCGCCGCTCCAGCGGCCGGGCGCAGGGTGGCAGGGTTCGCGACAGCGTTGGGGGAGGCGGTCACCGCCCGCCGGCGCGCCGTCTCCTTCGGCCCCACCGCCCTGGACCAGGCCCTGGGCGGGGGCGCCCTGCC
>NZ_WWJX01000722.1 GCF_009865215.1 Streptomyces sp. SID3343 | reverse complement strand
CGGGTGCGTGTCGCCCCGGGCCTCCGACGCCTCCGCCGCAGCGGCCGCGCGCCTGCGCAACGGGGGCAACGTGGGCGGCGGTTGACGCCGCTCGGGCAGCTCGGCGAGGAGAATCCGGGTGGCCTCGGCGACCGCGGCCACGGCCCGCTCGACCGCCTCCTCGGTACGGGCCGAGGTCGTCTGCACCCCGCCGACTTTACGAACGTACTGACGGGCGGCGGCCTCGATCTCGACATCGGTGGCCTCGGGCTCCAGCCCACGCAGAGTCGTGATGTTTCTACACATGCGTCCAGGCTAGATCGGCAGGCCGACACGTGCGGGGGCGCGACCGCGGGTCGGGTGATCCCGAACGGCCCGACCGTGCCGCGGGCGGTGTCCCGGGCGCCCGCGACGAGAGTCGCCTCGGGAACGAGGGCCGCCCTTCCGGACCCGTCGACCGTGCCGCCCGCCTCGCCGTGAACGTCGGCCGCGACGAGAGCGAGACGCTCGCCGTCGCGACCCGCCGCTTCGCGGCGCGAGTCAGATCGTCGCCACCGTGCATCCGTCCCGACCCACGTTGCCGGCGATCAGCGCACGCAGCAGGTCTTCGGCGGGCGGCAGCTCGCGACCGAACGTGTTGCCGGCCAGTTCGTAGTGCACGCTTGTGCGCGAACAGACCGCCGGATACGTCGCGACCCCACCCTGGACCCGGATCCTGCCCTCGACGTAGGTATTCGGAGTATCCCGCAGGCTGAGATCGGCGAGTGGCCCCCTGCGCACGGACACGCGGATCAGCGGTTCGTCGCCGGGCCTCGCCCCGTCCACCACGAGGCAGTCCTCCCAGGAGTCGTCGGTGCCCGACCACTGCTCGGTCCACGAGGGGTGTACGCCGACGTCCACGCCGGGAGATGTGGTTCCGCACAACTTCCCCGGCACGAGCGCGTTCACCGCCGGATCGTCACGGATCGCCGGAGCGGGTAGGCCCGGCTCGGTGCAACCGGCCTTTCCCCGAACGGCGTTGGTCATCCGGACGAGCGTTTGGGCCAGCAACCGACGGTTGCCGGACTTCGCGGGAACCATGTTCGGTACGGGATGCCGAAATGCCGTCGGGCGGAGGTCGCGGGCGATCATTTCCGCATACCAGTCGGCGTCGCCGGCCCGACACGGCGGTACCCGGACCCAGCCGCTGAAATCCGAGGCCGTACCGAGCAGGCCGTTGCCCAATGCGGTGGTGATCACTTGCTCGCGACGGACCCCGTCGAACTGGTCCACATACGAATACTTCCGGTCGAGCTTGTACTCGAACGACGGCATTCCATGGAACTCGCTGATCAGTCGGCAGCCGTCCGCGTCGGTCGCGGGGTAGCCCATATCACCGTTGTTTCCCTTGAACTCGCTCGGCGGGAAGAGCGCTCGGAGGTCCTTCGCCGAGAGTGTGCCCCAACAGAAACTCTGCGATCGGTGCGACGACTCGCGAGTCGACCCGAACGCCACCAGCCCCACCACGAGCGCGACCGTCACCAGCCCTACAACAGCCACAGCATTGCCGCGGCCGGCCATCCGGGTCATCGTGCCGTGACCACTTCTGCGGGCAGGATGGACGTGTAGCCGATTCCGCCGTCGCTGGTCAGTTTAGCGTTCGCGTATGCCGGGTTGTCCTCCATCCACGACTTCATCGTGCGCTCCATTTGTATCTGGCCGTCGGTATATACATTGTGGACCTTTTCGTTGGCCGCATCCGTCGCGGCGGTCGGATCCGCAAAGTAGTCGTATCCCTCGCCCACCAGTCCGTTGAGCCCGGCTGTCCCCAGGGAAATCGTCAGCGCCATCAAGGGGTTGGCGGTGAGCGCGGGCAGCGGTGGAACGGGCGAATTGAGATGCAGCGCGTATGTCAGAGTCGCGGCTGCGGAGAGGCCGTTCACCGCAGCGTTGGTCCACCGCTCGCGTCGATCCATGGATGCGGTTTTGTCCGCATCCGCAGCCGCCGCCGTCCCTCTGATCTCGTTCGCGACCGAAGCGTCCAAGACGCCGAAAGCCTCTCCGGAGTCTTGCGCAAATGCTTTGACCTGCGCCTGTCGCTCGAGCGTGAACCCGTCACCGCCGATGATCGTCATCGCTGCACGGGTATACCTTTCCTCGGTTTCCTTGAGTATCTCGATATTCGACGGACCCAGATCCGCGAGCACTTCCCGCATGGCTTCACGCGGGATGCTCGCGGTCGGGGTCAATTGTGGGATTCCGTTGAGATCCTTGGTGCCGTCTTCTTGGGTCAGCGCCAGGTGCAGGGAATCCGAGTTCTTCGCCATCATCTCGGTCACACTCGCGCGCAATGCCGGTGATTCGTCAAGAATCTGCGGAGAGTTCTTGTCACCGATGTCTACGACGATATTGGTCAGGGCCTCCGCCATGGCGGGAGTGGTGATCCGTCCGGTGGTCGCCGCGACGATGGCGTCGCCGAACGCGTCCAGGTGCGGCCGCAAGGTGCCGCCGGTGAGTTCGGTTGCGCCGCTGATGAGGGCTCGATGCTCGAAAGCCACGTAGTCGACGTGTTCCTTGCCTTTCGGACCGCTGAAGAACGTCGTGGCCGCATCCGGGTTGTTCGAGAGCGTGGTCATGAACCCGCCGATCGGGTCACGGGCGGGATCGGTGGTGTTCCAGCCCTGCCCGTTGTTCATGTCCTTGTCGAACGCGAGCAGGTCGTCGCCGAGGGCCATCAGGAATCCGGTGTCGTATTGCCCGGGCCTTGAGCAGTTGGCTGAGTTGCTGATAGCCGTAGACGCTCGTGTGCCCGTCCGGGGATGTTTCGACCTCGCGCCCCGCGTCCTTGAGGCGACGCATCCATTCGGCGTCGCCGGCGAGGTCCGCGCTTGCCGTGCCCAGCGCGGTCCGCAACCGGTCCTCGATCAGTCCGGCGGTCTGACCGGCCTTCTTGGGATCGCCGTCCTTGCCGAGTTGCTCCAGGTTGGTGGTGGCGTCCATCAGCCTTTCGGGACCCAGCAGTTGCATGAGTTGCACGTCGAACGCCTTGTTGCCGACGTTCTGCTTGAGCAGGGTGTCGAGCAGTGCGAGGTCGGCGTCGCCGAGCGAGCCCTTGTCGAGCAACGCGAGCAGATCGCCGGCTCGTGCCGCGTCGGCCGTCGGATCGCCGCCGAGCGAACGGACGTTGAAGTCGCCCTTGGGACCGAAGTCGACGTTCTTGCGCATCGTGTTGGCGGCCACCATGTCGGCGTCGGTGGCCCGCTGCAACGCCGCGAGGATGCGCCGGTCGATGTCCTTGGCCTCGGCTTCGAGCATGGAGTTCTGCGCGTCGTTGGCTGCCGTCCAACTGAGGCGACCGTCGGGGGCCCGCTGGATGCCGGCGTGCCGTGCGGACTCCAAGGCATTCCGCAGGTCGTTTTGTGCGGCGCGTAGTTCGCCGGCCGCCTCGCGGACGATCGAGGCCATCGCGCCGGATTCCGCCCTGATGGCTTCGAGTTGATCTCCCACGTAACCGATGAGCTGGATCGCTCGGCGGCCGTCGTGGCTTTCCCAGCCGCCGTTCTTCAACGGGGCTACGACCTCACGGTCAACGGTGTCCTTGTCGCCGGACATTGCCCCGCTCAGTCGCTCCCAGGCAGCCGCGACGGCGTCCAGCGCGTCCGGTGAGCAGGTTTCGACATCTTCCGCTGTCAGACCCACAGGAAACCCCCGATTTCCGTTCTGTTACCCCTGCTCGCGATGTCCGCCGGGCACCGCATCCGATACGACGAGCTTGCGAACAGGGAACTCGTCGCCCGGAGGATTCCATCCGATCATGCGCCGCTCCGGTCCGGTTCGTGCGGTCAGACCCTAGCGTCGGCGCGGGCGGTAGGCGAGATTTCATGGACTCGTGATCACGGACGGCTTGGTCCGGCCGATTCCCGTGGTTTATCGGAGATGGCATCGTGTGCGGCAGGTCTGTCCGCTTTGTCTGCGCCCCCATTCCTGCTTCGAAATCCGGTACGGGCACGTAAGCGGAATGATCTCTTCGAATTCCCCGCCCTTGTGCGAGGTCGCAGATTATCGATGTCCGCCACTACGCTCGGAGCCAGTCGCGGTTCCGGGGTGCCGGACCGTTTTTCCGCGCGGGGGCGAACATTCGATGGCCGATCGAGAGAACATCGACAGGGTTTTGAGCCCGTGGTTGTACGAGAACGCGGCGGCGTCCCCGGTCGTCGCCGAGGGGCAGGCGCAGCCTCCGCTGGAGACTCGGTTGCAGTCGACGATCGACCCCGGCGGGGGTGGGGGGACAGTCCGGCTCGACGCAGCCACGCTCTACGCGTCGGCGTCTCGGCTCGATGGGCTGCGCGGTGAGATCGAGGGTGACACCCGGGTCGCGTTGCAGGGGGCCGACCACAATGCCGTGGGGCGCAACCTGGAAGTCGCCAAGGCCGTGCAGTACGTGCACGATCGCTGGGCGGAGAAGTTGGCGCACCTGGTCGAGGACATGCAGGAGCGCGTGACGCGCGTGCGCAAGGCCGCGGACCGCTGGGGCGAGACGGAGGCGGACATCAAGAGGTCGTTCGAGTGATCGTGCCGGGTTGTCCGGTACGCCGGCCGCGCCCGGGTGGGTCGTGTGCGTTCGGAGCAACGGCCGTTGCCTTGTGGGGTGCTGCGCGTTGGGCCCTGGGTAGGTCCGGACGCGAGGAGGTACGTCGCATGGTCGCAGACGGCGCAGGGCCCGGACGGCTGCTCGTTTCGTCGGGGACGCGCGACTGTCGCTACGATCCCGCGACCGCGTGGCGGGTGTACCAGGGCGACGACGGCAGCCTCACGGTCAGCACCGACACGTGGCAGGAGGAGTCGCACACGTTGATGGGTATCTCGACCGACTGGTACGCCGACGCCGCTGCGGCGTCGGCCGCGGGCGGGCTCCCTCCCGATGTGGAGACCCGGGTGGCTCGCGCACTGGGCGCCGAGCCGGTTCCGCCGCCGCCGTATCGCGATTTCGCCGAGGCGTTTCGGGCGGGCGTCCGTCCGTCGCACCCGGAACCGGTCGCGGGCCTGGAACTGGCGGTGCGCCACCGGCCCGCGCAGGACGATTTCGGCGTGGGCGGCGATTGGTACGACGTGTTCACGCTCGACGACGGGCAGGTCGCGCTCGTGGTCGGCGACGTGCAGGGCCACGGCGCCAAGACCGCGCCGATCATGGCCAGAATCCGTACCCTCCTGCACGCGTACGCCGTCGTCACCCCCGACCCCGGCCGCGCGCTCGCGATGGTCAACGACTTCCTCGACCGCTTCCCCGGACCCGCCCACGCGACCTGCACGCTGGCCTACCTCGACCCCGCGACCGGCAGGATCCTGGCCGCCCGCGCCGCGCACCCGCCGCTGCTGATCGCCGACCCCGCCGGCACCCCGCGCCTGGCGGACATCGAGGGCGGCCTGCCGTTGGGCATGCTCGCCCACCAGGCGTATCCGTGCACGACGTTGACCGTCACCATGGGTGAGACGTTGGTCCTGGTCACCGACGGTCTGGTCGAGGGGCCGCAGCTCAATCTCGACGAGGGCATGGAGCGCCTCGCGCACCGCTTCGAACGCAGCCGCGGCCTCGACCTGGAAGCCACCGCGGAACGCCTGTTCGGCCTTGCCGATCTGACCGGGCATCGCGACGACGTCACTCTGCTCCTGGCCCGAACGACGCCCGGCTAGACGGCGAAATCATCCGCCGAAACGATCTTGGAGTCGTGGGTGTCGAACGGTTTGTTCGGCGTCCCAACTCCGAGATCGTTTCGGCTTTCCGGAGGGTTTCCCGACCCCGGTAGCAGCAGTGATCGCGAGGGGTGTTGTCGGGGTCACTGGATCTATCGCCTTTGTCGCGAGAGGATCTGACTATGCGTCAGCTCGATGTCCCGGGCGGCGCCTGACATCTGACGTGACGTTAGCCACGTGTAAACAAAGTTCTGGCCGGCGCTCGCATACTGTCCCGTACACATACCTCAGGCAGTCGTATGCACGCTGGTTGAACCAGGCGATTTTGGGAGGCTCCACGTGGAGTTCGGCATCTTCCTGAACGGGTACATCCCCGGTCCGGCCGCTCACGATCGCGCGAGCGAGCACCTCGTGCTCCAGCGCGAGATGGAAATGGCCATCAAGGCCGACAAGCACAACTGGAAGTACGCCTGGTTCGGCGAGCACCACGGCCTGGTCGAGTACAGCCACATGTCGGCCCCCGAGGTCGTCATCGGCTACGTCGCCGCCAAGACCGAGCGCATCCACCTGGCGACCGGCATCAACAGCCTGTCGCCGCGCAAGGAGCACCCGGTCCGCTACGCCGAGCGCGCCGCGATGATGGACCACATCACCGAGGGCCGCTTCGAGTGGGGCACCGGCCGCGGCGCCGGCAGCCACGAGATGGCGTCGTTCAACATCATGGACAAGAACTCGACCAAGACCGAGTGGGACGAGGTCGTCCGCGAGATTCCGCGGATGTGGGCGCAGACGGACTACACGTTCGAGGGCGACCACTTCACGGTGCCGACGCCGCACGACATCCACCCGAAGCCGTACGGCGAGTCGCACCCGCCGATCTGGGTCGCCTGTGGCAACCCGGCGACGTTCGGCAAGGCCGGCTCGATGGGCATCGGCGCGATCGCGTTCAACTTCGAACCGGTCTACAACCTCAAGGGCCGCATCGAGGCCTACAAGGAAGCCGCCGAGAACCCGGTCGAGATCATCGGCGACTACCAGAACAACAACGTGATGATGACGAACGCCGTCATCTGTCTGTCCGACCGCAAGCGCGCTCGCGAGATCGCGCTGAGCAAGGGTCGCGGCTACCTGGTCACCCTGGTGAACCTGTACCACGACACCATGCCGAAGTCGGCGGACGCGGTGACGTGGCCGTCGCCGACGTTCGACCTCTCGCTCGGTGGCGAAGAGCTGCTCGACCAGCTCATCGAGGGCGGCTTCATGCTCGTCGGCACCCCCGACGAGGTGTGCGAGCAGGTCAAGGCGTACCACGAGGTCGGTTGTGACCAGCTCGTCTTCGGCGTCAACGACGGCATGACGCACGAGGAGAACCTCGAGATGCTCGAGCTCTTCGGCAACCAGGTCATCCCCGAGTTCGACAAGGACCCGGAGCACTCGACCACCAAGTACCGCCGCAACGCGGTGCCGAAGTTCGGTCGCTTCCAGGGCGCGGGCCCGGACCCCGACCTCAAGGTCGAGGTCCTCCCGACGAGCGCGATCCTGCCGCTCCAGGGCTGAACCCACCGATAGCGATACACGCGTACGGCCACCGGGCATCCGGTGGCCGTACGCGTTTGTCGTGGTCTGCGCAGCGCGCCGCGGGCCCCTCTTCGCGGTTCGGGCGGCGGTCGATCAGCTTCCCTCGTGGTGCCCCGTGCGGTGCGCGCGGAACCTGTCGGCGGTGTACAGCGCGACCGCGATCACGACCGCGAGGCACACGCTCCACGGCACGACGCCCAGCCCGGCCAGGATCGAGAACAGCGCCGCCGCGGCGATCACGAGGCGCCGCCCGCGGAGCGCAGTTCGCGGGCCCGGTCCAGATAGGTCGCGACATCGCGCCACCCACTCGCGGGGCCCTCGATCCACGCGTCGCGCACGGCGCGTGAGAGCCTGCGGTCGCCGCCGCCGACCAGGGCGGACAGTTCGTCCAGGCGGGCCACGATCCGGCCGACCTCGGGGGCGTCCGGGGGCACGTCGCGGCGGCGCAGCGCCTCGGCGCGGCGGTACAGCTCGGGCCACTCGACGTCCAGGACGTAGTGCGCCGCCGGCCCCAGCGCGGCGACGCCGTCGGCGAGGGCGCGCAGGTCGGCGTCACCGACGTGGGGGACCGGCAGGGTCGTCCCCAACTGCGCGATCAACGCCGCCGTGTCGGGCTCCTCGCCGGCCACGAGCCCCGCCTCGACCCGATCCAGGCGCTCGCGCAGCGCGGTCAGCCGGGTGATCGCCTCGTCCACGCCGGCGCGGTGGTCGCGCACGAGCCGGATCGGGTCGACTCCGGTGTCCAGGCAGGTCCGTACCGTGTCCAGGTCCAGGCCGAGCGAGCGCAGCGCGAGTACCCGATAGAGCCGGACGAGGTCGTCCTCGGTGTATTCGCGGTGCCCGGAGGGTGTTCGGCGAGACGGGCTCAGCACGCCGAGCTCGTCCCAGTGATGCAGCGTGCGTACGGTCAGCCCGGCCGACTCGGCCAAGCGTCCGACCTTCCAGGATGTGGTCATACGTCCACGGTGTGCCCTGACGTGGCGTGAGGATCAAGTCCGTCCTTGCGTGCGCGTCGCTTCTTGCGCGCCGACAGGATCCGACGGACCGCCTCGATCAGGATCGTGATCACCGCCGCGGTGCCGAGGCCGGCCCCGATGCCCTTGATCGGACTGTCCTTGAAGGCCGAGCCGCCCCAGAACCCGAGCATCACGCCGTAGATCCCCCACGTGGTCGCGGCGATCGCGGTGAAGACGCGAAAGCGCCCCACGGGATACTCCGTCATGCCGGCCACGAGCGCCACGGCCGTGCGACCGCCGGGGATGTACCGACCGGCGATGATCATCACACCGCCGTGCTCCTTGAGCCATCGCTCGGCGCGCTCCTTGGCCTGCTTGCCGCGCTTGCCGCTCAGCATGTGCTTGTTCGCGAACGGCTCGGCCCACCTGCCGATGGCGTAGGTGAGGTTGTCGCCGAGGAACGCCCCGACGGCGCCCGCGAGTATCAGCAGGAAGAGGTTGGGCGAGAAGCCGCTCACCGTCGCGAAGACACCGCACGCGATCAGCGCGCTCTCACTCGGCAGGATCGGGAGCACGGCGTCCAGCAGGGCGGTGAGCGTGACGATCAGATACGCCCACGGAGAGTTCGCGAAGGACATGATCGGGTCGAACCACGCGTCCACGTTCGCTCCTTTGCCCGGCTGTCGGTCGATCGGGAAGATGTTCGACGGCTACCCGCGCGGCGCCGAAACAAGGCGGCGTGCGCCGAACGGCCGAACGTCTGTCACGCTTGACCCGCTCGCCTACCCCGATCGGGTCCCACCCGGCCCGAAACAGGCCCCACCCGGCCCGATCCGGTCGGAGCGAGCCTTCACCGACATCGAACAACGCAAGGGACGTGGCATGGACGCCGTTCACGAAGGGCTCGACGCCGTGCGGGCGGAGCTCACCGGCCTCGACCGCCCCGTGGTGGCCCTGCTGGAACCGGGACTGCCCGCGGAAGCGGTCCGTACCCGGGTGGGCGACGGTGTTCCGGCGGAACTGGTCGCGTGGTTCGGGTGGGCGAACGGTACGCGCGAGGAGCCCGACCAACTCGTGGACGAGGCGTCGTTCATCCCCGGATACGTCCTGGTGAGTCTCGCCGAGGCGCTGGAGTTTCGCGAGGAGATCGAGATGGACCAGCCCGAGGGCGTCGAGTGGCTGCCGCTGCTCGTATCGCCGGCCGCCGACTTCTACGCGGCGGTGTGGGACGGCGAGGAGGTCCAGGTGGCGAGCTTCGTCCAGGGCGCGGACGAGCCGATGCTGTACTCCTCCATCCCGCTGATGCTGCGCACCGTCACCGAGAGCTTTCGCACGGGGGCCTTCGACGTGGACGACGAGGGCTACTTCGACATGCATCCCGAGCTGTGCGACCGGGTGTACGAGGCGCTGAACTCCTGACGGACGAGGCGCTGTACTCCTACGGATGAGGCATGGAGCCCTGACGGACGAGGCGTTGAACTCCTGCCGGACGAGCCGGTACGCGACCGTCGGACAAGTCCGCGAGAGCCGGAAACGTTGCGCGGATCTCGGGTAATTCACGTCACGTCCGCACGCGCGTGCGACTGAGTTACCTTGTGGCGTGCATATACCCCGCCGCCGCCGGACCGTCGCGCTCGGCCTCGCTCCGTTGCTGATCGTCGGTCTCGCTTCGTGTGGACTGCTCTCCGACTCGGGCTCCGGCGACTCCGGCAAGGCCGACAACGCCGCCGACTCCGACCCGATCGTCGGCCGCGACAAGGACTCGGCGGCCCCCGGCGGCTCGTCCACCGCGCCCGCGTCCACCGCGCCCCCGGCGGGGCCGGGCGACGAGATCACCGTCGCGTTCGCCGGCGACGTGCACTTCTTCGAGCGGACGCTGCCCCGATTGAACGCCGGCGCCGAGGGTGCCCTCGGTCCGATCGGCAAGACGCTCGCCGGCGCCGATCTGGCGATGGTCAACCTGGAGAGCGCGATCACCGAGCGTGGTACGCCGGAGAACAAGACGTATCACTTCCGCGCTCCCAAGAAGGCCCTGACGGAGCTTGGGGACGTCGGGATAGACGTGGTCAGCATGGCCAACAACCACGCCGTGGACTACGGCAAGGTCGGCCTGGACGACTCCGTCGAGGCGGTACGCAACCCGCCGATCGGGGTGGTGGGCCTGGGCAAGGACGCCGCCCAGGCGTACCGCCCGTTCATCAAGGAAGTGAAGGGCGTCAAGGTCGCGTTCGTGGGCGCGAGCCAGGTGCAGGACATCACCAACCAGCTCTACAAGGCCACGGCCACCAAGCCGGGGATAGCGAGCGCGCTGCAGACCGACCGGCTCGTCCAGGCGGTTCGCGACGCCAAGAAGCAAGCCGACGTGGTGGTCGTGTACATGCACTGGGGCATCGAGGGCGACAAGTGCCCGAGCGGCGACCAAAAGAGCGTGGCCCGCAAACTCTCCGACGCGGGCGCCGCCGCGATATTGGGTACGCACGCGCACGTGATGCAGGGCGCGGGCTGGCTGGGTGACACGTATGTGGGCTACGGCTACGGCAACTTCCTGTGGTACGGCACGTCGCCGTACCCCAACTCCAACGACACCGGCGTCGCGACGCTCACGATCAAGGACGGCAAGGTCGTCGGCGAGAAGTTCACGCCGGCGTCGATCGACAACCGCGGTGTGCCGATGCCGGTGACCGGCGCGGAGGCCGAGCGGATCCAGGATCGCCGCGAGACGCTGCGGCCGTGCACGGGATTGACGGCGGCGCCGAAGTAACCGGAGTGCCGGGCCGGTTCGGCGATCACACCGGCCGAGCAGTCGGATATGGGTTGCGCGGGCCGATAGGTTGGCGACCATGTTCCTCCTCTGTGCATAGGACTCGCGACGACCGCATGCCCTTCGGCGTGCGGGACTTCGACGTCCCTGCCTGCTTCGGTGCGCTCGGCGCGCCGACTCCTTGAGGAACCCTCTGTCATGGTTGTCGATTCGACCTGTCCACCACCCTCCTATGCCGCCGTTTTGCGCATCCGACACGCCGGGCGGACGTTCGGTGCCGCGCTGGTGGGGCGGCTCTCGTACGGGATGGTCGCGCTGTCGCTGGTCCTCGCGGTGAAGGAGGCGACGGACTCGTATCCGGTCGCCGGGACCGTGATGGCCCTCTTCGGCGCGACCAGTGTGCTGTTGTCGCCGGCCCGGGCGGCGTTGGTCGATCGCTACGGGCCGGCGCGGGTGTTGCCGCCGATGGCGGCGGTCTACGCGGCCCTGTTGACGGTTTCGGCGGTGGCGACCTGGCGGCCGGGCGTGCCCGGGCTCTGGTTGGGCGTCGCCGCCTCGGCGGCGGGTGCGTGTACGCCTCCGCTCGGCCCGGTGATGCGCACCCTGTGGAGTGAACTGGCCCCGGACCCGGCGCTGTTGCAGCGGGCGTACAGCCTGGACGGGGTGGCCGAGGAGGTGCTGTTCGCGTCGGGACCGCTGTTGGTGGGCGTGTTGGTGTCCTTCGCGCCGCCGGCGGCGGGCGTGGTGGTCAGCGCGGCCCTGGTCCTGACGGGCACGCTCGCGATGGTGTCGTCGCCGGTGGTACGCGGGGTGAGCGGATCGGTCGTCGAGCAGGTCGAGGAAGCGACCGCCGGGTCGGCAGAGGTCGCCGATCCGGTCCGCGGATCGGGTCTGTGGCGCGCGGTGCTCGTGGCCGGCGGGGTGGGCCTGTGCCTGGGCACCCTCGACCTTCTCGCCTTGGCCTTCGCCGAGGCGCGGGACCGCCCGGAGGCGTTGGCCTGGATCCTGGCGGCGCTGTCCGCCGGCAGCGCGGTCGGCGGCCTGGCCCACGGCGCGGTCACCTGGCGGATCCCGCCCGAACGCCGACTGCCGCTGATCGCGCTGGGCCTGGGCCTGACCCTGGCCGCCGCCGGCCTGTCCCCGAATCTCTACGTCCTGGCCGCGGCGGCCACCGTCACCGGCTTGTTCGTGGCCCCGGCCATCACCACGGCCTACCTGTTGGCCGACGCGGTGGCCACCGCGAAAACCCGGACCAGGACCGGCGCCTGGGTCAACACCACCCTCAACGCCGGTGCCTCGATCGGCACCGCCGCCATCGGCCTGCTCATCGGCCGCCTCTCGCTGCCGTGGTGCTTTATCGTGGCCGCCGCTCCGATCCTCCTGTTCGCCGTGATCACGGCAGCCGCGCGGGCTCGGTAGGGCCGATGCGGCCGTGCGGTTTCGGCCGGGGGCGGTTGGTGGCCTGGGTGCGTCGGGTGGATGGGTGGGGCCACGTCGGGTGCGAGGCGATCCCGCTCCTTCGGCTGCGGTCACCACCGGGTGAGCAGGGTCGGGGCGACTCGCCTGGTGGGGCGGTGGGCGAGGGGAGCGGTCGGCGCCTCTGTTCGCCGGTCACCGCCGCGCGGGCGGGGAGATCGCGGCCGGGTCCGGGAGCGGCCCCGGTGCGTCGGTGGGATTGCTCAGCCACACCCTGTGTCGCCCGTCGGGGGCGACCGTCAGGCCGTAGGCGTCGACGCCGGGGCGCCCGGCCGCCGACCATCCGTGCCAGGCCGTCACGATCTCGTCCCACACCCGGCGCGGGCCGTGTTGGCGCACGGCGAAAGTCCGCAGTTGGACGCCGTCGTAGTCGACGCTCGCCCACGATGTGCCCGCCTCGTCGCCGACCCACAGTCGACTGCGCACGCCGTCGACCGCGGGGTCGTCCTCCCAGTGTTGCCACAGCCCGGGGGCCGTCACGCCGATCGCGAACTCGGCGGTCCGGTCGCCGCCCGCGACGTCCCACGGTGACACCTCGGTGCTGCCGGTGGTGGGCGAGTGCTCCGGGCGCGCGACCTGGTCCACGTCGGTGATCCGGGAGCGGTGGCCGCGCAGGTGCATGAACGCACCGCCGGGGCGAAAGCCCCCGCGCACGTAACCGTCGACGTCGACGCGTCCCACGAACAGGCCGTCGGCGGTCCACGCACTCGCCCACGGCGCGACGATCAGCCCGCCCGGACGGAGCTGCCGAACCCACGCCGGCGGGATGTGCGTGACGGCGGCCGTGGCGATGATCCGGTCGTACGGCGCGCCGGGGGCCCACCCGTCGGCCCCGTCGCCGCCCACGACCGTGGGATGCAGACCGACGGCCCGCAACCGCTCCCGGGCGGCGCGGGCCAAGGACGCGTCGACCTCGATCGTCACCACCTCCGCACCACCGAGCCGATGAGCGAGTAGACCGGCATTCCACCCCGTCCCGGTGCCGACCTCCAACACCCGCCGGCCTTCCCCGACTTGGAGGGCGAGCAACATGTCGGCGACGATCGACGGCTGAGACGCCGAGGACGAGGGCCACGGGTTCCCACCCGGCTGCGGCGGGTCGCCGTCGCAGACCTGCACCACCACCGGCACATCGGCATACGCGGCGGCCCACCACCGCCCGGGCTCCCGCACCCGCTCGCACCGCTCGTGCCCCTCGCCGTCGGGCCGGCGCAGCCAGACGACATCGGGCAGGAACGCGTGCCGCGGCACCTCCGCGAACGCCCGCCGCCACACCTCGGGCAACACCCCGACGGACTCCTCCACACACCGAACCAGACCGAGCCGAGCCCGCTCCACCTCGTCGACACTCGTTCCCACGCGTGCTCACTTGCCCTTCGGGGTGCCCGGATTCGCGGGCTTGTCCGGCAACATCGGCGGCGGAACCGGCTTCTCGGGCTTGTGCCCGTCGTCGGTCGCGGGGTCGCGGTGATTTCCCATGTCTGTCTCCTTCAGGTGCGTTTCGAGAGCACCGTAAAGGAAAATCCGGCCGGTCAGAGATCGATTTCCTGTTCTCGCAAAAACTCGTTCCGGACCTCGGCCAAGATGTCACGCATGTCGTCTCCGGAAACGGCGATCCGCGCGAAGGCATCGAACTTTTGTGCGTACAGATCGATGTCCCGGGCGTCGGTGACGTCTATTCTGGCGTGAGCAGCCTCGATAGTCACCAAGCGATCGTCGCGGATCACGAACGAATGACTCGGTACGTCGTTCTGCCGGCTCCTGAGCAGAACCACGCGGATATCTACGTGGGGCAGACGTGAAATCGAAATGATCCTGTCGATCTGCCCGGCCATCATCCCGGGTGGGAGGATTCGCCAACGAAGGACGGATTCAGTGACGATGAAGTTGAGCGACTTCTTGGCGTCATGGAGAACGAGTTGCCGTTCGATCCGTCCGGCAATCGTTCGATTCAGTATGTCCTCGCCGAGATCGTGGCGTTGCAGAATGGCCCGCATGTATTCCGGTGTTTGCAACAGGCCCGGAATCAGGGCGGGTTGAAAAAGTCGCAGTATGGACATCTGCGATTCGAGAGCTTTCGCTGCCTGTTGCCCTCTGTGGACCCCGGCGCGTTTGAGCAGGCGCCACGCGACGATTTCGGTAGCTGCTTCGCGAGCGGCCGCCGTGTATTCGGCTCTGGCCTCCGCCGAGACGCCGAGAGCAGTCAGAATCCGCTCGACATCGGTCATGCTCGGAGTAAGGCGGGCATTCTCGATCTTGCTGAGCTTACTTGGGGACATGAGGGCGCTGCGGGCGACGGCCTGAGCCTCCTTGCCGGAGGCTTTCCACAATGCCCGCAGCGCCGCACCGAGCTGCCCCTTGTTCATCCGCCGTGCTCGGCCCACCAACTCGTGAAGGGCTCGGCCTCGGCCAGCGCGGTTTGGCGGAGATCGACGAACTCCCGTGCCCGGTCTTCGGGCAAAACGTTCGCCCCCGTGAACGCCCCGGCGCCGTCATAATTCATGATGGCGGCAATGCGAGAGTCGAAGAGCCAGAAATCAGGGATGCCGCTCAGGGGATTCGGGCGGTTGGTGACGTCGAGGATGAAGAACTCCTCACCGGCGGCCATGTTCGTCTGATATCCCCAGCCCAGTTCGTACTGTAGGTACGACGTGAGCGGGCGGGTAACGATATGGACGCGATAGACCCGCTTCCCGTTCTCTGTGTGCGTGCGCAACTCCGACAGCCATCTCGAGTTGTAGTCGTCGGGCTTGGGTTGCCCGGCTGTAAATTGACGGTACACATCCGCATTTCCGGATCGACTGTAGTCGTCAAGAGTCTCCAAGCGGAAGGCTTCGTGCTCGAAAGTCTTGAACAGGTCCGCAAACTTCTCAGATGAGATTGTCACGAACGGCCCTCCGCACGAGCTCCATCGGGATCTCGACAAGAGCCTCGTGGCCAGGGATATCGAGTCCGTGGTCGGTCGGCGTCTCGCCATGCACCAGCAGGGTGTCCCGATCGGTGGCGTAGAGAGTGGGACAGTCTTGCAGTTCGCACGTACTGACGAGCTTGGTGACCTTCACGGACACGGGAAATCCCCTTCTTTCGCGCGTGGCACTGCCGAGATCGATGCTCCTGATGGTGCGGCCGGTTGGTCAAGTCTGCTCGATTGAAACAACAGGAAATCGGTTCGTGACCGGGCGAGGCGCCTCGAACAGCGCACGGCCTGGACCTGGCGTGACACGGTCCGACGCCGGGGGACATGGGTCCTGCCCGGCTCCCGACACGTCGGATCTCAGTCCGTTGCGTATCCCGAGAGTGGGACCGAGAGACCCGACGTCGAATCGACCTTTGTCAGCCACGGATCATCGTCGGGAAGTTCGAGTCGCCCGGTCGCCAGGAAAGCCGCGTACTCGTCCTCTTCGGCGGCGACCGAGTAGGTGGGTAGCGTCTCGAGTCGGAAAGCTTCACGCTCGAACGATTCGAAATACTCGTTCCACTGTTCACCGTCCAAACGCACGTACGGCCTCCGAGCGCTACTCGCGTCCTTGCCGAAACCGTCGACGGGTGCCGGGAGCACCGCCGAGCGAGCAGGTTAACCGAGCGGCGAACCGCCCAGGGCGGTCAAGGCGTTGCCCGTGAGGCGGTAGCCGATCCATTCCTGTTCCGGGGTGGCGCCCAGGGAGTCGTAGAAGGCGATGCTGGGGGCGTTCCAGTCCAGCACCGACCATTGGAGCCTGGCGTAGCCGCGTTCCGTGCAGACTCGGGCCAGGCGTTGCAGGAGGGCTCGGCCGTGACCGCCGCCCCGTGCCTCGGGGCGGACGTACAGGTCTTCGAGGTAGACGCCATGCACGCCTTCCCACGTGGAGAAGTTGAGGAACCACAGGGCGAAGCCGACCACTTCGCCGGTCGCGTCGTCCTCGGCAATGAAGGCGAAGGCGGCAGGAGCGGGGCCGAACAGCGCCGTGTGCAACTGCTCCTCGGTCGCCTTGACCTCGTGCAGGGCCTTCTCGTATTCGGCGAGGCCGCGAACCATGGCGTGGATGGCGGGGACGTCTGCTGCGGTGGCTTCGCGGATCATGTCCGAAAAGCTACCCGTCCCCGCGAGCCGGTCACGCCGTCGGGGCCACGTACATGTAGGACTTCTCCTCGCTGCGCGCGGCTATTCGCCACTCGCCGTCCACGCGCGTGAACGTGTCGATGTACCACAGGCCGCAGAACATCACCGGGCCCGGCGTCTCGTCGTTCTCGCCCTTGAAGACCATCGGGTTGTGGCACATCGTGCGGCCCGTCGCGGAGTCGCCGTCGACGCGGATCGACGAGTTCGAGATCAGGTGCTGATACGACGCGAAGCCCGGCATCACCTGGGAGAGGAAATCCTTGGTCTCCTTCAGGCCGCCCTTGGAGCCGCCCATCGCCGAGTAGTCGATCAGCGCGTCGGCGGTGAAGACCGTGTCCAGCGCGTCCCAGTCGCCGGTGTCGACGGCGTGCGAGTAGCGGACCATCAGGTCCTGGATCTCCATCCGGTCCGAGATTTCCTGAAGCGTCAGCATGCGTGCGTGCCCACTCTCTCCGGCGCTGCGGTGGTCGTTCCGTGATCGCGCAGACAACGTGACACGAACAAGTACATGGCGAAAGAGGCACGCCTTCGGCGGGTTGGTGAAAAGTCCCCGTATGTGGTTAGTGCGCCGAATGGTCGGGGGACCGGTCCGGAGATCGGCAACCGAGCCGTCGCTGATGGCATGAGGGAGAGACCGTGAGCATGACCACGCGGCGACGAGCCGGGATCGCGATGGCGGTCGGGGCGATCGTCCTCGGCGGCCTGAGCGCCTGCAGCGACGACAAGGGCGGCGGCAACGGCGACGGCAAGAAGGACACGGGCGCGAGCACCGCCGGTGGCGCCGCCGCCGCCGCGACCGACGCACCGAGCAACGGCGCCGCCGGTGACCTGCAGGCGCAGTATCAGCAGGTCGTCCGCACCGTCCTGCCGTCGGTCGTACAGATCACCACACAGAGTGGGCTGGGGTCCGGCGTCGTCTACGACGACAAGGGCAACATCGTCACGAACGCCCATGTGGTCGGCCAGGCAACCACGTTCGAGGTCACGCTGCCGAACGCGAGCAAGCCGCTGACCGCCAAGCTCGTCGCGTCCTTCGCGCCCGACGACCTCGCGGTGATTCGGCTCGACAACCCGCCCGGCGACCTCAAGCCCGCGCGATTCGGAGATTCGAGCAAGCTCCAGGTCGGCCAGATCACGATGGCCATGGGCAACCCGCTCGGCCTCGACTCCAGCGTCACCGAGGGCATCGTCTCGGCGGTCGGACGCACCGTCAGCGAACCGCAGACCGCCGGGTCGCCGGGCGCGACGATCTCCAGCGCGATCCAGACCTCGGCCGCGATCAACCCCGGCAACAGCGGCGGCGCACTCGTCGATCTGACCAGTCAGGTGATCGGCATCCCGACGCTCGCCGCGACCGATCCCGAGAACAACGGCGGCGCGGCCCCCGGCATCGGCTTCGCGATTCCCTCCAATACGGTCAAGTCGATCGCCGATCAGATCATCAAGGACGGCAAGGTGGTCAATTCCGGCAAGGCCGCACTCGGCGTCACCGTGCGCACGGTTACCGGCCCGAACGGCCAGGCCGCCGGCGTGGGTGTGGTCTCGGTCCAGGACGGCGGCGCCGCGAAGGCCGCCGGCATCCAGTCGGGCGACGTGATCACGTCGATCGACGACACCCCGATCGCGGACGTCGGCGCGCTGTCCGAGGTCCTGGGCGCGAAGAATCCCGGCGACAAGATCAAGGTCACCGTGACCCGTGGCACCGGTGGCGACAAGACCACCGTGGACGTCACCCTGGGCGAACTCAAGAGTTGACGACAGACAAGAGCCGACGGAATCGGAGAGTTGATCGAACGCGCGAGCCGACCGAACGCGCGCGCCGACCCGACGGCCACGCACGGAACCGATCTCGGAGCGGCGGGACATCGGGTGGCCGGCTTCCTCCCCCCCTGTCTCCCCGGTCGGTTCTGTGCGCAGTGCTGCCCGGGAGACCGATCTGCACGATAACGTCCCGCTCATGACGATCCCTCAGCCCCCGCAGGGGCCCGGGTCGCCGTACGGGGACGGACGACGACCCGCGAACGGTGATCCGCACCTGGACTGGTTGCAACCACCCGCGCTCGCCGCAGGGCCGATCCCCGCACAGACGCAAGCCCCGCAGCCCACGCGGACTCCGCCGCCGACCCGGTACCCCGGTACCCGGCCCCCCGCCGGACCGCAAGGCGAACCGCCGGTCGCCGAAGCCCCGCGAGGGTCCGGCGAACTCCCGCGCGCGTCCCGCACCATGCGGCTGATCGCCCGCACCGTCGACTATCTGTCGACCACCGCGCTCGTGCTGCCGCTGTGGTTCCTGGCCTATCACTACATCCAGACCAAGGCCACCGACCTGCCCACCAAGGTCGTCCGTGACGCGTTTCTGGACGTCGTGTTCGGCCGAGCCGGCGAGGCCCAACGCGCCCCGCTGGAGGCCGTGGACGGGCTGTGGGGCACGACGAAGACGCTGCTGCTCCTGCTGATCCTCGCGCACCTGCTGGTGCCCGCGCTCTACGACTGGATCATGCACGCGCGCTACGGCCGCACGCTCGGCAAGATCATGGTGGGCATCAAGGTCGTCCCGGCGGGGACTCCGGCCGCGAACGTGCCCGGCCGAGTCCCCGTCGGGGCGTGGCGCGCGGCCCGTCGGACCGTGGTGGCCGTGGTCGTCCCGTGGGCCGCGGTATTGCTCACGTGGTACGAGATCGCGCTGCGCGAGTGGAGTACGGCAGGCCTGTTCGCGCTCGCGAGCCTGATCGGTTTCCTCGACCCGTTGGCCGTGCTCGGCCCGCGGCGTCGTACCTGGCACGACCGCGCGGGGGGTACCGTCGTGGTCAACGTCAAGGCGCTGTCGCGGGGTTGGTCGGCCACCCGCACCGTCACGCGCAACGCCTCGACGGCGGTCGCGCGCGGTGCGCGTGAACGATGGCAGGCGAGTCGGGCCCCCGGTGATCGACCGGGGAACCCGACCTGACGAGGACCGGAGCCGGAAGAACGGCCCCGATCAGTCCTGGAGAGTGATGGCTCGGGCCGGACAGACCCGGGCCGCCTCCTCGACCAGCGGCCGCAACTCCGCGGGCGGGTTCTCGTTCAGGATGTAGAGGAAGTTGTCATCCCGAACCTCGAACACCTCGGGGGCCTCGGCCATGCACAGGGCGTTGCTCTTGCACTTGTCGAAGTCGACGACGATCTTCACGTGTTGCCCTTCGGTTGTGGATGATGCGTTCGGCGCCTTGTCCGCGAACCCGGTCGACTGCCGGGACCGTCGATCACGAACAGGACCGTCGACCGCGAGACCGAAAAAATCACACAGCCGAACTGCGGGTCCGAGACTGCGCATCCGATGGCCTATCACGCACCCCCGGTGGTAAGGCGAGCCTTTTGGCCCGAACGGGGAACCGGCCGGTGCCTTGGGAGGGTCACATCATCGGATGAGAGGATTCCATCCCGGTACGGCCGCAGCCGCGGGCCGGCGAACCAACACGGGAGGCACGTCCATGACGGCCGAGGGCGGCGCCGAGATACGTTCGTTGCGACAGGGCGATCCGCAGAGCATCGGACCGTACCGCGTCACCGGCAGGCTCGGCGCGGGCGGCATGGGTGCCGTGTACGCGGGCCTGGACGCCTACGACCAGCGCGTCGCGATCAAGGTGGTGCACGCGCAATACGCCGACGACCCGGAGTTCCGGACCCGGTTCATGCGCGAGGTCAACGTGCTGCGCGCGATCCGGGGAACCTGTACCACGCCGGTGCTCGACGCCGATGTGGACGCCGAGACGCCGTGGTTCGCGACGGAGTACGTCCCGGGCCCGACCCTGGACGTACGCGTCAACCAGGGCGGCCCCATGCGGGGCGACGAACTGATGGGCCTGGCGGCCGGTCTGGCCGAGGCGCTCGTGGCGATCCACGACGCCGACGTCGTGCACCGCGACCTCAAACCGCAGAACATCATCTGCTCGCCCGCCGGACCGCGCGTGCTCGACCTGGGCATCGCGCGCTCGATGGAGGACAGCGGTCTCACCCGCACCGGCATGATGATCGGCTCGCCCGCGTGGATGAGCCCGGAACGCTTCAAGGGCCACGACAGCACGCCCGCCGCCGACGTGTACGCGTGGGCGATGTTGGTCACCTACGCCGCCACCGGGGTGATCCCGTTCGGTACCGGTGCGCCCGAAGTGGTCGCGCTGCGCGTGCTCCAGGAGGAGGCCGACCTGTCCGGGGTGCCGGCCGACATGCGCCTGCTCGTCAAGCGCGCGGCCGACAAGGAACCGAACTACCGACCGCAGGCCCGGGAGTTGCTTGCGTCGGTGACGCACGTGTGGCGTGGCGCGCTCGGCAACGGCGCGGGGCCCTCGCTCGACCCGGTCGCGGACGCGACGTCGCTGATCGGGCAGTTGTGGACGACGCCCGCGTCCGGCGGCAACTGGCAGGTCCCGGAGTCGCAGGTGCCGCAGCCGCCGCCGGCGCGGGTGTACGAGGCCCCGCGCGGTCCCGCCCG
>NZ_WWJX01000721.1 GCF_009865215.1 Streptomyces sp. SID3343 | reverse complement strand
CGGCGCTGGACCGGTGCGGCGATCGGCGCTGTCGCGAGGTGCTGCGGCGTGCGGCGGAGGAGGCCCGCGCGCTGATGGACGCGCGCCGGCTGGGCCGGGTGGCGCTGGCGATGGTGCGCCTGGGGCAGGTGTATCAGGTGGGTGTGGACCTGGAGTTGGTCGCGCTGTTGCGCGAGGCGCTCGCGGCTCTGCCGGTGGTGTCCGCGATGCCCGCCGATGTCGCGCTGCGCGCGTTGCTGCTCGCCGCGCTCGCGGTCGCGCTGACCTTCGGCCGCGACCGCGAGGCGCGGCTGAGCATGCTCTACGAGGCCCTCGACGCGGCCCGCGAGTCGGGCTCGCACGACGCGCTCGCGCAGGGCCTGGAGGCGCATCATCTGGCGGCCTCGGGTCCCGACCTGGTCGACGAGCGGCTGCGGATGAGCAGCGAATTGACCGTGTTGTCCGGACTGACCGGCGATCAGGAGTCGCTGTTTCGCAGCCACTTGAACCAGGCGTACGACCTCGTGGTGCGCGGGTCGATTCCCGCGGCCGAGCGCGAGTACGCACAGGCGCAGCGCGTCGCGCGGCGGTTGCGGCATCCGTGGTTCACGTGGGAGGTGCTGATCTACCGCACCGGCCTGGAGTTGTTGCGCGGTCGGACCGAGCGCGCGAACGACGTGCTGGCGGACGCGTTGCGGTTGGCGCGCCGGACCGGATTGCCACGCGAGGCGGTGCGTTCGTTCAACCTGTCGCAGATCCTCGCGGTGCGCTGGGAGGAGGGCCGACACGGCACGATCGCCCGGCGGGCCAGGGTGGCCGCGACGTGGTCGCCGGAGGTGTCGTGGTGGCGCGTGCAGGCGTGTTGGGCGACGGCGGCGAACGATCCGGCTTCGGCGCGCGCGCAGTTCGAGGCGCTGTGTGTGCCGGGGCTCGGCGCGATTCCGGTGGACCTGCTCTGGACCGGGTCGCTGTTGCGTCTGGGGGAGGTCGCGATCGGTCTGGGCGACGTCGAGCGCGGCGCGATCGTGCGCGAGGCGCTCACGCCCTACGCCGACCACCTGGACTGGACCGGCTCGTCGCTGGGCCCGGTACACCGTGTGCTCGGCGGCCTCGCCGCGGTCGCGGGCGAAGCGGGCGCGGCGCGCGAGCACTTCGCCGCGGCGCACGCGCGATGTGTGGATCTGGGCCTGCCCGGACACGCGGCGCGTACGCTCGGGGACGCCGTGCGATGGCTCGCCGATCCCCGCGACGTCGGCGCGCCGGTGGGTAGCTGACTGGCTGTCACCTCACGCTTTCGCGCTGCTCTGACGCTGTTCTGACGCTGTTTCCCTAACGTTGGGGTCACCTTGCCGGTCGGCCGGGTGCCGACGGGGAGGATGGCAATGGGGATTTCGGGCACAGCGCCGGGGCTTGGTCGTGACGCCGACCGGGGCACGTACAGCGTGTTGGGTTGGCCGGCGGTGTGCTTCCACTCGTTCCATCGGGCCGAACTGCCGCGACGTCTGGAAGGCGGCCTGGGCGAGCGGGTGGCGTGGGACGTCGCGGGCAAGGCGCCGTTCGCGCTGTGCATGCCGGACGGCTCGGCGTACAGCTATGTCGAGGACCGCGGCGAGGTCCGGATCGTGCCGGGGGTCAGCGCCGACGCGGAGTTGGTCGTCGAACTCGAATCGGGGGCGTGGCAGGACTACCTGTACGAACTGCGGACCAGCCACGGTCTGCTCGAATCCAACTCGGTGCGGTTCCTGCGCGGCGAGTTCGCCGACTGGGACGCGTGGGAACCGGCGATCCGATGTATGTACTCGGGCACGCCGATCTACCGCCCCCAGACCCTGGACCTGCGCGACCTCGCGGATCGCCCGCTGGACCTGCACCGTGAGTTCACCAACGCCGACGAGCCCGACGAGATGGCCCACTTCCTGCGCTCCACCGGCTACCTCGTGGTGCGCCGGGTCTTCGCGCCCGACCGGGTCGAGGAGTTGGCGGGCGAGGTGGACCGGATCCGCGGCCTCTCCCGCGACGGCGAACGCGGCTCGCTGTGGGCCGAGGACGACGACGGCCGCCGATCCCCGTACCGCCTGACCTACCTGGGCATGCGCTCGCCGCGGATCGCGGCGCTGGCCGACGACCCGACCGTACGCATGCTGTGCGGCCTCGCGGGACAGGACGTGGTCGCGGTGACCGACCGGGACTCGGGCCAGATCGCGGTCCTCAACGAGCGCCGCACCACGTCGGGCCCGGTCTCGATCCCGAACCTGCCGTGGCACAAGGACTGCGCGTTGGGCGGCTGCCCGATCACCTGCCCGCGCGTGCACGTGGGCATCCGCCTGGACGCGGTCACCCAGGAGAGCGCCCAGCTGTACGCGCTCGCCGGCTCGTGGGGCACGGTCGCCCACGACCGCTTCACCCGGCAGGAGTGGGACGCCCTGCCGGTCGTGGGCATCACCACCCAACCGGGCGACGTCACCGTACACATGGGCTGCGGCCTGCACGCGGGCCCGGCCACCACGGGCGCTCCCTTCCGCCGAACCCTGTACGTCCAGTTCGACAACCCGCGCATCTTCGACGTCACCAACGAATACGAAACCTACGACCAAACCATCCCGGGCTGCGGCAGAGGCACCCGCAACCTACTGGCCATGTCGAGCCGATAGGCCGAACTCGGCGCCGGAGACGGTAGTGGTAGCTCTCGGACGGCGGGTGCGGGTACGTGCGCGATCGGGGCGTGCGCCGCGATGGCGACACCGGGGTACCCCCTCAGCGCCGACGGGCGAGGTGGACGGTGAGGTCGGCGACGACCTCGACCGTCTCGGGCAGGGCCTGCGCGATCCGCGCGAATACCTGCTCTCGCTCCCGGGCCGGCAATACGAGGTAGGCCGAGACGGTCGAGAGGTGACCGACATAGTCGCGGGCGCTCGACGTCAAGCGCCGTGCGATGACGGCCTGTCGGACATCGGTGAACCACTCGGACTGTCGGAGTTCCGTGCCCGGCCACTGCATGGCATCTCCCGGAGATGTCCCGTCCGGGGACGGAACCTCGTCGCTCTCCAGGAACGGCGCTCGGGCCGCGCGGACGGCCTCCTCCACAGCCGGGTCGGCCGGTCGGATCGGCCCACCGAACGAGGCGAACACGCCGGCCGGCTCCAGCAGCGCGGCGATCCGGGCCCACCGGCCCTCCGGGTCCGTCCAGTGCAGCGCCGCCGCCGCGTAGACCAGCCCGTACCTCTCCCCCGTCCGCAAGTCCTCGAACGCGGCCCGCACCGTCCGCACCCTTGCCGGCACGTGCTTGCGCAACTCGGCGAGCATGGCCCGGTCCGGCTCGGTCGCGGTAACCGCGACCCCTCGCCGAGCAAACAGGCGAGTCGCCTTGCCCGTCCCGGCGCCGATCTCCAGGGCGGCCGGAACGGGCATACCCGCGTAGGCCGTCACCAGGTCGAAAAGCTCCACGGGATACCCGGGCCGAAACCGCTCATACGCTTCCGCCATCACCCCAAAGCTCAGCGCCCGCCCAGACATACAAACCATCCTGACACGATCCGCACCATCGACACTCGTCTTTCCCACCCGCCCCGGCCGCTTCCCGCGTCGGACGGGGTTGGTCGGGTTCCTGCGATCGGCCTCCATTCCCC
Source organism: Streptomyces sp. SID3343 (assembly GCF_009865215.1). Taxonomy (GTDB): domain Bacteria; phylum Actinomycetota; class Actinomycetes; order Streptomycetales; family Streptomycetaceae; genus Embleya. The sequence continues at coordinate 27,270 of NZ_WWJX01000721.1, read as the reverse complement.
GAACGGACCGACGGGAGGCAACGGAGGGTTCGAGGTGGACGACCGGGACGCCGAGGGCTTCCTTGTCCGGGGTCGGGCCCGGTCGACGCGCCGTTGTTCTCGGAAACACCCCAGGTATATGGGATTTCGCGGCCCCGACCGGCACCGCGAGGATGGCGACGGCGGTTCCGGGGCGCCGCGTGTCGGATCGCGATTCCGAGGACGCTCGGGGGTCGTGTCCGCATGTCGTTCCGCGATCTGCGGGTCCCCGCCCCGAACCGGGATCCGTAGGGCGTTTCGGTGGCGGGTTCCGGAAGGGTGGGCCGGCTACAGCTCGTTCAGGGCCTTGACCCTGGCCAGGGTGATGCCGTCGGCGACCGGGAGGAGGACCGGCTCGACCCTCGGGTCGGCCTTGACGTGTTCGTTGAAGGCGTGGACGGCCTCGGCCGTGGAGCCGGGGGCGGGGTCCACGGCCTCGCCGCCGTACAGGACGTTGTCGGCGATCAGCAGGCCGTGTGGGCGCATCCGCGGGACCAGGGCCTCCCAGTACGAGATGTAGCCCGCCTTGTCGGCGTCGATGAAGGCCAGGTCGATGTGCGGGTGCGACGGGAGCGCGTCCAGGGTCTCCAGCGCCGGGGCGATCCGCAGGTCGATCCGGTCCGCGACGCCGGCCTCGCGCCACGCGTCGAGCGCGAGCGCGGTCCATTCCTCGGAGACGTCGCAGCACAGCAAGCGGCCTCCGTCGGCCAGGCCCTTGGCGATGCACAGCGCCGAGTAGCCCGTGAACGTGCCGACTTCCACGGCGACCTTCGGGCGGACCACACCGGCCAGGAGGGTCAGCAGTGCGCCCTGTTCGGCCGGTACCTGCATGCCGGCGGAGCGGCCCAGGGCGCGGGTCTTGTCGACCAGTGCGCGCTGGACCGCGTCGGGCGCGAGCGAGTGGTCGAGGACGTAGTCGTAGATCTCTTCGGTGACTTGTACCTGCTTGGCGAAAGCCATGGTCAGCCCTTCAGCCCTTCGGTCCTTCGGCTCTTCGGCCCCTTTTCGATCGGGTCGGAGACCGCGAACGGGGCCGGCGGTTCGTCGGTGGTGGGCGGCTCGGCCCGCGTCGGCGGCTCCGGGAAGCGGGTGTCCCACGGCAACAGCAGACCGAAGTCGCGCACCAGGACGCGCAATACCTCCTGGTCGTCCTTGAGGTCCCGGATCTCCTGCGACCCGTCGCTCGCCACGACGGTCAGCCGCCGGTGTTCCAGGAACGCGCGCCCGTGCGGGCCGCTGCGCTGGACCCGCAGGGTGCCGCGGAAGGGCGAGCGCGGGTGTGTCGCGATGTACCAGTTGGCGACCTCGAAGTCGACGGATTCGCGCCGCTCGGTGGTGAACGCGTACACCGTGAACCAGCCGTCGTCGCCGCGCACGGTCTCCAGCAGCCACAGTTCGCCCTCGCGCACCAGCCGGTAGCGCCACGCGCCTTGCGGGCTGGAGACGCCCGGCAACAGGGGCAGTGGTTCGAGCAGACCGCCGCTGCCGAAGCCGACGTCGGCCACGTACGGATGTTCCTCGCCGGGAACGTCGACCGTGAGCAACATGTGCGTCACCGGGCGGATCCGGTCCGTGCCCATCCGCACCCGCGCGGCCAGGCGCGTCACGCCGAAGCCCAGCCGCTCCAACACGCCGGCGAACAGCAGGTTGTGCTCGAAGCAGTAGCCGCCGCGCCCGTGTCGAACGAGCTTGGCCTCCACGTCGGCGGGCTCCAGGGAGGGGACGCCGCCGAGCAGAACCTCGACGTTCTCGAAGGGGATGCCCATCACGTGGGCCAGATGCAGCGAGCGCAGCGTCGCCCGGGTCGGCGCTCGCTCGCCCGACCAGCCGATGCGCGCGAAGTAGGCGTCGAGGTCAAGGTGGTGCAAGGGCCGTCTCCTTCGGATCAGATCCGGGTCGCAACTGCCCCGATTCTCACACGTGTGCGTCTCCGGCCGGGACGGGGTGAGCGGCGCGCCACCCGATAGGTTCTGATCCGGGGGCGTCCGGATCGAACCGGTCCACCGGCTCCCGTCGCACGGTCACAGGTCCAAAAGGTGCACGGGTCCCGGGTTCACAGGTCCCGAGGTGCACCGGTCCGAGGGTTCACAGGTCATCGGGTTCGCGGAGGTCGGGTATGGGCGAGCAGCAGCCGAACGACGAGCAACAGCCACACACGCCGTCCGCGCAGGACGAGCGGGAGATCCAGGAATTGGCCGGCCGCCTGTTCGAGGCGGCGCGTACCGGCGATGCCGACATGCTCGGCACGTACGTCGACGCCGGGCTCCCGGTCGACCTCGCCAACGACCGGGGCGACACGCTGCTCATGCTCGCCGCCTACCACGGGCATCCCGCGGCCGTCCGGGCGCTGCTCGACCGCGGCGCCGACCCGGACCGCGCCAACGACCGCGGCCAAACCCCGCTCGCGGGCGCCGTGTTCAAGAACGAGCGCGACGTCGTCACGGCGCTGATGCGGGCGGGTGCCGATCCCGACGCGGGCACGCCCAGCGCGCGCGAGGCGGCCCGGATGTTCGGCAAAGAGGACATGCTTTCGACAACCGATGGGTAACATCCGAGCAACCCTCCGTGAGGTCCCGCCCGCGCCTGGGACAGCCGTACGCGAGGGCACAGGGGGAGGCGCACATCATGGTCGACCACACCGCGATGTCGCGGTTCGAACCCGACGGGTTCCCCACCGGCGCGGGACTGTTGCATCTGCGCTCCGACGTTCCGGAGGCCCTGGACGGCGCGTTCACGCCGTGGTGCGACCGACACCACGACGAGTTCCTGCGGGTCCCGGGCGTGCGCCGCGCGCGACGATTCGAGTTGTGCGGGTCCTTCGTCGGCGGTGACGTCGAGACGGGCCGTCAGGCGTCGCGCTTCTTGACGGTGTACGACCTCAAGCACACCCGCGTGCTCAGCGGCGAACTCGGCGCTGGGCACGGTGGCTTGCCGACGCCGCTGCCTGCGGTACCGGTCGGCGCGGTCGTCTCCGCCCGTCTGGACTGCCACGAGATCCGCCGCTGGCCCAATGTGTCGGCCGGCCGGCTCTTCCCGGCCGGCGACAAGGTGCTGCATTTGACCGCGCACGGCTCGGGCCGGGCGATGGAGCGGTGGCTGCACGAGGAGGCCGTCGCCGATCTGCTGCGCACGCCGGGCGCGCTGGGACTGCGCTGGTTCGCGGCCGGCGAGGGACTGCACATCCTGTTGTGCGAGGTGAGCGGCCCGATGTGGCCGCTCCCCCCGCACGTGCCCCACGACCTGGGGCCGGCGGTGTGGAGCGGCTACCGGCAGGTGTTCCTGTCGGACGCGGAGGACTGACACCGCGTCACACCCGCGAGGCCCCGAGGCACACGCACGAGGCCCCGAGGCACACGCACAAGGCTCCGAGGCGCGCGCGAGGCCCCGGGGCGCGCGCACGGCGCCTCGCGCGTCACACGTGCGAGACCTCCGGGCCGCACCCACGCGAGGCCCCCGCGTCCGCGAGGCTCCGCGTCACACCCGCAAGACCTCCGCGTCACACCCGCGAGATCTCCACCTCGAACCCCGCCGCAGTCAGGTCGGGCACGATGCGCGCCGCGTCGCCCTCGACCACCACCGCGAGGTCGTCGGGGCGCAGGTGGGTGGCCGCCGCGCGGTTGACGGCCGCGAGGTCGGTCCCGAGCACCTGGGCGTACTCGCCCGTGACGTGGTCGTCGGCGAGCCCGTGCACGATCGCCTCGACGAGCCGGCTGCCGATGCCGCCCGGCGTCTGCAACTGGATGGGCATGCTGCCGAGCGAATGCGCCCGGGTCGCCGCCAACTCCGACGCGGTGACGCCCTCCGCCCGCATCCGCCGCACCTCGCCGATCGCGTCGGTGACCGCGGCCGCGGTCACCTCGGTGTGCACCGACGCCGACACCGTGAAGACGCCCGATCGGCGGCCGTGGCCGAACGACGCGTGCGCGCCGTACGTGTAGCCCTTGACCTCGCGCAGCAGGTGGTTGAGCCGGGACATGAAGCTCCCGCCCAACACCTCCGCGAACAACTCGATCGCGATCAGGTCCGGCGTCGAACGCGGCGGCGCGGTATGCCCGATCCGCAACACCGACTGCACCGCGCCCGGCCGGTCCACCACGATCGCACGAGCGCTGGAGCACACCGCGTCGAACGGCATCAGCGGAGCCCGCTCGACCGAACCCGCCGCGTCCGCGCCCGCGAACGCGATCCGGCCCAACGCGTCGAGATCGACCGTGTCCAGGTCGGCGACCACCGCGAGCGTGCCCGGCGCGACCATCCGCCGCGCGTGAAAGGCCCGAATCGCGGCGGCGTCCAGGCGCGTCGCGGTCTCGGGCGTACCGCCGAGCAGCCCGCCCAGGCGCGTGTCCGGGCCGAACAGGGTCTGCCGGTAGGCCAGTTGGGCCCGGGTACCGGGCTGCGCCCAGGACGTCTTCAGCGACCGCTCGTGGTCGGCCAAAAAGCGCTCGACGTCGGTGTCGGTGAACGCGGGCCGACGGACCGCCTCCGCGAGCATCTCGACCCCGGTGGCGAGCCGGTCGGCCGGCAGGTCGAGGCCCACCTCCTGGGTCTCCCACCCGCACGCGAGCCGCCACTGCGCGCCCAGGCCCTCGACGGCGAGGCCGAACGCGTCCGCGTCGCGGTCGAGTGTGCCCTCGTCGAGCAGCGAGCAGGTGATCCGGGCCAGCCCGTCGAGGCCGACCGGCTCGTGCAACGCGCCGCTCTCCAGGACGAGTTTGGCCCACGCGAGGCCGGCCCCGGGCAGGTGCGCGGCGACCACCTCGCCGCCGGCGACCCGGACCCGCCGGACGTCGGGAAAGCGGTACGGGCGCGGGTCGGTGCCCTCGGGGCGTTCGGCTACCAACGTGTGCTCGCTCATGCGGCGGCCTCCGGCTCGGTGATCCCGTCGGCGGCGTCCGCGACGTCTGCGGCATCCGCCTCCGGCAGGAAGGACAACACGATCCGGTTGTCCGCGTGCAGGACGTCCGCCGCGACCCGCTGTACGTCGTCGGCGGTCACCGCGAGCAAGTCGTCCAGGTGGGCGCGAATCGCGTCCGCGTCGCCGTGCAGTGTCGCGAACCGGCCGATCGCGTCGGCCCGCGAGCCCGCCGTGGCCAGCTCGCGCAGCCAGTCGCCGGCCAACATCGCGCGCACGCGCTCCACTTCCTCCTCGGTCACCCCGTCGCGCACCACGTCGTCGCAGACCGCGACGTAGGCGGCCAGGAGGTCGTCGGGCTCGACGCCCTCGCTCGGCGCGCACGAACCCATCACCACCGAGTCGAAGTGCATGAAGCCCCACGCCGACAGGTACGAACCGGCGGCCTGGGCCAGGTTCTTCGCGGTTACCAATTCGCGGTACAACCGGCTGCCGCGCCCGCGACCGACGATCGCCGTGAGCACGTTGACCGCCGGCGCGTCCGCGCTGCCGAAGCGCGGCGAGCGGTGTGCCAGGAACAGGCGTGGCGTGGGCACGTCGCGGTACAGGCGCAGGTGTCGCCCGGTGCCGAACCGGCGTGGCAGCGGCGCGGGGTCCGGCTGCGGGAACGCGCCGCGCGCGGCGATCCCACCGAAGTAGCGCCGCGCGAGCGCGACCACCTCGTCGGGGTCGACGTCGCCGACCACGGTCAGTACCGCGTTGTCGGGCGCGTAGTAGGTCGCGTGGAAGTCGACGAAGTCGCTCAGCCGCGCGCCGTCCAGCTCGGCCATCGAGCCGATCGTGGAGGTCGCGTAGGGGTGGCCCGCCGGGTAGGCGAGGGCCACCATCTCCTCCATCCACGTCCCGTAGGGCACGTTGTCGTAGCGTTCGCGGCGCTCGTTCTTGACCACCTCGCGCTGGTTGTCCAGGGTCTCCTGGGTCAGCGCGAGCGAGCCCATCCGGTCGGCTTCGAGCCACAGCGCGAGGGCGAGCTGTCCGGAGGGCACCGTCTGGTAGTAGTTGGTGCGGTCCGGGTTCGTCGACGCGTTGATGTTGTCGCCGCCGCAGCCCTCGATCGCCGCGAAGTGGCCACCCTTGTCGACGTGTGCGGATCCCTCGAACATCAGGTGCTCGAAGAGGTGCGCGAACCCGTGTTTGCCCTCGGCCTCGTGGCGTGAGCCGACGTCGTACCAGAGGTTGACCGCGGCCAGCGGCACGGTCGCGTCCGGACAGACCACCACCCGCAGACCGTTGTCGAGGCGCGTCTGGTGCAGGGCCCACGGGAAGTGGGTCGAAGTTGACGGCACGTCAGATCCCTCCAAGGGGGTCGGGGCGCTCGACGGCGAAACGCCAGTCTCCCAGGTGGAGGTACCGCACGGGACGGCGCGCGGGGGATCGCCGACGCAAACGACCATCCGCACGGGTGTGGTCACCGCCGGGATGGTCGTTCGAGAAGTTCCGTGACCACGTTGCTACACGGCTACGCGAACGCGCGAAGGCGCGAAGGCGCGACCGTGAAGGCGTGGCTACGTGGCTACGTGGCCGCATGGCCGCGTGACGACTACTTGACGAGCTCCGCGAACTTCGCGAGCGACTCGATCAGCGCGTCCTGGGTGGCCTTGGTGACCTTGCCGGCCATCATCTGCACCGCGCCGCCCTTGACCTCGGACTCGATGCGCAGGATCGAGCCGGTGCCGGCCGGCTCGACGATGAAGATCTCGGTCATGTTGACGCCCATCGGGCCCTTGCCGTCGAGCGAGAACGACTTGCCGTCCTCGACCTCGGTGACCGTCCACTTGATGTCGGCGGGGAAGCCCATGAGCTTCATCTTCTCCGGGTACGCCACGCCGGCTTCGAGCTTCGCCGGAGCACCCTCGGGGAACTCGACGTGCGGAACCATCCACTCGCCGAAGACGCTGTAGTCGGTCAGCTTGGCCCACACGGCCTCGGGGCTCGCGGCGACCTCGACCTGCTCGTTGATGACGGGCATGTGTGTGTCCTAACGGTTTTGAGCTGCGTGGAGCTGCGGCTCGGAGCATGGGGTTCCCGGAACGTACCGCCGATAGGTGACTCAGTCAATGGTGTCGTGGTACGAAACGAGAACATGTTCTAGTTGGTCTGTCGCCGCCGTTGGCTACCCTCGGGCCCTATGACAGGCACGCTGCCGGGAATGCCGGCGGGCACCGAGCGCGGGGTCGAGCTGGAAGCGGTCCTGGAGCGGATCACCTACCAAAACGACGAGAACGGCTGGACCGTCGCCCGCGTCGCCACCGGCCGTTCCGACACCGAACTGCTCACCGTGGTGGGCGCGTTGCTCGGCGCCCAGCCCGGCGAGTCGATCCGCATGCGCGGTCGCTGGGGCAGCCACGCCCAGTTCGGCAAGCAGTTCCAGGTCGAATCCTTCACCACCGTGCTGCCCGCGACCGTGCAGGGCATTCGACGCTACCTCGGTTCCGGCCTGATCAAGGGCATCGGCCCCAAGACCGCAGACCGCATCGTCGAACATTTCGGGGTGCGCTCGCTCGACGTCATCGACGAGGACGCGACTCAGCTGATCCAGGTCCCGGGCCTGGGCCCCAAGCGGACCAAACTGATCGCCGCCGCGTGGGAGGAGCAGAAGGCGATCAAGGAGGTGATGGTCTTCCTCCAGGGCATCGGCATCTCCACGTCGCCGGCCGTGCGGATCTTCAAGGAGTACGGCGACGCGTCGATCACCGTCGTGCGCACCGAGCCCTATCGGCTGGCCGCGGACGTGTGGGGCATCGGTTTCAAGACCGCCGACGCGATCGCCAAGGCCGTCGGCATACCGCACGACGCGCCGCAGCGGATCAAGGCGGGCCTGCAGTACACGTTGTCCGAGGGCGCCGACGACGGGCACTGCTACCTGCCGGCCGACGTCCTCGTCGCCGAGGCGGTCGAGATCCTCGACGTGCCCTCCGAACTCGTCGTGCGTTGTCTCAACGAACTGATGGCCGAGGAGGGCGTGATCTGCGAGGAGATGCCGAGCCCGGTCACCGCGTCCGGCACCCAGGGCGACCCCGAACAGGCCGTTTACCTCGTCCCCTTCCACCGCGCAGAGATCTCCCTCGCGAGCCGGCTGCGTACCCTCCTGGGCGCCCGGGAGGACCGCCTCGCGATGTTCGCCGACGTGGACTGGGAGCGCGCCCTCGCGTGGCTGAAGGGCCGTACCGGCACGGCGTTGGCACCCGAACAGGAACAGGCGGTACGGCTCGCGCTGACCGCCAAGGTCGCGGTGCTCACCGGCGGCCCGGGCTGCGGCAAGAGCTTCACGGTGCGCTCGGTGGTGGAACTGGCCCGGGCCCGCGGCGCGACCGTCGTCCTGGCCGCGCCGACCGGCCGCGCGGCCAAACGGCTGGCCGAGCTGACCGGTTGCGAGGCGGCCACCGTGCACCGGCTGCTGCAACTGCGGCCCGGCGGCGACGCGGCGTACGACCAGGACAAGCCGCTCGACGCCGACCTGGTGGTCGTGGACGAGGCGTCGATGCTCGACCTGCTGCTCGCCAACAAGCTCGTCAAGGCCGTGCCGCCGGGCGCGCACGTGCTGTTCGTCGGCGACGTGGACCAGTTGCCCAGCGTCGGCGCGGGCGAGGTGCTGCGCGACCTGTTGGCCGCCGAGCGGCTGCCGCGGGTGCGGCTCACCCAAATCTTTCGGCAGGCGAAGGAGTCGGGCGTGATCGTCAACGCGCACCGGATCAACGCCGGGCGCCCGCCGGTCACCGACGGGCTCACCGACTTCTTCCTCTTCCCCGTCGACGAGGCCGAGGACGCCGCGACGCTCACGGTGGACGTGGTCGCGCGCCGCATCCCGGCCAGGTTCGGCCTCGACGCGCGCCGCGACATCCAGGTACTGGCCCCGATGCACCGCGGCCCCGCCGGCGCCGGCGCGCTCAACCTGCTGCTCCAGCAGTCCCTGACGCCCGCGCGCGAGGGTCTGCCGGAGAAGCGCTTCGGCGGGCGCACCTTCCGGATCGGCGACAAGGTCACCCAGATCCGCAACAACTACGACAAGGGCGCGAACGGCGTCTTCAACGGCACCGGCGGCGTGGTCGTCGCGCTGTCCTCGGAGGAGCAAAAGCTCGTCGTGCGCACCGAGGAGGACGAGGAGATCGACTACGACTTCGCCGAACTCGACGAGTTGCAACACGCGTACGCCGTCACGATCCACCGCTCGCAGGGCAGCGAATACCCGGCGGTGGTCGTCCCGGTCACCACGAGCGCGTGGATGATGCTCCAGCGCAACCTGCTGTACACGGCGGTCACGCGGGCGAAGAAGCTGGTCGTCCTGGTCGGTTCGCGCCGCGCCCTCGCGCAGGCGGTCCGTACGGTGTCGGCGGGCAAACGCTACACGGGCCTCGCGCACCGGCTGGGGCGCTGAGCCGGGGGCGGACCGGGGGCCGGACCGGCGACCGGCCCATCCGTACCGACTCGGAGACCGAAAAAAGAAGCCCGCCGTCACCTCGTGGGTGACGGCGGACTCTCGATTTCGCTTCGCGCGGCGCGGCGCGGCCGGTGGACCCTCTAGCGGATCATCCGAAGACCGATGCGCTCGACGCCCTTGCGGGCCATCGCCATCGCGGGCACCAGCAGCGCCAGGGTGACCTGCACGGTGCAACCCATGTCCAGGATCCAGTCGCTGCCGGGGGCATCGGCAGCCCACGCGGCCAGGCAGCTCATGCTCAGCGCGATGCCCGCCATGACCAGGATCGCGAGGTTGCCCTGCGGCTTGGGGTATTCGACCCGGCTCACCATGAGCGCGGCCACCGCCACGATCAGCACGGCCGCCGGGGTGAACGGCAGGTCGAGCAGCACGATCGACACGACCGTCATCGCGCCCATGGGAATGGGCATGCCTTGGAAGACCCCGGGGCGACCCGGGGTGGTCGCGAATCTCGCCAGGCGCAGTACGCCGGCGAGCAGGATCGACAACGCCACCAGCACGGCCGGGGCCCGGCTGGGCTCCAACGGTACGGCCGCCCACGTGACCACGAAGAACGCCGGAGCGACGCCGAACGTGATGACGTCGGCGAGGTTGTCCAACTGCGCGCCGAGCGAGGACATCCGGAGCTTGCGCGCCACCATGCCGTCACACAGGTCGCACAAGGCGCCGATGAGCATCAGCACGACGGCGGCCGCCGCGCTGCGCCGGTCGGCGGGTACCCCGCTGTCGTCCATCTGCGACTTGATCGTCGCCCACGCGAGGAAGTAGATCGCGAGGAACCCGCACGCCGCGTTGCCGAGCGTGAGGACGTCCGCCATCGAGATCCGCGAGGACAGGCACGCCTGTGGATCGTCCTCGACCGGAGTGCCCAGAATGTTCAGTTCCGGGCCATCCAGGTCGGTCGTATCGTCGTAATCAGTCCCGGTCAAGACGCGTCTCTCCCGCTGTTGTCCGTTGTCCCACGGTAACCGCGGGCTCGACGCCCGGCGGCAGGTACACGTCCACGCGCGAGCCGAACCGGATCAGCCCGATCCGGTCGCCGCACGCGACCTCGGTGCCCGGCTCGATGTACGGCACGATGCGACGCGCGACGGTGCCGGCGATCTGGATCAGTTCCACATCGCCGATCGCGGTGTCGAAGATCCACACAACGCGCTCGTTGTGCTCGCTCTCCTTGTTGAAGGCCGGGACGAAGCCGCCCGCTTTGTGTTCCACGGACTTCACGACGCCGTCCAGCGGCGCGCGGTTCACATGGACGTTGAGCGGGCTCATGAACGTCGCGATCCGGGTCCGGCCGTCCGGCCACGCGTCGATGCTTTGGACCACTCCATCGGCCGAGGCGATCACGCCTTCGGTGCCGATGGTTCGCTCCGGGTCACGGAAGAACCACAACATGCCGCCGGTCAGCGCCAGCGTCGGCACGGCCGCGAAGGCCCAGCGCCGGTTACGCAGTGCGGCCAAACCGGTAAGCGCGCCGGTCAGAGCCGTCGGCACCAGCCAGGGAGAAGCTCCCTTGGCCAGGCGCGGTCGCTGACTCGCCGCGAACCCCGCCGGTACCGGCGTGGGGAAATCGTCACTCATCGAGAACCTTTGTCGGGGGGCGTGCCCGTCGGTAACGGGCGGCACTCGGCGGATGCTACCTAGACAGAGGGTCATCGCGCTGCGGGCGATGATCACCCACGGCGCGCCGGGTTTGCCCAAATCGGCGTATTTCGGACGCGACTTGGGTGTTTCTTGGCCTGGGAACCGGTTGCCCGTATCCACAAGGTTGCCCTCCGCACATACCTGCTGTGAAGAGGCCGCGGGTCCCGCTCCCATACGGGGTCCGTGGCGTCGATCACGTAGGCCGTAGCGTCGCGCCGGCCCGAGCCGCTTGGCTTGGACCATGGCGGATCGTCACAAAACCGTGACACGGCGGCGGATCGGTCGATCCACCGCCGTGCCCAAGGGTAAACGCCTTCTTGTGACGATGCGTCAGAGAAGCGTCGGAGATGTGTGGGAGACGGCTGCGTAGTGCCGTCCGGGAGACCTTGCGAAGGATCTCCCAGGGGACGATTCGACAGACGTTATGCGAGACCTTTCGAGAGCGCCGAGAGACCTTTGACGGGACCTCCGGAGGGACTTGCGGAGGGACCCTTCGAGCGGACTTTCGAGAGACGTCGGTCCTGGGCGCGTCGCGAGGCGTCACGAGGCGTCACGAGGCTTCGCGAGACCTTCGGGAGGTGTCGCGGGGCGTCGCGAGGTGTCGGGACGCGCCCAGGGTGGCGTCAGGCTTGTGCTGTGCTCAGTCCGATCATCGTGCCCGGGCGCTCGCCGGTGGGCTGTGCGTCGAGCACCGTCGGGACGCCGCGCACGATGGTCGCGCGCACACCGGCCGGGCCGCGAGTGAACCGCCACGAGCCGTCCGGGTTGTCGTAGCGCTTCTCCTCCGGCCGGACCTCGATCTCGTCGAGCGCGAACACGACCAGGTCGCCCGCGCGGCCCGGGGCGATCACCCCGCGGTCGTGCAGGCCGAAGAAGCCGGCGAGTTTGCCGGTGAGATTGTGTACGGCCTCCTCGACCTTCATCAGGCCGGTGTCGCGCACGTAGCGGGTCAGCAGGTAGACATTCTCGCCGGAGCCGCAGAACAACTGCAGGTGCGCCCCCGAGTCGTTGATGTTGGTCAGCGTGTGCGGTTCGTTGAACAGGCCGGCGACGACCGGCTCGTCGAACTCGTCCGGGATGCCGCGCAGGCAGGACAGGATGCCGTTGTTGCCGATCCACGTCGCCAATGCGTCGGAGATGTGCAGACCCTCCCGGTCGGCGTACGCCTGGAGGGAGATGTCCAACGGCCCGTGGCCGGTCTCGGAGATCGCGAAGATCAGCGAGTCCGGGCGATCCAGTCGAGATGTCGACGACGAAACGCGGTTGTCCCAGTCCTTGCGGGCCTGGGCGCGCCACTGCGGATCGGCCAGGGTGGCGAGTTTGGTCTCCGCCGGGCCGTTGATCCACGAGTTCCACGCCGCGACTCGCTGGAAGGTGAGCGCGCGCTCGAAGTTGAAGAACGGCTCCAACGGCTTGTGCGGGACGTTCGGCCAGAAGTCGACGCCGTCGGCGCGCAGCCTGCGGTGCAGCGCGATGGTCTGTTCCCGCAGGTAGTCCTCGCGCACGGTGGAGGGAATGGCCGTCCACTGGGCGCGGATTCCGCGCGGTTTGCAGATCCGGGCGAAGCGCTCGACGTCGGCGTCGATGCTCTCCGGTTCGTTGAAGCGGGTGATCATCTGGAGCGTCGCGCCGGGGTGTCGCGCGAGTACGTCGGCGAGCGCCTCGAACTCGGCGTCCTCGGCGAGCCGAGTGGGCACGGGCTTGAGGTAGCGGTCCTTGTCGAAGACGTTCGTCGACAAACCTATTGCTCCATGAGTCAACGACTCGTCGAGCAGTGCGGCCATCTCCGCGATCTCCTCGGTGGTGGCCGCGCGCGACCACGACGCCTCCGCCCCCATCACCGTGGTGCGCAGGGTGAGGTGACCGACGAAGCCCGCGACGTTGACCGACACGGCCTGGCCACGACACGCGTCGCGATACTCCGGCCAGCGCTCCCACGTCCACGGCACCCGGTCCTGGAAGGCGGTGAGCGGGAGGTCCTCCAGGAAACAGAAGAGGTCGAGGACCGGGCCGCGCGCGCTCTCCTGCAGGGGCGCCACCGACATGCCGCAGTTGCCGAACACCACGGTGGTCGTGCCGTAGGCGGGCAGCGGGTCCAGGTCGGGGTTCCACCACATCGCGCCGTCGACGTGGGTGTGCGCCTCGATGAAGCCCGGCGCGACGTACGCGCCGCCGGCGTCGATCACCCGCTCGCCGTCCCCCGCCGCGAGGTCGGGGCCGACCTCGACGATGACCCCGTCCCGCACCCGCACGTCGGCGCGGACGGGGGCTGCGCCCGTTCCGTCCACGACGGTTCCTCCACGTACCAACAGATCGGCCATCGCGTGTGCTCCCTCTTGTGGGGTGTGCCCGGCTGCGCTCCTCGGGATTTACGTTACGTGTTGTAACTTAACTTGGTGAAGTATTCAAGGGTCCGACGCGGTTGCCCCGGGCTTCGCCGCTCAGGCGCGCGAGGCGGGGCGCAGGATGCTCTCGAAGATCCGGTTGAAGCTGTCGGTGCCGTGGCCGGCCGCCACCTGGCGGTCGATCAGGGTCTGGACCACGGCCGGTACGTCGACGGCCACGCCTTGATCGCGGCTCGTCTCGACGATGGCGTCGAGCGCGAGCTTGTTGAAGTTCAGGCTCTGGGTTTCGGCGGCGTACTCCCCCTTGTCGAAGAACTCCGCCTGCGCGGGCAGTGACGTGGTCATCGCGTTGATCCAGGGGCCGGCCATCCGCGCGAAGTCGGCAGCGGGTACGCCCTCGGTGGCCACCATCGCGGCGCCGTGCGCGAAGCCTGCGAACATCGAGTACATCGCGCCGAGCAGGGCGAGGTCGTACAGCGACGCACGGCCCGCGTCGGCGCCGAAGTATTGCGCGCCGCCGAGCAGGTCGAGGAGCGCGCGATGGGCCTCGTAGGCGGCCTGGGAGCCGCTGTACAACAGGGACGCCACCGGCAGGCCGATCATCGGCGGGACGGCCATGATCGCGCCGTCGAGATACGTGATGCCGTGTTCGGCCGCCCACGCGGCGCTCTCGCGGGCCTGCTCGGGCGTGGTCGTGGTGAGGTTGACGACGACGCGGCCGGCCAGGACGTCGGCGAGTGGGTCGAGGGTCCGGTGTACCGACGCGTGGTCGAGCAGGACCACCACGACCACGGGCGAGGCGGCGACGGCGTCGGCGGCGCTCGCGGCGAGGTCGGCGCCCTTGGTGACGAGGTCGTCGGCCTTGCCGGGGGTGCGGTTCCACACCGTGGTGGCGTGGCCGCCGCGGCGGAAGGTGTCGGCGACGGCGAGTCCCATGGCGCCCAGACCGAGAACCGTGACGGGTGTGTTGCGAGCGTTCATCGTGCTTCTCCAACTGGTGGCGGCGGGTGTTCCACCATGTTTGATTCACACGATCCGACCCACAAGTACCTACATCGAAGTCAGGTACCGACGAATGGGTAAGTGTCCTGGTCGGAGGCACCGCGCGGCGCGGGAGCGGGTGGTGCGGGGTTTACGTGTCCCGGTGTACGGACACACGGCTGTTCGTCCGCAGGCGCTTCGGTCCCGCGGCGTGTCACGCGAGGAGCGACGAACATGGCGAGCAAGTACGGCCGAACCGCGGCAGCCTTGACGATCACCGCGGCCCTGACCCTGACCGCGGCGGCGTGCGGCGACGACGACAACGGCGGTGGCGACAACAAGTCGGCGCCCACCACCATCCCGTCCGCGCTCGAATCCGCAGGGGAGGACGCCAAGGACGCCCTCGCGTCGGCGAGCGCGAGCGCGGCGGCCAAGCTCGACGAGATCAAGGGCGGCCTCGACGCCAAGTCGGACGCGTCCATCGGCCGCCCCGAGGCCGACGGCGACCGCACCAAGGCGGAGGTCACCGTCGACAACAAGACGGACAAGACCGCCGACTACACCCTGCTGGTCCAATTCCGCAACGACGACGGCAAGCTCCTGGACGCCGTCGTCCTGACCGTGGACGACGTCGGAGCGGGCAAGCAGAGCAAGGCGACCGCCCGCAGCCACTTCAAACTCACGGGCGCGACGAAGGCCGACGTCGGACGAGTGATCCGGCACTGACGGGACCGAGACCGCCCACGAGCGATGGAGCGACTCGGGCAACACCGGCCGCAGCGGCGCCGCACGAGCCCCCGACGACCCGCTCCCCCGTCGGCGCGGCCCGTACGGTCGGGCGGGTCGCGGTGTCCCTTCCCCGATTCCTTGTTCCTTACAGTCTCCGTTCCTCACAGTCTTCGTTCCTTACCGTCTCCGTTCCTTACAGTCTTCGCGGCGCACGCACGCATAGGTGCGCGTTGTTCGCACCGCGCCCCCGTGCCTCAGCCCGTCAGGACCTTGCGCAGCCGCTTGGCCTCGACGACCGCGCGTGAACCGCTCTTCTTGTCGGCCAACGCGTCCAGACCGCGGATCGGGACGTCACGCGCACCGGACTTCGCGGCGGTCTCCGCCGCGAGCGCGAGGGCGGCGGGGATGCCCGTCGCCTTCCGGCCGGACAGCAGGTCGGGAAGGAGGCCGCCGAGCACGCCCCAGACGGCCTCGTGGGCACCCGCGCGGGCAGCCTCCTGGAGGGAGGCCACCACTCGGTTCGTCTTGAGCCCGCGGGTACGGATCGCCTCGCCGATGTCGCGGCCCAGCGCGCCCGCGTCCCACGGCTCGTCCCGGGCGGCCAGGGTGATGAACGCGTCCACCGCGGCCGTGCGGTCCTCGGGGACGTGCGCGCCGAAAGCGTACGTGAGGGCGATCGACATGCCCGCACCCAACGGGCCCTCCGCCTCGGCGAGCAGCGGCAACGCCTCCGCGCCGCGGCAGGCCCGGTCGATCGACGACTGGGTGCGGATCGCGAGGTGCGCGGCGAGTACGTCCCGAGCCTGGGGCAGGATCATCGTCCAGCAGCGCAGGTCCGTATCGGTGGACTCGGACCACGCCCGCCGACGCACGACGTCGCCGGGGTCGAGCAGGGAGTAGAGCGATCCCGCGCTCTCCGGCAGCAGACCGTCGGGCATCGGCGCGACCCACGCGAGCGGGCCGTCGAGGTGGATCCATTTGCGGGTAGCCGACACGTACTCGCGGTGCACCCGGTCGAAGCGCTTGTGGTCCACGATCCCCGGCGGCAGGCCGCCGGCGGCGAAGGTCTTCGCGACCCGCAGGCCGGCGGGCGACGTGAGCCGACCGGCGCGGGCGACCAGGGCCGGGTCCAGGTCGGCGGGCAGCCGCAGGAGGGCCTGATCGACGTCCCGACGCCACGGGGTCGCGCCCGTGCTCTCCCACTCCTCCAGGCCCGCCACGAGGGCCTCGGGGTCCACGTGGCCGGTCGCCGTGACGATCTCGGCGAGGTAGGGGCCCGACGTCGGCACCCGAAGCCGCTGCGCGACCTCGTACAGGCGCGCCAGCAGGAAGCGTTGGGGCGCCTCGATCCGGTCGATCTCGGGCTTGCCGCCCGGGATGATGTCGAGATCGGAGTCGGGCGCCGCCGCCTTGCCGAACAGACTGCGGAACCAGCCCGGGCGGCTGCCGCCCAGACCGGTCGCGGCGGCGACCATCGCACCGATCGCCCCCTGGACCTGATGGGCGAACCACCTCTGTTCGACGATGTGCGCGTGCCGCTCGGTGATCGGCAGCAGCGCCGCGTGCAACGCCGCCCGGTCGTTGGCGTGTTCGCGCAGCAGCGCGGAGACGATCCGTTCGATCGCGATCGGGTCCGCGCTGCGTCCGCGCCAACTCACCCACGGAGAGGCCGTCCCGGCGAACAACACCGAGATCTCCTCGACCAGTTCGTCGAGCGAGGCGATCGGCGCCGGCAGTTCCCGCGGCGCGGGCGGAAGCAGCGGAAGGTCGAAGTCCTCGGTCGGCTCGACCTCCTCGCCGGCGCCGCCGAGCGTCGCGATCGCCTCTGCCCGGATCACGTCCCCGAGCAGTCCGAGCGAGTCGCGCAACTCGGCCCGCAGGGCCGCCACTCGGTCGGCCGGCCACTTCGCCGTGTGCTTCGCGATCAGCGCGACGGCCCGCTCCTGGAGGTCCGTGGCCGGCGACCCGAACACGGTGCCCGCGCTCACGAGCAGGACCTCCGCGTGGTCCGGGTGTCGCTTGAGCGCCTGGCCGAGCCAGGTCAGTTGGGTTCGGACGAGCTTCTTCTCGGCCCGGAACAGCACCGATCGGCTCGCCTCCGCGACCTGTTCGGCGCTCAGCCGGCCTGCGGCGTCGAGCCCGCGCAGCACGTCCTGCGCCAGACCGGCGACGGGGGACGGCGCGTCGGGCAACAGCCGCAGGTAGGCCGTCGTGCGCGCGGCCAGCTCGTCCTCGGTGGGCTTCAGTTGCTCGTGCATACGCACGAACGCGCGCAGCGCGCCGGGGCGTTCACTGCGCAGGAGCCGGGACACACAGCCGTCGAGGACCACCTCGCGCTCCACCGGCCGGGCTTCGGTGAGTTGCACGAGCGTCGGGCCCCAACCGTCGCCCTTGCCCGACCACGCCTCATACTGCTCGATGAGCTGACCGACCCCGGCGACCTCGAACAGGTGTGGCAGCAGAGGAAGGAAGTAGGCGTCCCCGCCGAGTTGTTCGGCGAGCGATCGGGCGCCGGTGCCGCGCGTGGCGCCGCTGCGGTGCCGGACCCAGCCGAGCACATAGCCGTCGGACGTCGGGGCGGGCAGGCC
Source organism: Streptomyces sp. SID3343 (assembly GCF_009865215.1). Taxonomy (GTDB): domain Bacteria; phylum Actinomycetota; class Actinomycetes; order Streptomycetales; family Streptomycetaceae; genus Embleya. The sequence continues at coordinate 9,615 of NZ_WWJX01000721.1, read as the reverse complement.
ACCGGCTCGCGCGAGCAGGTCGGCGAGGTCCCAGTCGTCCGACCACGCGTCGGCGGGCAGCTTCGCCGCGAGCCGCCCGGCGATCTCGGGTATCCATTCCGGCTTGCGGTCGCGCAGGACCGCGAGCACGGGCCGGTGGGAGCCGACGGCACCCCATTGCAGGTCGCGTCGGGCCAGCCACTGGGCGATCGTCGCCGCGCCGCCCAGACAGGCCGCGCCGGCCACGCGCAGGATCGGAACCAGCCTGCGGTGGGTGAAGCCCTCGGCGTCGCGCAGTTTCTTGACGGACTCCTTGATGTCCGGCACCAACGCGCGCCGCTCGGCCTCGGTGCGGCCGGCGAAGGCCGCGACCATGGCGGCGTGTTCGTCCGGGGCCAGCGCGCGCAACCGTTCCCACGTGAGCGGTTCGGCGCGGTCGTCGATCGAGGCCGTCATCGGTTCGTCTCCTGCTCGGTCGCGGTGGTGGTCGAACCAGCAGTGGTGGTCGACGTAGCAGTGGTGGTCGAGGCCGCGGAAGTGGCCGGCGCCGAGGCCGGTCCCGCAGAGCCCGCCCCCGAGCCCTGGCCCGTCGCCCGGCTCCGCACGATCTGAGTCGCCAACAAGTGCTTGCAGGGCCCCCGCCCGCCGCGATACTCCGCCCACCACTGGCACGTACAACTTCCGTCCCCCACCAGGCGCAGCCCATAGGTCCGGTCCCCACTGACCACCCGAGCACTCTCCCCGTCGAGGGTCACCGCGTCCGCCGCCACGAGCGCGTGCGCGTCCCGCAGACGCGGGTTCATCCGCTCGACCCTGCCCGTGTCGTACGGCAGTTCGCGGTGGTAGTAGGCGGCCTCCGCGACGTCGTAGCCGATCCGGCCGCCGGTGCCCAGACGTACCAGCGCCGAGCGCACCCGCTCGGCGGTCAGCCCCGACCCGGCGACCAGTTCGCCGATCTCGATCCTGGGCTCCCACGCGAGCAGCGCCGAGATCAGGTCGGCGTCCTCGCCGCTCGTGTCGCCCGCGAGCCCGGTCAGTACCGCGCCCTCGCCGGAGAAGCCCCGCGCGGGGTCGGGGGACAGCGTCAGGGTCAGCCGCATGCCCGGGAGTTCGATCTCCCACGCCGAGGAGACCGCCGTGCTGCGCGGGCCCACCACGGGCCCGTACACGCGCAACGCGAGCGCGTGCCGCAGGATCCGGGTCAGCGCCTGGAGTCGATCGGCCCCCGGCAGGCACACCGCGCCCGCCACCGGGCGCGCGGTGAGTCGCAGCGACCGACCGGCCGGCACCGCCCACAGCGCCTGCTTGGCGCCGCGTGGGAGGGCGCGCAGGAACCGCACCGCCTCGCCCGCCGCGACTTCGGCCCGAAGGTCGAACGCCCCCGAGATCACCTGGACTTCGGCGAAGCCGCGCAGCCAGCGCTCGGGCAGTGGCACCTTCTTCTCCACCACGGGCCCGTCGAAGGTGGTGACCGTCACGTCGTCGGGTCCGACCGCGAGGTGCAGGGGGTCCGCGCCGCCCACCTTGGCGAGCGCCTCGCGCAGCGGCGCGTTGACGTCCACGTTGGTCGTCCCGGTGCCGAACATCTCGCCGTCGATGCCGGCGGGCAGGACGTCGAGGCGCGCGTGCACGCCACAGCACGCGGAGAAGGATTCGAAGCGCAGTCGGTCCCCGTTGCCGGTGACCACCGGGTCCAGCGATCCGGGCCGCAACGGCTGGTAGTAACGCGCCGCCGCGACGTCCGCGACCGCGAGCAGCCCGCCCGCGGCCGCCTCGGGGGCGGTCAGGAAGCCGGAGAAGAAGCGCGGGAAGGGTGTCAGGCCGTGTGAGGTCAGGCCACCGCACGTCTGGAGGCCGAGGGAGGTTCGGCCGTCGTCGGCGCGCAGCGCGGAGGGTCGCAGATAGGTGAAGGACTGCACCGGGGAGGACATGGCCGAAACCGTAGACAGCCCCGCCGACACCGTGTTCGGCCGGTGGACCACGGCCCGGCGGCCCTCGGTCGTTGCCTCGGTTACGGAAAAGATCGGGCAAAGGACTGAGCGCTACCCGCGCCGCCCGCTCTGCGCGCGTAGTGTCCGCGCCGGCCTGCTCACGTCCCTCGTTCGGCCCTGCGCCGCCCCTCGGCTTCGTCGGATACATCCGGATTACCCGGTAGTAGAGGGGGATTCTTTGCACCACAGCATCGATTAGGTGCTATCCGCTGTGCGAGCATGGGCGGCTGGGGCTCGGGTCCCGAACGGTGACAAGCCGACATGGCGTCACACGGGCGGTCCGGGTGGGGTGGTGGCACATCGTCAGAGAGTGCTGTTTTAACCATGATCCGAGGACGCGTGGCAACGCGCCGGCATACTATGCGCTGGTCCATTCAGCCGGAGGTAGCAGATGCCCGCAACGCAGCCGGGGAGCGGCTCGACGGTTCGCCGTATTCTCCTCGGTTCCCAGCTTCGCCGTCTGCGCGAGGCGAAGGGGATTACGCGGGAGGAGGCCGGTTACGAGATCCGTGCCTCCGAATCCAAGATCAGTCGAATGGAACTCGGGCGAGTCAGCTTCAAGGACCGCGACGTGGCTGATCTCCTGACGATGTACGGCGTCGTGGACGAGACGGAACGAGCCGCGTTGCAAAATCTCGCGGCGGAGGCCAACGCGCAGGGCTGGTGGCACAACTACAACGACATCCTGCCGAGCTGGTTCCAGGTGTACGTCGGCCTGGAGGAGGCCGCCTCGGTCATCCGCACGTACGAGGTGCAGTTCGTCCCCGGTCTGCTCCAGACCCGCGAGTACGCCCGTGCGGTCGTCATCGCCGGGCAGCCGTCCGCGACCAACGCCGAGGTCGATCGCCGCGTGGGACTGCGGATGCAGCGCCAGTCGATCCTGTACCGCGACAAGCCGCCGCGTCTGTGGGTCGTGCTCGACGAGGCGGCTCTGCGTCGCCCGATCGGCGGCCGCGACGTGATGCGCGACCAGGTCCGGCATCTCATCGAGATGGCGGCCCTGCCCAACGTGACGATCCAGATCATGCCGTTCCGGTTCGGCGCGCACGCCGCCGAGGGCGGCCCGTTCCTGTTGCTGCGCTTCCCCGAGAGCGACCTGCCGGACGTGGTGTACCTCGAACAGCTCACCAGCGCGCTCTACCTGGACAAGCGCGACGAGGTCGACGCCTACACCGAGGTCATGGACCGGCTCAGTGTCGACGGCATGCCGCCCGACAAGAGCGTGGACCTGCTGCAGCGGATCCTGAAGGAGAACTGACCGCGGTCGACAAGGCGGACCACCCGGGTGGAGCGACCCCCGGGTGGAACCTCACGCGAGCAGGTTGTCGAAATCCCCGTCCTTGACCCCGAGGATGAGCGCCTCGATCTCGGCGCGCGTATAGATCAGCGCCGGCCCGTCGGGGTACCGCGAATTGCGAACCGCGAAGTCGCCGTCCGGCAGTGCCGCCATTTCGACGCAATTGCCCTGAGAGTTGCTTCTGCGACTCTTCTGCCACGTGACCCCGTCGAGGGTCGTGGCGGGTACCCCGTTGTGCGTTGCCTGCATGACGCTTCTCCTGGACCTCTCGCCGAGCGACCCGGCGGCGGTCGCCCGCCTCCGGTTACGGCACGTGTCGTTCCTTCGTCCCGGTCCGTCATAATTCATTCCCGGCCCGGTCCGACTTACGCATGCACGTGCATCTGACCATGCATATGCAGCGTACATCGGTGATGATAGCGCAGCACGTGTCCACCCACACGAGAGGGCTCGTCCATTCCCAAGCCTTTCAAGCGGGCCATAAAACCTGCTTAAGCCGCACCGGACGAAGCGGACGCAAGAATGAGAAAAACCCGCCGAAGGATCGACGGGTAAACGCCTGGCGTCTTAATACGGTTGCCGACACCGGATGTGAATTAGAACTCTCCACAAACGTGCAACGCAATGCGCCCCGCGCTCTCGCGCGGCGTCGTCCTCAGGCGGGTATCTCGAACATGGCCCAGACGACCTTTCCGGTCCTGCGGCCCATACCGTTCAACGGGAACCAACCCCATGAATCACTGAAGCAACCGACCAGATACAGACCGCGACCGGATTCCTCGTCCTCGCCGCCTTCCTGCATCTCGGGCAGGTTCTCCCCGGGATCCTGCACGGCGCACATCACACGTTCACCCTTGCGCAGAAGCGCGAGCTGAATGTTGTGCGCGACGTCGGTCGCATCGTCACGGCCGGCGTTCAGACCGTGGCACAGCGCATTGGTGACGAGTTCGGAGACGACGAGCGCGAGGTCGTCCTCCAAGCCGGCGGCACCCCAGCCCGCGAGCACCGACTGAGTAAAGTCACGGGCTGCCTTGACCGACTCGCGTCGAGCGGCGAGGGCCTGTATCGCGATATCGGAGGTTGGTCCCATATCCCCGGCCAGAGGCTCCATCCACTGAAACGTCGACGTCCGGAACCCTGCGGGACTCGCGACGGTCATCCGTGCCTCCGAGCGGGTACTGGTCCCCGGCCTGTTGGGAACGCGGCGGGAGGGCTGGCCTCACGAGCGTCCATGCACATGCGCGTGCACATGCACTTACTTCATTATGAGGATGCCGACCCCAACTGCAAGACCGGATGCACGTGCATCGACGATTTCTGCGTCTGCACCGCGCCGATGCACGTGCATTTCGATCGACCAGAGGCCACTTCACGACCGGTTCCGGGACATAACAGAGAACCGGTCGTTTCTTTCTTTTGCTCTTACATCGGGAAGAGTCCGGACATACCTCGCGGCGGGTCAGCGAGTGGTCACCGTGCGGTCTCGATCGGGGGTCCCGCGACGTCTGCGGCCGGATATGGGCGGTGGGTCGAGCAGCGTCCGAGGCCGCGTGCGCAGCCGAGCCGGGGCGTCCGTGTCCGGGTACGCCGCGGGCCCGGGGCGACCCTCGCCCCGGGCCCGCGACACCGTCAGACCGACGCGGGCGCCGGCTCCCCGGAGGACGCGCCGTCCGCCGAGCCGTCCCTGCCGCGACCGGCGTACCCACCCACCAGCGCGACGCCCGAGAGCAGCAGCACCGCCAGGCCCGGGCCGATGAGCAGCCACGGCATCACCGAGACCTCGGTGTCCTTGTCGGGGATGCTGTCCGCGTTCTTGAAGGTGTCGATGTTCGCGCCGATGTTGTCCACCAGAGCGTTGAACTTGGCGAGGATGCGATCGGTCTCCAACAGGCCCTTGCCGACCGCGGGGTAGGTCGTCGAAAGCTCCGCGGTGAACTGCTCGGTCGACTTCTGCGCGATCTTGGCCATCTGGGGGATGGACTTGGCCTTCATCCCGGCGGCCATGTCACCGAGCGTCTTGAGGTCCTGGTGCGCCTGCTGATAGCCGGCGTCGGTGAACGTCGGCCGGAACGCGGTGAACATCTTCTCCGAGGCCTCGGTCTTGCCGACCACCCCGGTGGCGAACGTACCGACCACCAGGCCGAGGCCGATCACCGCCGCGATCCCCAGGCACACCGTGGTCAGTACCGCCCTGGTGCCGGTGAACGAGAGCAGCAGACCACCGGCGCCGACCACGAGCAGGATGATGCCCGGGATCAGATAGAGATAGGTGACCGCGGTATTGGGCAGGTCGGAGGTCGGGATGTCGTCGGCCTGGCGGAAATTGCCCGCCTGCTCGTCCATCGTCCCGGCGAGTTTGTTGAAGCGCGGCATGATCGTCGGGACTTCCTTGAGTCCCTTGGGGACCTCGGGAGACGACATGCCCATCAGGCCGACGAGCCCCTCCGTGGACGTGCGGGCCTGTTGGGCCATGCCCGGCAGCGTCTCCGCTTGGAGCTGCGTGAGCATCGCGTTCATCGTGGCGAGGTCGGTCTTGTTCTCAGCGATCGCCGACTTGGTGAAGCCGGAGCGGAAATCGTTGGTCAGATCGTCCACGGCCTGCGTCTTCTTCGGCAGGCCGGCGGCCAGCGGGAAGATGATCAGGGCCGCACCCAGCAGGGCGATCAGCACCAGCGCCACGTGGCGGTAGGCACGCACAGCGGGTTCTCCCTTCGCTTTCCGTCATTACTCGGATCGTATGGGTGATGTCGATCATCGCCCGGGAGCCGCTCGACGGAAAGCACCTGTTCTAGTTGTTTGTCACTCGGGCAGCCGATCTTTGCAAAGCGCGACCCGCCCGTCAGCTACCGGCGAGTAATGTCATGGGATCGAGATCTCCCACACATCGCCCACATCGCCCATGGAGGGCTTCACCGGCAGGCGCTAGCGTGCGCTCGCGGCTCGTGCGGCCGCGATGTGGCTGGACAAAACGTGTGGGCACTGTGAACGGAGGTCGCCGGTGGATCTTGAACCGACGGAGGATCAAAAGGCGGTACAGGGGGCCTTTTCGGAGTTCTTCGCCGATCGTTGCCCGATTTCCGCGGTGCGCTCGGCCGAACCCCTGGGATTCGACCTCGACCTGTGGCAACGACTCGCCGCGATGGGCGCCCCCGGCATGGCGCTGCCCGAGCGGGCCGGCGGCGGCGGGGCGACCCGGCTCGACCTGACCCTGCTCCTGCACGAGGCGGGCCGGGCGCTGGCGCCCGTGCCGCTCAGCGGACACCTGGCCGCGTCCCGACTCCTGGCCGACACCCCGTGGGGCGCGGACGTGGCCGAGGGAACCCTGATCGCGGCACCGGCCCTGCGGCCCACCGTGGACGGCCTGGCCCGGCTCGTGCCGGGCGGCGCGGTCGCGCACGTGGTGGTGGCCCTGGACGAGAACGAGTTGGTGGCGGTACGGGGCGAGCCGACCATGGCGGCGCCGCCCAATCACGCGTGCTCCCCGCTGGCCGACCGCTACATCCGTGACGACGACGGCGGCCGGGTGGTCCTGGCGACGGGTGACGACGCGGTCAAGCGCTACGCCGGGCTGCGGCGCGAATGGCAGTTGTACACGGCGGCCACGCTCGCCGGGCTGGCCGAGCGCGCCCTGGAGATCGCCGTCGCTTACACGAAGGAGCGTGAACAGTTCGGCAAGCCGATCGGCGCGTTCCAGGCGGTACAACAGGGCCTGGCCGACCTGGTGGGCCCGATCGACGGGATCAGGCTGCTGGCCGCGCGGGCCGCGTGGTGCGCCGACGAGGGCGACCCCGCAGACGCGCGGCGGCTCGCGGCGATGGCGTTCCTGGCCGCGACGGACGTCGCGCGTACCGCCACCTATCGCGCGGTGCACGTGCACGGCGGCTACGGCGTGACGCTCGAATACGACATCCAGCTGTACTTCCGACGGGCCCGGGGGTGGCCACTGGTGCTCGGGGATCCCGACGAGGCGTATCAACGGCTGGCCGACGACCTCTTCGGACCCGTGGGGAGCATCTGATGGACTTTCAGCCGAAGGAATCGGTCGAGGAGTTCCGCCGTTGGATCCGTGCGTTCGTCGCGGAGCACCTGACCGAGGACATGGTCGAACGGGCCCGGCGCACGGGCACGTTCCACGACTGGGAGTTCCACCGCGCGCTCGCCGCGACCGGCGTGATCGCCGAGGGGATGGCGGGTCCGGGGCGAGCCACCGGGCGCGACCCGTTGGAGCTGTACGTCTTCTTCGACGAACTCGGGCTCGCCGACGCGCCGTTCTACGGGCTCGCCAACACCATGCTGGTGGCGGGCATCGTCGAGCAGATCGGCAGCGCGTTCCATCTGGCCGAGGTACTGCCGCGGTTCCATCGCGGCGAGGCGATCGCGGCGCTGGGCTACAGCGAGCCCGGGTCGGGCTCCGACGTCGCGGCGGCGGCCACGCGCGCGGAACGGATCGCGGGGCACCCCGAGGACGAGCCGGTGTGGCGGGTGAACGGGCAGAAGATGTTCACCACGCTCGTGCACGAGGCGGGCTACGTGATCCTGTTGACCCGCACCGACACGGAACTGCCCAAGCACCGCGGGCTGACCATGTTCCTGGTGCCGATGGACCTGCCCGGCATCTCCTTCCAGCCGGTCGAGACGATGGGCGGGGACCGCACCAACATCACCTACTTCACCGACGTCGAGGTACCGGACCGCTGGCGGCTCGGCGAGATCAACGGCGGGTGGGGCGTGATGAAGGTGGCCCTCGCGTACGAGCGCGGGGTCTTCGGCAACATGAACCAGGGCGTTTCGCTGTTGCGCAGGTTCACCCGGTGGGCAGGTGAGAACGGGACGTTGGACGACGCGTCCGTGCGCAAGCGGCTGGCCGGCATCGCGATCGACAACGAGATCACCGCACTGCTGGCTCTGCGACCCGCGCTGATCGCCAGTCGCGGCGAGTTGCCGACGACGGAGGGCTCGATCGCGAAACTGTACGCGAGCGAGTCGTACAACCGCGCCGCGGAAGCCTGCCTGGACATGGCCGGAGCCGAGGGCCTGCTCGGCGACCCGGGCGACGCATGGTTCGTCGACCACGCCGCGCGGGATGCGCCGGTGACGGCGATCTACGGCGGCACCAGCGAAATCCAACGCAACAACATCGCCGAACACCGCCTGGGCCTCCCCCGAGCCCGCTGACCCCGCGTTGTCCTCAAACGCCGGACGGGCTGATTCCAGCCCGTCCGGCGCTTGAGGACACCCGCAAACCAAGACCCACCACCTCACCGAGGCAACCAATCCAGCCCGTCCGGCGCTTGAGGACACCCGCAAAGCCAGGCTCACCACCTCGCCGAGGCAACCAAACCAGCCCGTCCGGCGTTTGAGGACACCCGTGATGAGAGGTTCGCGGCTTTCCGAAGGCGGTGTGGCCGGGCAGCAGACTGCGACATGGCAGACTTCGGCACCGTTCACACGTGAGCGAACGGAGTTTGTTGCCATGCGGCCCCTGCACGACGAGGATCCCCCCACCGTAGGTCCCTACCGATTGGTGGGGCGGCTCGGTGAAGGGACCACGGCTCGGACCTACCTCGGTGCCGCGCCCGACGACGTGCCCGTGATCGTGCGGGTGATCCGGGACGATCTCGGCCGGGATCCGGAGTTTCGGGCGCGGTTCGGCCAAGAGGTCGACGCCGCACGCCGGTTGCCGGGCCCCGGTACCGCGCTCGTCCTGGACGCCGAGACCACCGGGCACCGGCTCTGGTACGCGACCACACACGTGCCGGGCCCCACCCTGGCCGAGACCGTGCGCCGGTTCGGCCCCCTGCCCGGACACGCGGTGCGCGTGCTGGCCGGTGAACTCGCCCACGCACTCGGCCAGTTGCATGCGCTCGGCCTCGCGCACGGTCGGCTCGACCCGGAGGCGGTACTGCTCGGTCCCGACGGACCGCGGCTGCCGACGTTCGGCGTCGCGCGGGCCGCGGGCGGTTCGTCGGTGACCGCCGACGGGGTCGTGCTCGGCACGGTCCTGGACTCCCCCGCCTTCCGATCCCCGGAGCAGGTGCGGGATCTGCCGGTGGGCCCGGAATCCGACGTGTTCTCGCTCGGGTCCGTACTCGTGTTCGCCGCGACCGCCATGGGGCCGTTCGACCGGGGCGGCGAGGGCTCCCCCGCCGACCGCGTCGCCGACGCCGACCCGGATCTCGACGACGTGCCCGCGTCGCTGCGCGGTCTGCTCGCCGCGTGCCTGGTCAAGGATCCCGCCCTGCGCTCCACTCCCGAGGACGTGGAGCGGGTCGCGGCCGGTGTCCCGGGCCCCGACTGGCTGCCGGCGGCCACCGCCGCGTGGGTCGCCGAGCGGGTGGCTCGGCCGTG
>NZ_WWJX01000077.1 GCF_009865215.1 Streptomyces sp. SID3343 | reverse complement strand
TGCCGAGCGACGCGGACGTGGCCGCGGCGGGGACCGGTCGCGGGCGAACGGTGCTTGAGACGATCGCGCCGGCGGAGGGGCCGGCGCAGCCGCGGGCGCGGTTGCCGCACGGCCTGCCGGTGGCGACGCTCTTTCCGCGGCGGCTGCGCTACGCGATGTTCGGGCTGGTCGCGTCGTTGTTCCTGTTCGCGGGGCTCACGTGGTGGGTGACCGAGGATCCGCCGCTGCGGGCGGCGTACCGCTCGATCCTGGACGTGTTCGGGATGGGCGATCCGGCGATCGGCGAAGGCACGGGGCGGCAGGTCCTCCAAGTGCTGTCGGGTCTTGCCGGGATGGCGTTGATGCCGGTGTTGTTCGCGGTCGTCCTGGAGAGCCTGGGCACGTTCCGTACCGCGACCACGCAACGGCCGCCGCCGCGAGGGATCTCCGACCACGTCGTGCTGCTCGGGCTCGGCAAGATCGGGACGCGCGTGCTGGATCGGCTGTGCGACCTGGGGGTGCAGGTGGTGGCCGTGGAGCGGGACCCACAGGCGTTGGGCATCGGCACCGCGCACACCCGGCGGGTGCCGGTGGTGATCGGTGACGTGACCCGGGAGGGGGTGTTGGAGGCGGCGAGTATCGGGACGAGTCGGGCGTTGTTGGCGCTGACCAGCGACGACGCGATCAATCTGGAGGCCGCGTTGTACGCGCGTGAGGTAGATCCCGATCTGCGGGTGGTGATGCGGTTGTTCGAGGACGACTTCGCCAAGACCGTCTCGCGGGCGTTGCGGGACTCGTATCCGAACGCGACGACGCGCAGCCGCAGCGTGTCGTCGTTGTCGGCGCCGGCGTTCGCGGGAGCGGTGATGGGGCGGCAGATCCTCGGGGCGATCTCGGTCGAGCGGGAGGTGCTGTTGTTCGCGGCGATCGATGTGGCGGGGCATGGGGAGTTGGTGGGGCGCTCGGTCGCGGAATCGTTTCGACCGGGGTTGTGGCGGGTGTTGGCGTTGGACGGGGCGGCCGGGGCGGCCGGGGTGGCGGGCGCGGCGGCG
>NZ_WWJX01000720.1 GCF_009865215.1 Streptomyces sp. SID3343 | reverse complement strand
GGCCCCCGGCCCGGGCCGCACCCTGACGGGCCACGCGGGCCGACTGATCATGGCAGGCCCCGGCGCACGGCTGCGCCGCCGGCCGGTCGTACCGCCCCCGTGATCGGGACCGACGGCGGCGGCCCCCCATACACATGGCACGCGCCTACGGCTACACGTACACACAGGCAGGTGCATACGGTGACGCTCATACGCACACACGCGCACACACTCACGGACACATGAGCACGGGCACACGCATACACACGAGCACACACGCACAGGCAAACAAGCACGGACACGCAAGCGCGTGCACACCCACGCACACAAGCGCGTGCACATCCACGCATACGCACGCGTACACGCACACGCACCCGCACAGAGCGTGACGGGCGGGGTGTTGCGGCAGGGGCCGACTCGGCGTGGTGCGGGGTTCCGTACGGGTCCCGGATAGGCTGGCCGACTAATGAACTCTTTCGTGACGCCCTGGGGCGAGCTCGAGCTCTCCCGTTTCCCCGAAGATCCCCGCGAATTGCTGCGCGCGTGGGACGCCGCCGACGAGTACGTGTTGCGGCACCTCGCGGGAATCGACGACGCCGAGCCGACGAACCTGTCGGGCACCGTGGTCGTGCTGGGTGACCGGTGGGGCGCGCTGACGACCGCGCTCGCCGAACACCGCCCCGTACAGATCAACGACTCGTTCCTCGCCCAGGAGGCAACCCGCGCGAACCTGGCCCACAACAAGGCCGACGCGGACGGGGTACGCCTGCTGTCGACCCGGGACACCCCGCCGGACCGCATCGACGTACTGATCATCAGGGTCCCCAAGAACCTCGCGCTCCTGGAGGACCAGCTGCACCGACTCGCGCCGGGAGTGCACGCGGACACCGTGGTGATCGGCGCCGGCATGGTGACGGAGATCCACACGTCGACGTTGAAGCTCTTCGAGCGCCTCATCGGCCCGACGAAGACGTCGCTCGCGGCGAAGAAGGCCCGGCTCGTCTTCTGTACGCCGGACCCGGCGCTCCCGCGTACCGAGAGCCCGTGGCCGCGCACCTACGCACTGCCGGACGACATCGGCGTCGCCTCCGGCCGTACGGTGACCAACCACGCGGGCATCTTCTGCGCCGAGCGCCTGGACATCGGTACCCGCTTCCTGCTGCGCAACCTGCCGCAGACGCACGGCCACCAGCGCATCGTGGACCTCGGCTGCGGCAACGGCGTGATCGGTACGGCTGCGGCGCTGGACAACCCCGAGGCCGAGATCCTGTTCGTCGACGAGTCGCACCAGGCGGTCGCCTCGGCCCGGGCGACGTTCGAGGCGAACGTCGGTCGGGACCCGGTCACCGAGTTCGCGGTGGGCGACGGCCTGACGGACGTACCGGCCGGGACGATCGACCTCATCCTGAACAACCCGCCGTTCCACACCCACCAGGCCACGACGGACGCCATCGCGTACCGGATGTTCGCCGACGCCCGCAGGGCCCTGCGTCCCGGCGGCCAACTGTGGGTCATCGGCAATCGCCACCTGGGCCACCACATCAAGCTGCGCCGCCTCTTCGGCAACAGCAACGTCGTCGCCAGCGACGCGAAGTTCGTCATCCTGAAGGCAACCAAGCGCTGACGCCTCCACAGGCGACGTGACGACGTCCGGACCGGCCGGGGACCTTCTCGGTCGGTCCGCGACGGTCCGGGACGGTGGCGGCCGACTCACGACCGACGCCCACGCTTACTCGGCCCGCGACCCGGGCCCGCGACTTCGGGGCTCGGATCCTTTGATCCGGGCCCCGGACCCGAGACGCTCGGCCGGGGAGCGGGGCACTGCCCGACCGAGCGTCCGCACGACGAACGCCCGCCGCTGGAAAGGCACTTGGGGTCCATCCCAAGCGACTACAGCGCGACTGGTTCGGCCGGGCGCTCCGCGCGGTGGTCCCGATCCACGACGGTCAGCGCACACCGGCCGTCCGCACACGTGTGTCGCACACGCCCCCGCGAGACGGTTTGAATCAGGCCGACGGTCCAGCACATCGGGCAACCCCGCAGTGCCAGTACGCCAACCGGCAGGAGCAACAGGCCGACCGGGCCGAGGGTCGGGATGCACGCGACCGAGCCGATCAGGCTGCCGAAGCCGATCACGCCCCGAACCAGATGGCGGGGCAGGGACGAACTCGCGAAGTCAGGGCCGTCGGCTTTGGTTGTCGTCATGAGTGTCTCCGGACGCAGGTTCGAGTGTGGGACGCAGCGACTGCTGAACGGCCGTGCGGGCACGGTGCAGCCGCGATTTCATCGCGGGGACACTGAGGCCGAGCGCCTCGGCGACCATCCGTCCGCTGTAGCCCCGGACGTCTCGCATGATCAGCACGTGGCGCTGCTCGACCGGCAAAGCGGCGATGGCCGCAGCCACTTCGCCCGCCTCGATGCGCTCCAGAACCACGTCCTCGGCCGAGCGCACGACGGCATCCGGCAGGGGCGCTCGGGCCGCCCGCATCGTCCGCGCGCGCCGCAGACACTCGTTACGGACGATGCGAAACATCCACGACGCCAACGCTCCGGACGCCCGTAGCGTCCCGATTTTGCGATAGAGGATGATCAAGGCTTCCTGTGCCGCGTCCTCGGCATCCTCGGGAGTGGCGCACAGCGAACGGGCGAATCGCCGCACGTTCGGGTGCGAACCCGACACCAACGCGGTGATCGAATCGACGTCGCCCCGCTGCGCGGCGACGATCAGCCGTTCATCGGGCCAGGACGAGTCAGCCACGGGCTTGCTTGCGCTTGCGCGTCACGAAGTAGACGCACGTGCAGAGCAGTACGGCTCCGACCGCGACGGCGATACCCACGATCATGAAATCCTCCTTGATCCCGTCCGACGATTGTCGGCACATGTACAGGAGGCACGGGCCGGTCGAAAGGATTCGGCCTGCGCACGGAGAAGTCGAGCGCGCGGACGTTCTCCGGACGAGTGGTACGAAAGACGCGGATCGCGTCGCGTGACGAAACGTGACGAGGTGAGACGTGCCGAGCCGATGCGGGACGTGACGAGCGGGTTCCGAGGCCACGCACGACGATGCCACGGTCGACCGGGAACCGTGGTGTGATGACGCCGTGAACCGCGCCACGGAAGAGACCAACCGCCGCATGCTGCGAGCCAGGGACGCGATGGACCGCGCGTACGCGCAGCCGCTGGACGTCCCGGCCCTGGCCCGGATCGCCCACGTTTCCGAGGCGCACTTCACGCGCACCTTCCGGGCCACCTTCGGCGAGACGCCGCACCGCTACCTTCAGCGCCGCCGGGTCGAGCGGGCGATGTTCCTGCTCCGGGAGACCGACCACAGTGTCACGGACATCTGCTTCGAAGTCGGTTTCGGAAGTCCGGGTACCTTCAGCCGAACCTTCCGCGACATCGTCGGCCGGTCGCCGCGCACGTATCGCAAGCAAGCGCCGTCGACGGGCGTACCGACATGTTTCACGATGGCGTGGATGCGGCCGAGCGCCTGAACGTTCGTACATCCCGCGCTTTGGGCAACGCGCGCCGAGCGTGCGCCGACCCGAGCAGTTTTGGATAAGTTTTCGGCCACCGTCCCCACTAGCGTGATGCACATGTTCAACTCCATCACGCAATCGCAGCTGTACGTCCTCGACCAGGACGAAGCCCTCGACTTCTACGTCGGCAAGCTCGGCCTGGAGGTCGCCGCCGACGTCGACATGGGCGTCATGCGCTGGCTGACCGTCTGTGTCCCCGGCCACCCGGAACGCCAGATCCTGCTGGAGAAGCCGGGCGCGCCGGCGATGTCCGAGGAAACCGCGCAGCAGGTCCGCGAGTTGGTGACCAAGGGGGCGATGGGTGGTTGGCTGATCTTCAACACTGAGGACTGCCGCAAGACGTACGAGACGCTGCTGAGCCGGGGCGTCGAGTTCACCGAGGAGCCCACCGAGCGCCCGTACGGAATCGACTGCGGCCTGCGCGACGTTTTCGGCAACCGCATCCGCTTCACCCAGCCGAAGTCCTGAGCACCGGTCCGGAGTTCACGAGCGGAGCCGAATCGCGGCACCCGGCGCGGCGGGTACCGTGAGCCGGTTTCGGCTCGGCTCGGCTCGGCTCCGGATGCCGCTACGGCTCCGCTCCGGGGGGTGGCCTCCGGCTCAACTTCGAGAGCGTGGCCGGCGGCGGCGGAACCGGCCCTAACCGCGCGCGCCGCCGCGCTCACCGTGTACAGCGTCAAGGGCCAGGGCCAGGAGTCGGTCCGGCTGGGCGTCGTCACCGGGCGACCGCGCGGTGGACAGCGCGATCCCGGTGACGAGCCGGAGCAGGTCGTCGGCGGTCACGTCGGGCCGCGCCGTGCCCCACCGTTGCGCCCGCTCCAGCACACCCGCCGCCGCGTCCTGGATCATCCGATGACAGTCGATGCCGAGCGCGTCCGGACCGTCCAACATCAGGGCACTGCCCAGGCCCTGGTTGGCACGGGCGTGTGCGAGAAACGCAGCCATCCATTCGGCCAACGCGCCGTCCGCGCCACCCGCGTCATCCGGATCGCGCGCATCGCCCGCATCGCCCGAGGTCGACAGTCGCTCGGCATGTGCGCAGAGCGATTCGATCCGGCTGCGTAGTACGGCAGTGAGCAGCGCGTGACGGGTAGGGAAGTGCCGGTACAGGGTGCCGGGTCCGACGCCGGCGCGCCGGGCGATCTCGTTCAGGGACGCGTCGGGCCCCGCCGCGGCGAACGTCTCCCGCGCGGCGGCGACCAGCAGTTCACGGTTGTGGCGTGCGTCCGCGCGGCGCGGGGACGCCACCGCTCCCGGGCCATCGCCCCCACCATCATTCTTCGCCATCGTCCACCTTCGGTTCGTGCTCCGGGATAGCCAAACGGAGAGCCTCTCCGTATTGTAGCGAAAGCCAAACGGAGAGGTTCTCCGGAACTGTGGCATGCCTACCCTGGAGCACACCATGACGTCGGACATCGCCGCCTCGACCGAACTCGGCCGGGTCGGCATCTGGACCTTCGCCTTCGAGCACCAACCCGCCACTCGGGTACGGGAAGCCGCTGCGGAAATCGAGGAACTCGGCTATGGGGCGCTGTGGTTCGGGGAGGCGTTCGGCCGCGACTCGATGGGCCAGGCCTGGCTGCTCCTGTCCGCCACGCAACGCATCGTCGTCGCGTCGGGCATCGCCAACATAGCCTTCCGCGACCCGATCGCGATGGCCACGGCGGAACGCACCCTCGGCGAAGCCTTCCCGGGCCGCTACGTCCTGGCCTCGGCGGCCATCGCGTCGACGACACCGTCCACGACATCGACGGCTACCCGATGCCGGCTCCCACCCGCGCGGTCGGCACCCTGCGCACCTATCTCGACTCGATGGACGCCGTCCCGGCCCACGGCCCCGTCCCGACGCCACCCCCGCGCCGACTCCTCGCCGCCCTGGGCCCCAAGATGCTCAAGCTCGCCGCCGAACGCACGTGGGGCGCCCATCCCTACTTCGTCTCCGTGGACCACACCGCCAAGGCCCGTGAACTCATGGGTCCGGACGCCTACTTGGCCGTAGAACAAGCCGTAGTCCTGGATCCCGACCCAACCCGAGCCCGAGCCCTGGCCACCGCCCACGTCCACGGCTACACGACAAGCGCCGCCCACCAACAAGCCAACATCCGCCGCCTGGGCTTCACCGACGCCGACATCACCGGCGGCCCCAGCCCCCGCCTGGTAGACGCAATAGTCGCCCACGGCACCGTGGAATCCATCCAAGCCCGAGTCGAGGACCACCTGAAAGCCGGCGCCAACCACGTATCCATCCAGGTCCTCACCGACAACCCCACCGAACTCCCCATGCCCGAATGGCAAGAACTGGCCCCGGCCCTACTACATCGCTGAGCCACCAACCCCGCGTACGCGGGGAGCACGTCTGCTACGGCACTCCGGCATGGCACATCGGGGGACCATCCCCGCGTGCGCGGGGAGCACTGCGACCAGGAGTTGATTCCCTTGTCGTCGAAGGGACCATCCCCGCGTGCGCGGGGAGCACCGGACGTTCCGGAAGAGGTCGAGGTGCGCGGGGGGACCATCCCCGCGTGCGCGGGGAGCACCCTCCGTGACCTGGGCATTCGGTGCCGGCGGGTGGGGTGAGCGGGCAGTTTTGGAGGATCCGGCTTTTTGGGTAATCGGCATTTTTCGGGTGACTCGTTCAGGACACCGACCGAGTGCCCGAGGCGGATACTACCGGTGATCCTGTGCCCGTCCGGGGGCAGTTGGCGCAGCCGTCTCCCCCGGCAGGGGTCCCACGGCCTTGCCGCGCCGATGCGGTCCGCCGCGATAGGGCGGCGATCGATAGTCCTCGCGGGTACCTGTGCCGACATCCCGGGCCCGGGCCCGGGCCTTGGTGGGCAAGTGTTTCCTTCGTCGAGGGGTCCGGGCCGGGGTCGGATATTCGGTGTACTGCTCACCCCACGAGGTCGCAAGATGGTGCGCATGACTTTGGCGGCTCCCACCCTGCGCACTGCTCGCCTGCGACTGCGACCCTTCACCGCCGCCGACGCGGACCTTCTCTTCGCGTTGCACAGCAGCGCCCGTGTGATGCGCTACTGGGATTCCGCGCCGTGGGCCGAACGGGCCCGCGCTGAACGGTTCGTCGCGATGTGCGGGAAGATGGCGGACGAAGGCACTGGGGCGCGGGTGGCCATCGACCGTGCTTCCGACGGGGCCTTCGTCGGCTGGTGCGGGCTGACCGAATGGGACCCGGACTACCGCAGCGCGTCGCTGGGTTACTGCCTCGACGAAGCCGTATGGGGCAACGGCTACGCGACGGAAGCCGCGCATGTCGTGCTGCGGTGGGCCTTCGACACGCTGGACCTGAATCGGGTTCAGGCCGAGACCGATACGCGCAACGTCGCATCTGCCCGAGTCCTGGAGAAGGTCGGGTTCGTGCGTGAAGGAACGCTGCGGGAAGAGTGCGTCGTGAACGGCGAGGTGTCCGACACCTGGGTGTTCGGGTTGATCAGGCGAGAGTGGCAGCCGTCGGCCGTGCCGATCCCGGCCCCCTGATGGGTCGTTGTATCTCTTCCCAGTCGGCCTCTAACCCCTCCGCCGAAGCCGGCGTCCACGTCACCCGGGTCCGTCGAGACGTCCCGTTCGCGCGAACAACCCGACCCGCTTGAGCAAATCGTCGTACGGGAAGGGAATGTTGCCGGCCCGATCCGGCTGCGCCGGCGTACGCCACGAGCCGGCGGCCACTACCCCAGCAGCCGTCGCTCCTCCGCCGCCGTGAAGCCCTTCCGCAGCGCCGGCTCGCCACGGTCGCGGTCCCACGCCAAAACGTCGGCCACCGTCTTCTCGATTGGGGTCGAGGGCAGGCCAACCGCCCTGGCCCGGGCCGAACTGCGCTGCTGTGTTGGGTGGTTCGGCCTGACCAGCGGGAACATCGGCGGGGCCGCTTCCGGCGAGACCGGCACGAGTTCGATGCGCGTGCCGGCCACTCGCGCGCACGTCTCGATCAACCCGCCCAACGTGATCGGCTCGGCCGGCCCCACCGCGTGGAACACGCCGGGCCGATCGTCGACGAGCAACTGCACCACCAGGCGGGCCAGATCACGTGAGTCGACGACCTGGACCGGCTGCTCGGGATCGGCCGGCAACGCCACCCGGCCGCCCCGCGCGGCTCGGCGCACCCAGTACGTCAGCGTGTCCGAGTCGTCGTACGGCCCGCCCACCTTCCCCGGCCGCACGATCGTCGCCCGTTCGCCGTACCGGGCCGAAACGTCGTCCTCGCAGGCCACTTTGCACGGACCGTACGTCTCGTCGTCGAGCAGTTCGGTGTCCCGCACGGGCGCCCGACGCGGGGTGTCCTCGTCCGACCCCGGCCCGACCCCCGTCTGCGCGTACACCGCGTGGCTGGAGATGAACAGGTAGCGGCCGACCCGATCCCCCAGCGCCTCCATCGCCTGCCCGACGTGGCGCGGGACGTAGCCGCTGACGTCCACCACCGCGTCCCATCGACCGTCGCGCAACGCGTCGTAGTCACCGGTGTCCCGGTCACCGATGAGCCGCGTCGTCCCGGGAAAGAGTTCGGACCCGGTCCTCCCTCGGCCGAACAGGGTCACGTCGAGCCCGGTTCGCAACGCGTCCTCGACGATGGCCCGGCCGACGAACAACGTTCCGCCAAGTACCAGAATTCGCATGGTCGTCGACCCTACCGAACCGAATTCCGTCATCCCGACGCAACTGCGGAATCGGAGTCCCCGGACTCGATCCCCGCCACCATCGTCCGCGCCAACCCCCACGCCGTCTCCGCGTCCACCCGCCCCGCCTGGCCCGTCACGAGCGTGTACAGCGCTCCGCCGAACAGCGTGGCTACGTCGGCGCGCGACGTGTGCAGGCCCAGGGCCGACGTCCTCGCCGGGCCGCCCGCCACGTCAGCCCCGGCAGCCCCGGCAGCCCCGGCAGACCCGTCAGCCCGGTTCGCCGCGTCAGCCCTGTTCGCCCCGTCGATCCCGTCGGCACCTTCGGTTGCGCCCCTGGCCGCCCTGCGCGACACCTTCGGCCACTGGGCCTCTCCGGTCCGCGACACTCTCGCGGCCGTGGTTGATGCCGACGTGGAGTTCTTCGCCCACTATCGCCACAGGGTCCCGCGCACATGGGGCCGCGGTCGGGCGACCGTACTCGGCGACGCCGCCCACACCATGCCACCGACCATGGCCCAAGGCGCCAACCAGGCGCTGGAGGACGCCTGGACACTGGCCGGGGCGCTGCGCCGGACGCCCGGCGCAGCGGGCATACCGCAGGCGCTCACGCACTACGAACGCTCCCGCTCCCGGCGCGCATCGTTGACCGCGCGGCGGGCCGGCCCGGAGACCACCAACAAGTACCTGCCGACGCTCTTCCGCATGATGCCGGACGCCTTGCTCAGCCGGTACTACACCCGCCGGCTGCGACTGGTCAGCACGTACCTGTCCGACGGACCGAAGCGAACCACACCGGTCTCGCGCTGAAGTCGACCACCAGAAAGCCAAGTGTCGCCGCGTCCGGTGCATCGGTTCGTCGTGCGCGGTGCGCGGTGCGCGGTGCGCGGTGCGCGGTGCGCGGTGCGGGGCGGCATGTCCACCGTCGCCTCGACCGTCCACACCGCGCGGGCCCGCCGAACCCGGCCTGCCACAACCCGTGACTATGAAGGCGAATTCCCGCCAGACGACGTCGGTAGCCGAGTGCTGTGCTGGGATCGCCCACCAACCCCTCGCGTGCACCACGTCCACCCCACCTGGCCGTTCACCGCATCCGTCACGACGGGACGAGACCCGACCATGCACCCCACAGCGGCGACACCCACACCCAAACCGTCATCGCCTCCAAATTCCACTTCGAGTTCGAGTTCGAGTTCCACTCCGACTTCGACGCCCACATCGACGCCCCGGACCAAACCGGCACGGGCACCCATCCATGCCGACGAGACCGGTGAACCCGCAGCCTCCACCACCCGGGATCGGCTTGCCGTCGTGTCCGTGACCCTGGGCATCTTCGTCATCGTCACCAGCGAGATCATGCCCATCGGTCTGCTCACCTCCATCGGCTCCGACTTCCGCGTCTCCGACGGAACCGCCGGTCTGCTGATGACCGTCCCGGGGTTCGTCGCCGCGGTCGCCGCGCCGGTGGTCACCGTGGCGACCGGGCGGTTCGACCGCCGGCTGATGCTGGCCGCGCTGACCCTGGTTCTCGCCCTCGCGAACTTCGTTGCCGCCATGGCTCCGAACCTGTGGGTGATGTTGTTGTCGCGGGCGCTGGTCGGACTCACCATCGGCGGCTACTGGTCGATCGGCGCCGGTCTGGCCGGCCGTCTCGTGCGGGAACGATCGGTGGGCCGGGCCACCGCCGTGATCTTCGCGGCCGTACCGCTGGGATCGGTGATCGGCGTGCCCGCCGGCACCCTGATCGGCCATCTCGCGGGCTGGCGTGCCTCGTTCGTGGTGATGGGCGTTCTGTCGGTCGGTGTCTGGATGGCCCTGCTCGCGTTCGTCCCGCCGCTGATGCCGGTCCAGGTGACCCGACTCATCGTGCTTCGGGGCCTGTTGGGTCGGACCGACGTTCGGATCGGCTTGGTCGCGACGCTGCTCGTCGTGGTCGCGCACTTCGGCACGTACACCTACGTCACGCCCTTCCTGCAAGACGTCACGCACGTTGACTCGGGTCGGATCAGCACCTTCCTGCTCGTGTACGGCGCCGCCGGGATCGCAGGCAACTTCCTTGCCGGGGCGGCGATCGCTCGCAGCCTGCGTGCCACCTTCGCCGGCGCTGCGCTCGTGCTGGCGGGCGCTACCGCGCTGTTGCCGGTCGCGGGGCGGTCGGAGGTCGGCGCGCTCGGGCTGCTCGTGGTCTGGGGCGTTGCCTACGGCGCCGTACCGGTGTGCTCGGCGACGTGGTTCGCCCGGTCGGCGCCGCACGCGCAGGAGGCCGCGACCGTACTGTTCACATCGTCGTTCCAGGCGACGATCGGCGTGGGCGCGCTGCTCGGCGGCATGGTCGTGGACGCGATGTCGGTATCGAGCGTGATGGTGGGCGGTGGGGCGATGGCCGCGGTCATGGCACTGCTGGTGTGGGCGCTCGGTACGACGCCAGGACACGAAGGCGACGTGCCACCTCCCACGGCAGACCGACACCGACGGTGAGACGGGCGTCCGGCCGGAATGCCGATGGGAAGCGGGGAGTTGCCTCACCCGGGCGCAAAACCCGACATGGCGCGCGCCGGTTCGAGGGAGCCCGCGAGCCCTTTGGGTGGGTCCAGGTGGCCCGACCGGCAGGGCTGCGACGTGGCCTCGACTCCGCCGATCGGCCCGGTCGCCGGTCTGTACCCGGTCGCCGCCGACGCTACAGCCGCGTCCACCGCCTGGATCCTCGGCCGCGGCGTCGGCCGACCGGTGACTTCCCGACATCCGCGGCGGGCCGCCTACCCGGACTTCGCCCCCGACTGAGCCGCTCGGCCTGCCGGGCCCGCTCCGTCCGCTTCCGCTTCGGCTTCGGCCTCGGCTCGAACGATGCCCAGCAGCCCCGGAAAACGTCCGTCGATGTCGGCCCGCCGAAGTTCCGCCATCCGGCTGTTCCCTCGATCGACCTGACGAATCAGCCCCGCTTCCCGCAGGACCCGAAAATGGTGCGTGATCGTCGCCTTGGAGACGGGCAGCCCGAAGGAACTGCACGTGCGTGCCGTGCCCTCCGGTTCTCGGGTCAGCTCCCCTACGACTCCTCGGCGCAGCGGATCCGCGAGTGCGGCCAGGACCTTGCCGAACTCGATCTCCGGCACCGTCGGATGGCCCTCGTCGTCGGGCATGTGTCGGCTCCTCTCCCCCACACCTGCCGAGGGGCATCAACAGGTACGCCTTGCATCGTACCTCGCGACGACCCTATGGTGCGGAGGTACGAAGATCGTCGTACCAATCGAACGGAAGTCTCCATGACCCACCCGTACAGCCTCGTCGGCGTCGCCCAGCCCAAACCCGAACGCGCTGCCGAACTGCGGGAGTTGCTGCTGTCGTTCGTCGAACCCACCCGAGCGGAACCCGGCTGCCTCGCCTATCACTTCCACGAGGACCGCGCGGACCCGGACCGGTTCGTCTTCTACGAGGTCTGGCGGTCGCGAGCGGACCTGGACGCCCACCTCGCGCTGCCGCACATGGCGGCCTTCTGGGAAAACCGCATGGACTACCTGCAACGCGACCTCGACATCACCTGGCTGAACATGCGCAGCCCATACCCCGCGTAACCGTGGCGCCCGGCCGGCCCCCTACCCCACCTGACCTCGATCCCACGCGAGCCGACCCCGGTCCGACCTCCGGGCCCGGCGACAGCGCGATCACGCGCGCTCAGGAGGGGTCGGACGTACCCGCCGCCCCGTCACACGCCGCGAGCGAATCCGGATACCGACGTCCTCGCGACCCTTCGGCCACGGGCGTACCGCGTCCTCGGCGGACCGCACCTGGGGGTCGATCCGTTCGGCCGTGCCACGCACCAGGACACTCCAACCGATGTGGGCTTCCTCAAGGATCTCGTCCACCTCGAACAGGACCGGCCCCGCGAGCGCGGAGATGGGCGAGTCCGCCGCAGTGCCGAGCAGCACATCGCGGCCGAGCATCACGTAGTTGACCGGCAGGACGAACGGGTCCGGCGCGTCGAGCGCGGCCACTCGGCCGACGAGGTGCAACCGCAGATGAGCGTGGCACTCCTCGTCGGTCATCTTCACCAACTCCCGTGCCGGATCGGGCCCTTGGCCAGGTGGCGGCGGTGGGGTGCGCTGCGTGAACGCGGCGCCGCGCGGGGCGAGGAGGTCGTCGACGGTGGTTTCGAGCGCGGAGGCGAGGCGCGCCAGCGCCGGTCCGGGCAGTTCCATCGGGCTGTCCTCGACGTGAGCCACCCACGAGCCGGGCAACCCGGTACGGTGTGCGACCTCATCGACGGAGAGCCCGAGTTCACGGCGGCGGACGGCGACCCGGCCGGGAAGGGACTCCTCGGAAGGTCGGACCGTACCGGCAGTCTCGTCGCTCGTCACGTCGGTCCACCCTCTCCCTCACACAGACCCGGCCGCCCACTACGTCACTGTGTGTCGAACCCCTGTACAGCCGCGACCGCCGCCCTCCTTCCGAGTGACGAAACCACCCAGGCGGCCGAGGCTGTCGGCGACCGGACCCACCCCGATCGCGTGCACTTGGTCGTCGTCCACAGTGGCGCACGGGCCGCAGGCATTGCGTCAAGGAGTCCGGCCAACCCACTGCGCGGCACGGATCTTGCCCGAGGCGATGAACCCGACCGACCGCCCGCACCTTCGACCACCGAGTGGTGACAGCATGGCCGCATGGATGCAGTGGGCCTGAGCGAGTTCGTCGTACGCCGCGTGAGTGAGTCCGAGGCGGACGTATTGATCGGCCTCGACGCGGTCGCGATCGACGGTGACGACGAGCGGCAGGCGAGCATCCGAAGGTGGTGCCGGCAGGGCCTGGCGGTCGTAGCGGAAGATGCGTCCGGCCCGCTCGGCTACTGCGTGGTTGAGTACACGTTCTTCGAACAGGGCTTTGTCACGATGCTGATGGTGGCGCCGCCCGCCCGTGGCAGGGGCGTTGGCCATCGGTTGCTGGAAGCCGTGGCGTCCTCGTGCACGACCCCGAAGCTGTTCACCTCGACCAACGTCTCCAATCAACCCATGCAGCGGCTGCTCCAACGAGCCGGGTGGAGCCCGGTCGGCCTGCTCCACGGGCTGGACGAGGGCGACCCCGAGTTGTTCTACATCTGCCGACGGCAGATCGGAGCGACACACCCGTGACCTGAAACCGACCACCCTGGTTGATCGGATGTGTCGTCTCGATGCACCCGCGCGGCCTCGTCTCGTCCTGTCTTCTGCGACGTCTCGCATACACGTCTCGGCGCTTTGATCCAAGAGTCGGCCGACCCACGGCTCGCCCGGTGTGAGTCGGATCCGCGTGAGCGGCGCGGTTCCGAGCGCCGGAGGTGACCCGGGAGGCAATTGCGACAACTTCGCCGACGTCCGAGCGACCAGGAAGGGCCGGGTCGAGCTTGCGCGGGGTCTCGAACCGGAACCGCTGGTCGTCCTGGCATATCAGCTGCTGCGTCGCATCTCCCTTTCGAGAAGGGCACGGAAGGTGCGTGGGGGGCGACCGGTGAGGCGCTGGACGGTGTCGGTGATGCGGTCCTCCGCCCCTTCGGCGATGGCACGGTCCATGCCGGCCAGCATCTCGGCGAACTCCACCGGTATCAGCGCCGTGAGGCGATCGCGCATCTGCTCGTAGGACAGACGGCGGTGGACCACGAGCCTGCCGGTGACTTCCGTGATGATCGTGGCGATGTCGTCGTAACCGAGCGCCTCCGGTCCGGTGAGGACGAGATCGGTATTGGGAGCGTGTGCGTCGGTCAGGGCGTGAACGGCGACGGCCGCGATGTCCTCGGCGTCGATGAAGCCGACCCGGCCGCTCCCGGTCGCGGTCCGGATGATGCCGTCTTCACGGATGCTCACGGAGTGCGCGTGCGCGCCGGTGAAGTTCTGCATGAACCATGAGGGCCGGAGCACCGCCCACTGTTCGAACAGATCGGGCAGGGCCTGGTGCACCTTTCCCACCGCCGGGCCGCCCTCGGGTATGGCCGAGGAGCTGAGGAGCACCGCGCGGTGTGCGCCGGCGGCGCGGGCCTGCCGGAGGAACGGCAGCATGACGGTCGCCGGGTCGGAGTCGCCCACGGGCGGGATGAGGTAGACGCGGTCGACTCCGTCGAGGGCCGCGGCGTGGGTGGCGGGGGCGTACCAGTCGAAGGCGACCGGCTCCGTATCGGGGACCTGGGTGGCATGGCGGCCGGCGGCTCTGACGTGGTGGCCGGCGGCGGTCAGTTGCGCGGCGGTGCGGCTGCCGGTGGTGCCGGTGGCGCCGATGACCAGAGTGGTGCCGGTGGCGGTCATCGGATGCTCCCGGCGAAGTCGGTGCCGGGTGTGAGGACGGCGAGGGGGTTCCAGTAGTCGCGGTAGGAGGTGATGCGCCCGTCCGTGATGGTGACGACGGCGATGTAGGTCATGTCGAAAGCGCTGTCGGTCTCCACCAGTCGGCCGACACCGCGCATCTCGACCACGATGATCTCCGGTTCGGTGGTCTCGTGGATCCGCAGTTCCGGGAAGTCGTACAGATCGATGTGGTCGGGGTAGT
>NZ_WWJX01000719.1 GCF_009865215.1 Streptomyces sp. SID3343 | reverse complement strand
CCCGCCCGATAGCACAAAGCCACCCGCTGCCGACCGAGGCGCAACGCCGGCGGAGAACACCCGGCCCCCTTCCAAAACTCTCGCCGGCGAGCCCGACCTGAGCCCCCTCCCGGCCTGCCGTTGCCAGCCGGTTTTCGACGAGCAACGCCCCGCGTCTCGCCGGGAAACCCAAGGCTCCTGACCGCCGGTGTGTCCGGGCCAGGGCCGCCCCCGTCGCCTGTCGCCCGCCCGATAGCACAAAGCCACCCGCTGCCGATCGAGGCGCAACGCCGGCGGAGAACGCCCGGCCCCCTCCACAACTCTCGCCGGCGAGCCCGACCTGAGTCCCCTCCCCGCCCGATAGCACAAAGCCACCCGCTGCCGA
>NZ_WWJX01000718.1 GCF_009865215.1 Streptomyces sp. SID3343 | reverse complement strand
ACCGGGCACCTGGAGGCGGCGGCGTCCGGGCCCGCGATCGAGGCGGCGTACCGCGCGGCGGCCCCCGGAGCGGATCCCGAAGAACCCGGCCCCGACCTGCGCGAGATCACCCGCCGAGCGCAGGCGGGCGACGCCGAAGCGGCGACCGTGATCACGAACGCCGCAGTCGTACTCGGCCGCACCCTCGCCGGGCTCGTCTGCGCGCTCGACCC
>NZ_WWJX01000717.1 GCF_009865215.1 Streptomyces sp. SID3343 | reverse complement strand
TCGTTGCTTCTCACCGATGGGCCTGCGGCCCCGCCAGGGATCTGGCGGGGCCTGTTGTGTTGCGGCGGTTCACGCCTCGTTACGGGAGAGGGCTCGGAGAGGTCGAACTCTCAGCGCCAACTACTTCCCGCAGGAGCCCGTACACCGATTCGGCGAGAGCTTCCCGAGTCTCGTTTTCCTCATGGAGCTGAGGTAGCTCCAGCACGGCAGCGACCCTTTCAAGGGC
>NZ_WWJX01000716.1 GCF_009865215.1 Streptomyces sp. SID3343 | reverse complement strand
GCCTCGATGGTGCGAAAGTGAAAGCTCAGGATCCGGCGCAGGTCGTGCTCGGCCGCGGTCTTGAGCAGCGCGGTCTGCAACGCGGCCAGCCGCTTGCCCCGGTAGGCCTCTTTGGCCTCGGGCTCGGTGGTGTGCTTGTTCAGTTTGCTGCCGCTCTGGGCGGCGGCGGCCTGGACCTCCTCGTCGCGGATCTCGACCACGAAGATCCGAAAAGGCGCTACCAGCCC
>NZ_WWJX01000715.1 GCF_009865215.1 Streptomyces sp. SID3343 | reverse complement strand
ACCCGCCAGGCCCGCGCCGCCGACCGCACCACCACCGCCTGGGCCCGCCGCGACGCGGCCGAGCTGCGCCCCTCGCCGGCCGGATCACAGCACTCACCGACCTTCCCCCGACTGCCCGCCGCCCGGTCAACGAACTGCACGCGGCCCTCGCACACGACGATCCCGCCGACCCCATCGCCCCCCTGGCCGCCACACATTCCTCCCTCTCGGTCACCGACTCGACGGAGCCGACGCCATCGCCTCGGCATACACCGGAATCGTCACCCTGGCCGAGGACTTCGAGGCCGACTTCGATCCGGCCGACTACGTGGACGACTTCCGCGAGAACCACGTCG
>NZ_WWJX01000076.1 GCF_009865215.1 Streptomyces sp. SID3343 | reverse complement strand
AGCGGCGGGGCGGCGGGGCCACGAATCGGCGCGTCTTCGGGTCGGGCGGGGCCGTCGCGCCGTCGCACGTGGTGTCGGTCGCGGGCAGGCTGCCGTCGACCAGGTAGGCGACGACGGGATCGTCCACGCACGGGCCGTCGACGAGGAAGTGTCCGTGGTTGCCGTTGCCGCGCACGGTGAGCAGGCGCGAGGACGGCAGTGCCTCGTGCATCCGCAGGGCTCCGGAGTAGGGCGTGGCCGGGTCGCGCTCGGACTGGACCAGCAGCACGCCGGGCAGACCCGCGCCGTCGATCGTGGTCGGCGGTTCGGTGTTGGTCTGGAGGTACAGGCACGACCCGGGTGAGGCGATGGCCGCGCCGATCGCGCCGTAGCGCGCCTTGAGCCGGATCATGTCGAGGTCGAACGTGGCCTCGTCGGCCGGGAAGGGGGCGTCGGCGCACGAGACGCTCTGGAAGACCGATTCCAGGTTGACGTCGTCGGCGGTCGCCGGGTGCTTCGAGGCGATCAGCCGACCGGGGTCGCCTCCGTCGTATGCCGCGAGCGCGGCGGACATGGCCGGCCAGTTCCGGTCGGTGTAGAGGCCGCCGATCGTGAACTGGTCGAACTCGACCCCACCGAACACGCCGCCGGCGGGGTTCGCCGCGGCGCGTGCGCGCAGCCGGTCCCAGGTCGCGAGCACCGCCGGCGCGCGCGTGCCCAGGTGGTAGTGGTCGTCGCGCTCGGCGGCCCACGCGGCCCAGTCACGGTGTCGCGCGTGGAAGGCGCGGGCCTGGAGGAAGCCGGTCCGATACCAGACCTGGGTCGGGTCCACCACGCTGTCGAGCACCATCCGGTGCACTCGGCCGGGGAACAGTTGCCCGTACACGGCGCCGAGGTAGGAGCCGTAGGAGTAGCCCAGGACGGCGATGTGCTCCTCGCCGAAGGCCGCCCGGACCAGGTCCAAATCGCGCGCGATGTCGCGGGTGCTCAGGTGCGGCAGCAGGTCCGCGGCCGACGCGCGGCACCCGTCGGCGAACGCGCGGGTCGCGGCGAGGTGGGGCCCTCGGCCGGCCGGCGTGGCCGCGTCGGGTT
>NZ_WWJX01000714.1 GCF_009865215.1 Streptomyces sp. SID3343 | reverse complement strand
ATCGCCCCGCGGACGGGCGGCTCGGGCGTGTGCGTCGTGGCTGCGGGCCGGCGTCGGACTGCTCGTGTGGCGACATGCGGATCTCTCCCGTCGAGTGGCGGTCGGCGCGTTCACGCCCGCCGCCACCATGACGAGACGCCCCTTGTCCGCCGTCTGTACATCACTGTGACCAGCGCGAACGCGCGTGCGGTCGAAACACCGACAGACACCGGACAAGGGGTCCAATACATCCCTGT
>NZ_WWJX01000713.1 GCF_009865215.1 Streptomyces sp. SID3343 | reverse complement strand
TGCATCACATCGCGGGTGACGGTTGGTCGTTGGGTCCGTTGGCGTCGGATCTGACGGGGGCCTATTCGGCGCGGGTGCAGGGTGTGGCGCCGGATTGGGCGGCGTTGCCGGTGCAGTACGCCGACTACACGTTGTGGCAGAACGAGCTGTTGGGGGATCAGGACGATCCGGACAGCCTCTTCGCGACACAGATCCGTTATTGGACCAAGGCGTTGTCGGGTCTACCGGATCGGTTGGTGCTGCCGACGGATCGTCCTCGTCCCGCGGTGATGACCTACCGGGGGGACTATCTGACGGTCGACATCGACGCGGGGTTGCATCAGCGTCTGGTCGATGTGGCGAGGGGCACCGGTGCGAGTCTGTTCATGGTTTTGCAGGCGGGTCTCGCCGCTCTCCTGACCCGGTTGGGCGCGGGGGAGGACATCCCG
>NZ_WWJX01000712.1 GCF_009865215.1 Streptomyces sp. SID3343 | reverse complement strand
CGAGGACGCCGCCGCCGCGATCACCCTGGGCGCCGCGTCGATCGTCAACATCAAGCCCGGCCGGGTCGGCGGCTACCTGGAGGCCAAGGCCATCCACGACCTGTGCGTCGCCCACGGCGTCCCCGTGTGGTGCGGCGGCATGCTGGAGACCGGCCTCGGCCGCGCCGCCAACATCGCCCTCGCCGCACTGCCCGGATTCACCCTCCCGGGCGACACGTCCGCGTCCCGCCGCTACTTCGAGACCGACATCACCGAGCCGTTCGTGCTCGCCGACGGCCGACTCGACGTACCCACCGGCCCCGGCATCGGCATCGACCCGCGGATGGACGTGCTCGACGCGGTCACGACGTCACGCGAGTGGATCAAGCTCTGAGCAACCCGGCGGCGCCGTGGCGGGTCTCGATTGTCCGCGATCGTCAATGGTCGTCGCTGATCGTCACCGATCTCGACCGGCCGGCACCTCGGTTCGGTGCCGGCCGGCCTCCCCGGTCGACGACCTGCGGCCGGTCGGCGGGGCGCGCTCGGGTGTCGTCGGGCGGTGCCGCCCGCCGGTGCCGCCC
>NZ_WWJX01000711.1 GCF_009865215.1 Streptomyces sp. SID3343 | reverse complement strand
TCACCCAGGCGGGCAAGGCGGCGCTGCCGCACGGCCACCCGGCCGCGGTCGGCGGGATCGGCCACACCGGCAGCACCGCCGCCAACGCGCTCGCGCACACCGCCGACGTGGTGATCGGCGTCGGCACCCGGTGGCAGGACTTCACCACCGCGTCGCGCACCGTGTTCGCCGACCCCGACGTGCGGTTCGTCAACCTCAACATCGCCGCCTTCGACGCGGCCAAGCACGCCGGCGTGGCCCTGGTCGCGGACGCCCGGGCCGGCCTGGACGCGCTGGCCGCGGCGTTGCGCGGGTGGAGC
>NZ_WWJX01000710.1 GCF_009865215.1 Streptomyces sp. SID3343 | reverse complement strand
CGGACGACGCCGAACTGAGCGGCCGGGTGGACCAGGCGGTCGCGGCGGTGGCCGCGGCCGAGGCCGAACTGCGCGACGTGGTGGCGGCGACCCAGTCGGTGCGCGACGAGGTCGGGCAGCTCGCGAGCCGCGCCTACCGCACCGGCGGCATGACGCAACTGTCGCTGATTCTGCAGGCGCAGACGCCGGGAGAACTGCTCGGCCGCATCCAGACCTACCGCACGGTCCTGCAAGCCGACCACGAGACGCTGGCCCGCCTCGAACGCACCCGCGACTCGATCGACGCCCGACGCGCCGAGTTGGACCGCCGCCGCGACGAGGCCGGGCGGCGGCGCGAGGCGGCGGCGAAACACCTG
>NZ_WWJX01000709.1 GCF_009865215.1 Streptomyces sp. SID3343 | reverse complement strand
CAGCCCGGGGCGGGCGCCCCGGGCGCGCCGGCGGCGCGGAACGCGTCGCCCTTGAGTAAGTAGAGAAAAGTTCGACCATGCGCCGCGAGGAACCGCGGATGCCCTCATCGCGCTCTGGGGCGCCGGTCGTGTCGGTGGGCAACCGCGGTGCCGGACTCACGCGCTTGGGGCTGCGATGAGGCTGGGCCTCGGTGTCGGCTCAAGCGTCACTACTGATCCGAGCATTCCCCCTGACGTCGCGGGGGAATAGGTGCGTCACTCCTTGGTGCCGGCTCCACTCTTGCGGGCGGTCGCCCGGCCCTGCGGGACGATGACGTAATCCGCCTGTGTCGCCTCCGCGCTGATCGTCGTCTCCTCCAACAGGAGGGGGCCCTCGTTCCCGCCGGTGACACGGCGGATGACTATCACCGGGACACCCTCCGGCAGACGCAGGGCGGCGGCCTCGTCCGGGGCGGGCACGCGCGCGGTCACCCGCTCGTGCCACGTGAGGCGGTGGCCGGCGGCTTCCAGGGCGGCGTACACCTCGGCCTGCGGACGGAGTAGGGCGTCGCTGCCCAGGTCTGCGCCGGCGGCGGTCGCGAAAGGGATCACCGTGCGCACCAACGCGCGGGTGCCGGTGGGCTGGTGGGTGATCAGACGATCGCACCCGAACACGGCCTCCCCCTCGTCCAACCCGAGTACCGGCCCGGTCGTGGCGTCGGTGGTCGCCCGGTAGGCGGTCCGCTCCTCGACCTGTGACCACTCGGTGTCGGGGTCGATGTAGCGGCCGGCGCTGCGGGTGATCGCACGCTCCAACGTCACGGCAGGGGGGCCTGCGGCGGCGCGCACGAACGACCCCTTCCCGCGCTGAACGATGACCAGCCCCTCGCTGCGCAGGGCGGCAAGCGCCTGGCGCACGGTCGGTCGGGACACGCCGTAACGCTCGCATAGGGCCGATTCGGAGGGAAGCAGGGATCCGGGCGAGTACTCGCCTGACCGGATGTCGGATCGGATGGCGGACGCCAACTGCTGATAGAGCGCATCGGGACGGATCAATTCCATCGCGCTTCTCCTTCGGTCTTGCGGCGGTTGCTGTCGCCGTACCAAGAGGCTATGTCTCGACACTTCCTGTGTCACCTGTCCTGACAAGTGACTTGCGTCAAGGTCTTTCTTAGCTGACACTTGTCATGACAAGTGACGTCCGACAACGGACGGACGTCCATGAGTGGCTGGAGGCCACACCCATGCAGTCCATACCTGTGGACATCAACCGGCTCGGGACGCTCATGTGCGTCGTCGCGCCGGAACCCAAGCTCGTCAACCGGGACACCGGTGAACTCAAGGTCGACCGTGACGGCGT
>NZ_WWJX01000708.1 GCF_009865215.1 Streptomyces sp. SID3343 | reverse complement strand
CGAGCGGGTGACGGTGCGGTTGGTGGCGGCGCGCGCGCCGGGGGCCGAGCAGCCGTGGTCGGCGGATCCGGATGATCCTTTGCGGTGGTCGGCGGCGGTGGCCGAGTTGCCGACGGTCGCGGCCGAACCGGACGTGTTGCCGGTCGTGGTGGGTCTGCTCGGCGGCGGTGTGGTGGTGCTGGATCTGTCGGCGGTGGCGCCGGTGGTCGCGGTGGGCGGGGATCCGAACACGGCGCGCGATCTCGTGCACGCGGTGACGGCGCAGCTCGGGGCCCGGTTGCCGGCGTCGGCGGTGGGTGTCGCGCACGGGGTGCATCCGCGGTTCCCGGGGCGCCCGATGGAGGACCTGCTCGGCGATGCGGATGTGCGGGTGGTGGTGTGCGCGGCGCCGGGCGCGGACGCGGACGTGGAGCGTCGGTTGGGCGCGTTCGCTGCGGCGGGGCGGCTGCGGGTGCTCGTGCTCGGCGATGTCCGGGGTCGGCGGTCGGTGCTGCGGCCGGACGTGTTCGGGGTGTTGTCGGCGGTGGACGCGTTGGGGCCGGTGGAGACGGCGATGGTGGCGCGCGCGGTGGCTCGGGCGGTGCGGTCGGGGCGGCTGGTACCGCCGGCGCCGAGTGCGGCTTCGGCTCCGACTTCGAATCCTCCTGCGGCGTCGACCCCGACTCCGACTCTGCCCTCGTCGCCGACCTCGTCGCTGTCCCCGAACCAGGCTTCGGTGTCCGCGAGTCCGGTGGGGCCGGTGGGTACGGCCGCGGAGGCGGCGCCGGCGGCCGTCGCGCCGGCTGTGGCGGCGCCGGCTGTGGTGACCGTGGCGACCGTTTCGGCC
>NZ_WWJX01000707.1 GCF_009865215.1 Streptomyces sp. SID3343 | reverse complement strand
CGCGCAGGGCGCCCGTACGGTGGCCGGCTATCACGTGACGGCCACGGGGCATCCGCAGGTCGTGCGGGTGGAGTGGCCGGGCCCGCGGGGAAGCGGCGCGGGCCACGCGGCGGAGCGGGCGTTGCGCGAGTGTGCGCGGGTGCTGGGCGATTTGGGGTGGGTGGTCCTGGAGTACCGCGGTCCGCGGGGCCACCGCTACCTCGACGTCGAGGCCCCGTCCACGGTACGGCGTTGACGACTCGCCACCGAACGAAATCGCGGCCGGGTCGGCCCGCGTGGATCCGGTGCGGTGAGCCGCCCGCCCCGGTCGCGCCGTTGGTCGGCTGGGCGCGGCCGGGACGCGGGGTCCGGTGGCTAGTGGGCGGCCTGATACTTGTCGACGAGGTCTGCGGGGATTCGGCCCCGGGCGTTGACCTCTATGCCCTGCGACCTGGCCCATTCGCGGACCTGTGCGGGATCCGGTCCCTGGCGGGCGGCGGTGCGGGCGGTTTTGCCGCGGCGCGTTGCGGCGCCGGTCTTGCGAGCGGCCCGAAAGTAGGGGCCGAGCGTGTCCAGCAGCTTCTGGTAGGTGTCCTCGCCGAGGTCGATCTCGTACTCGGCGCCGTCCAACGCGAAGGTGTGGGACGCGATGCCGTCGCCGGTATCGCCGGTGATGTCATCGGTGTAGAGCGTGACTACGCGCTGGGCCATTGTTGGCAATCCCCTTCCTGGGAAGGGGGAAATCGTAACGTCCACCGAGGCCGCCGGCGGGGAGGCGCCTCCAACGCCTGCCGGCACAGGTGAGTGCGGGCCCGAGTGGTCCAAGGCGGCGGTCTCGTGCGGACGTGTGCCGAAGGCCCGGCGGTGGGGTCGGGTCAGGCGGTGGGGGCGTCGTCGTCCTCGACCCAGTTCATCGTTCGCTCGACCGCCTTGTGCCAGTCGCGGTAGCCGCGTTCGCGGGTGGCGGTGTCCATCTGCGAAGTCCACTCGGCGGCGCGGTGCCAGTTCGCGCGCAGGGAGTCCAGGTCGGGCCAGTAGCCGACCGCCAGCCCTGCGGCGTACGCGGCGCCCAGTGCGGTGGTCTCGGCGACGAACGGGCGGGCGACCGGCGCGTCCAGCACGTCGGCGATGGTCTGCATGAGCAGGTTGTTCGCCGTCATGCCGCCGTCGACCTTGAGCGCCGCGAGCTTGACGCCGGAGTCGCGTTCCATCGCGTCGACCACCTCGCGAGTCTGCCACGCGGTCGCCTCCAGGACGGCTCGCGCGAGGTGTCCCTTGTTGACGTACGCGGTCAGGCCCGCGATCACCCCACGCGCGTCCGAGCGCCAATAGGGCGCGAACAGCCCGGAGAACGCCGGTACGTAGTAGGCGCCGCCGTTGTCCTCGACGGTCAACGCCAGCGTCTCGATCTCCGCGGCCGTCGAGATCAGCCCCAGCTGATCGCGCATCCACTGCACGAGCGAGCCGGTGACCGCGATCGAGCCCTCGAGGGCGTACACGGGCGCTTCGTCGCCGAGCCGATACCCGACGGTGCTGAGCAGCCCGTGATGCGACTGCACGACCCGCGATCCGGTGTTGATCAGCAGGAAACTGCCGGTGCCGTACGTGCTCTTGGCCTCGCCCTCCTCGAAGCACGTCTGGCCGAACAGCGCCGCCTGCTGGTCGCCGAGCGCGGACGCGACGGGCACGCCCTCCAAGGCGCCGCGAGCGGTGCCGTACACCTCCGACGAGGACCGGATCTCGGCGAGCATCGCGCGCGGGACGTCCATCGCGCGCAGTATCCGGTCGTCCCAGTCGAGGGTTTCCAGATTCATCAGCATGGTGCGCGACGCGTTGGTGACGTCGGTGACGTGTACGCCGCCGTCCGGGCCACCGGTGAGGTTCCAGATGACCCAACTCTCCATGGTGCCGAAGAGGACGTCACCGCGTTCGGCGCGCTCGCGCAGGCCCTCGATGTTGTCGAGCAGCCAACGGGCCTTGGGGCCGGCGAAGTAGCTCGCGAGGGGTAGCCCGGTCTCCACCCGGAAGCGGTCCTGGCCGACGTTGCCGCCGAGTTCGCGGCACAGCGCGTCGGTTCGGGTGTCCTGCCACACGATCGCGTTGTGTACGGGCTCGCCGGTGTGGCGATCCCACAGCACCGTGGTCTCGCGCTGGTTGGTGATGCCCAGCGCCCTGATCTGCTCCTTGCGGATGCCGGCCTGCGCCAGCGCGCCGGCCACGACCGCTTGCACGACCGTCCAGATCTCCGAGGCGTCGTGCTCGACCCACCCAGGGCGCGGGAAGATCTGTCGGTGCTCGCGCTGGTCGACCGCGACGATGCGGCCGTCCGCGCCGAAGACGATGCAGCGACTGGACGTGGTGCCCTGATCGATCGCGGCGATGTAGGTGTCGGGCATGGCCCCTCTTCTTTCGATCTTCCGGTCTTTCGATCTTCCGGGATCCGGATGTGGGCGAGTGCGGTGCTGCGGTAAGGGCGCTACGGGCGTGGTTCGACGGTGGGTCAGAACGCCAGACGGTACAGCCCGCCGGCGGCCAACCCGCCGAGCATCGGGCCGGCCACCGGCACCCAGGCATATGCCCAGTCGGAGCCGCCCTTGTTCGGGATGGGCAGGATCGAGTGCACCAGACGCGGTCCGAGGTCGCGGACCGGGTTGATCGCATAGCCGGTCGGGCCGCCGAGCGAGAGGCCGATCCCGACCACGAGCAGGGCCGTCATCAGGATCCCGGTACCGGACAGGGCGAGCCCGTCGGTCAGGCCCTGGGTCAGGATCACCAACACCAGGACCGTGGTGGCGATGGTCTCGGTGATCACGTTCTGCACGGGGTTGCGGATCTCCGGCTGGGTCGCGAAGACGCCGAGGACGGGTTCGTCGTGTTGTTGGAACTGGCCGAGGTAGGTGAGCCACGCGAGGACGGCGCCGATCACGGCGCCGACGAGTTGTCCGGCGAAGTAGACCGGCACCTTGTCCCACTGGCCGGTCTTGACCGCGATGCCGAGGGTGACGGCCGGGTTGAGGTGCGCCCCGGACAGCGAGACGCTCGCATACGCGCCGGACAGCACCGCGAAGCCCCAGCCGAAGGTGATCGCCAACCAACCGGCGTTCTGCGCCTTCGACCGGTTCAAGGTGACCGCCGCGCAGACGCCGACGCCCATGAGCACCAATATCGCGGTGCCCAGGGTCTCGCCGATGAAAATCTTGTCGCTCGTCACTGCCGGCCCTTCCTCTCCGATGGCGCCGGTGGGCGCCGGACGACTCGCGCCGAGCCGGAGCCGGCGGGGCGCGGTGATGACGTCGAGCCGTTGTGGGGCGGCCGACGCAAGGTGGTGCGCACTCGGATCGACCCGCGTCGCGATTCGAGGGCGGGGCTGGGCGGGGCTCGAACCGAGAGCGAGTCGATACGAAGGCACGTCACACAGGCGTGTCACGCACGCATGTCCACGAAAGGCGTGTCAGGCAGGCACGTAGGTTCGAACGTTGGTCGAACCGAGAGGTGGTGCGACCCGAGAAGCGATACGATCCGCGACCGAAAATGGTCGCCCGACCGGCGGGAAGGCGAGTTGTCGCGCCCGATGTTGTTCGGTGATAGTGACTGGAGTTCGACATTGACGACCGCTGTCCGGCAGTTTTCTCTGCGGGTCGTGCCGACGTCAAGAGCCGGTGCGCAACTCTTCACCATCGGATGTCGCGCTCGCGGTCGTTCGGGCCGTGGAAAACATCCCGATATCAACGGGTCGCACGCATTGTCGGACGCCGGGCGGGGAGCCGGCCGGGGCGGGCGAACGCGGCTCGCAGCATGGCTCATTGGCGACCGCTGTTCTACATTGCCAACCTGATCGTCGATGGAGGAGTTGGTATGCCCGGTCCCATCCAGTCGCTCGAACGTGCGGCGGCCATCCTGCGGTTGCTGGCCGGAGGCGAGCGGCGATTCGGGCTCAGCGAGGTGGCCACGACCCTGGGCCTCGCGAAAGGCACCGCGCACGGCATCCTGCGCACCCTGCACCAGGAGGGGTTCGTCGAACAGGACGCCAAGAGCGGCAAGTACCAGCTCGGCGCCGAGCTGCTGCGACTGAGCAATTCCTATCTCGACGTCCACGAACTGCGCGCGCGAGCCCTGGTCTGGGCCGACGACCTGGCCCGGGCGAGC
>NZ_WWJX01000706.1 GCF_009865215.1 Streptomyces sp. SID3343 | reverse complement strand
TGCGCCTGGGACACGCCGCGGCCCGGTGCAGGCGCGGGGCGGAGGTGTTCACGATCGGTACCCGGCTGACCCGGATCAGCCGCGAACTCGCGCACACCGACCCCGACCGGGCCCTCGCCGCCGCGTCCGCGCTCGTCCCCGACTTCAGCGGCGGCACCAGGCTCGGCGACCAACTGCACGCCTTCCTGGACGGGTGGGGCCGACGCGGCACGGCCCGCGGCGCCGTCGTGGTGATCGCCTCCGACGGCTGGGAGCGCGGCGACCCCGACCGCCTCGCCGCCGGCATGGCCCGCCTGCACCGCCTCGCCCATCGGGTGATCTGGGTCAACCCCCATCGCGGCCGGGACGGCTACGAGCCCCTCGCGGCGGGTATGGCCGCAGCCCTGCCGTACGTTGACGACTTTGTCGCCGGGCACAGCCTGGCGGCCCTGGAGGAACTGTGTGCGCTGCTGGTCGACGAACGACGGACGAGGTGACCCACGATGCGTGAACTGCTCGACCACCTCGACGAGTGGTACCGCGAAGGGCGCACGTTCGCGCTCGCCACGGTGGTGTCCACTCTGCGCAGCGCACCCCGCGACGCCGGCGCGGTGATGGCGGTCTCCGCCGACGGGACCGCCCTCGGCAGTGTTTCCGGGGGCTGCGTCGAGGGGGCGGTGTACGAACTGGCGCAGGAGGTCGTCGCGGACGGCCTGCCGCGCACCGCGGCCTACGGCATCAGCGACGACGACGCGCTGATGGTGGGTCTGACCTGCGGCGGCACCCTGGAGGTGTACGTCGAACCGGTCGACTCGGCGCGATACCCCGAGTTTCCCGAGGTGGTCGCCGCGCTGCGGGACGGGCTCCCGATCGCGGTCGCGACCGTGGTGAGCACCGACGATCCGACCCGGCTCGGGGCGCGGACCCTGGTCGGCGCGGGCGACGGTGCGGGGCAGGCGTTCGACCCGTCCGGCGACGACGAGTGCGGGCCCTTCGTGGGCGTCGTGCGCGACCTGCTCGCCGCCGACGAGACCGCGCTGCTGCGGCAGGACGTGGACGGGCCCACCCGGATCCCGGCGGTCGGCGTCGAGCCGGGCGAGATCGTCTTCGTCCGCTCGTTCGTGCCGCGACCGCGTCTGCTCGTGTTCGGCTCCAACGACTACGCCGCGGCCGTCGCGAGGGTCGGCGCGTTCGCCGGCTACCGGGTGACCGTGTGCGACGCACGACCCGTCTTCGCGACCGAGGCCCGCTTTCCCGACGTGGACGAACTCGTCGTCGACTGGCCGGACCGCTACCTCGCCGGCACGCGCGTCGACGCCCGGACCGCGGTGTGCGTACTCACCCACGACCCCAAGTTCGACGTCCCGGTCCTGGTCCGGGCGCTGCGCCTGCCGGTCGCCTACGTCGGCGCGATGGGCAGCCGCCGCGCCCACGACGACCGCCTCCGACGTCTGCGCGAAGCGGGCGTCACCGAGGACGAACTCGCGCGCCTGCACTCCCCGATCGGCCTCGACCTGGGCTCACGCACCCCCCAGGAGACCGCGATCGCCGTCCTCGCCGAAATCATCCACACCCGCCACGGCGGCACCGCCCGCCCTCTGTCCCTCACGAGCGGCCGCATCCACCGCTGAGCCCGGTGACCGCGGGGCCGGGCCCGCGCGGTACGGCCGCAGGCCCGAGCCCGACGACGCCGAGCGTGGTGTCCCGGTCGTTTCGTCTGAGGGGGCAGCCGGCCGGCTGCCCCCTCAGACG
>NZ_WWJX01000705.1 GCF_009865215.1 Streptomyces sp. SID3343 | reverse complement strand
GGCGAAGGGTTGGGGTCGGTGCGGGGCGAAGGGTTGGGCTCGGTGGGGGGCAAGGGCTTGGCGCCGGTGGCGGGCTCGGGCGTGGTGCAGGCTCGGGTGGAGGAGGGGCCCGGTGTGGCCGAGTCCCGGGCCGCGGTGGGCGAT
Organism: Streptomyces sp. SID3343; assembly: GCF_009865215.1. Lineage (GTDB taxonomy): Bacteria > Actinomycetota > Actinomycetes > Streptomycetales > Streptomycetaceae > Embleya. Next base: position 1,750 of record NZ_WWJX01000705.1, on the reverse strand, counting down.
TGCGGGGCGCCGCTGCTGGACGTTCGGGGGTTGCGGGTTTCGTATCGGACGTCGGCTGGGCTCGTGGAGGCGGTGGCCGCGGCGGATCTGACGGTGGGCCGGGGCGAGGTGGTGGCCGTGGTGGGCGAGTCGGGTTCGGGCAAGAGTACGACCGCGCATGCGATCGCGGGGCTGCTCGCGGCCGGCGGTCGGGTCGGCGCGGGGCGGGTTTTGTTCGAGGGTCGCGACCTGTTGGGGTTGTCGGAGAAGGAGTTGCGGACGGTGCGGGGGCGGTCGATCGGGCTGATTCCGCAGGATCCGTCGGTCTCGCTCAACCCGGTGCGTCGGGTGGGCGAGCAGGTCGCGGAGGCGTTGCTCGTACACGGCCTCGCGAGCGGCAGGGAGGCCGCCGAGCGGGCCGTGGCGGCGCTGGGCGAGGCGGGGTTGGCGCAGCCCGCCACGCGGGCTCGGCAGTATCCGCACGAGTTGTCGGGGGGCATGTGCCAGCGGGTGTTGATCGCGATCGCGCTCGCGTGCCGGCCGCGGCTGGTGATCGCCGACGAGCCCACGAGCGCGCTCGACGTGACCGTACAGCGGCAGATTCTGGACCACATCGACGAACTCACGCGTGCGCACGACACCGCGATGCTGCTGATCACCCACGATCTGGGGGTGGCCGCGGACCGGGCGCGGCGGGTGGTGGTGATGTCGCGCGGCAAGGTGGTGGAGCAGGGCCCGGCCGAGCGGATCCTGACCGAGCCCGAACACCCGTACACGCGGGCATTGATCGCCGCCGCGCCGAGCCTGAGCAGGCGTCGGCCAGGGCCTCGCCCGGTGCGCGAACCGGTGCCGCGGGTCGAGCCGCTGTTGTCGGTGACGGGGTTGGTGAAGGAGTTCGCGTTGCCGCGTACCAAGGACGGGCCGCGCTCGCTGCGCGCGGTGGACGACGTGTCCTTCACCGTGCGGCGCGGTGAGACGTTCGCGTTGGTCGGCGAGTCCGGGTCGGGCAAGTCGACGACGGTGCGGATGATCCTGGGGCTCGAACGGCCCACCGGGGGGCGGATTTCGATCGACGGTCGCGACTCCACCCGGCCGGGTCGGGGCGAACTGCGCGCGTTGCGGCGGCGGATGCAGTTGGTGTACCAGAATCCGTACGCGTCGCTGGATCCTCGGTTCACCGTGTCGGAGATCGTCCAGGAGCCGCTGCGGGCGTACCGGGTGGGTTCGCGGGCGGGGCGGCGCTCGCGGGCGGCGGAGTTGGTCGATCAGGTGGCGTTGCCGGCGGATGTGCTGCGGCGCAGGCCGGCCGAGTTGTCCGGGGGGCAGCGTCAACGGGTGGCGATCGCGCGGGCGTTGGCGTTGGAGCCGGATCTGTTGGTGTGCGACGAGCCGGTCTCGGCGCTCGACGTGTCGGTGCAGGCGCAGATCCTCGAGTTGCTGATGGGGCTTCAGGAGGAGTTGGGGGTGGCGTATTTGTTCATCTCGCACGACTTGGCGGTGGTGCGGCAGATCGCCGACCGGGTGGGCGTGATGCGCGCGGGTCGTCTGGTCGAGAAGGGCACGTGCGAGCAGGTGCTCGCGGCTCCGACGCACCCGTACACGCGCGAGTTGATCGCGGCCATTCCCGGGCGTCGGCGCCCGCGGCTGTTGGGAGCGGTGTCGTGAGGTTCGCGGTGTTCACGCTGGGGCCGATGCCCCACATCAGGTCTCCGGGGAACGCGCGGCGGCGCGTGGGGGGTTGCTGGAGTAGGTGAGGTGGGGGCGTCGGCCG
>NZ_WWJX01000075.1 GCF_009865215.1 Streptomyces sp. SID3343 | reverse complement strand
AACCCGAACCCGCACCTGGGCTTCGGCGGCGGCGGCCCGCACTTCTGCCTCGGCGCCTCGCTCGCGCGGATGGAGATCAACCTGATGTTCAACGCCATCGCCGACGCGATGCCGAACATCAAGAAGGTCGCCGAACCGCGGCGGCTGCGGCACGCGTGGATCAACGGCATCAAGGAACTGAAGGTCGACTACACGGGCAAGTAGCCCACTCGGCCTCGGCAGGCCGGCATGGGATACCTCTTCCGGCCCGGCCGAACACGACAGGCGCCGTCCGTCTACGGGAGCGGCGGGCGGCGCCTTTTCCGTCCAGGGCGCGGCGGGGTGGGGCATGGACGGGGCACGACTTCGTCAGGCCGTGCGGCGCGACGGTGCGGCGACCGCTGCCATTCGACGCGCCATCGTGGGCGACGTGTGGCTGCCGCCGCTCGGCCCTGCCCTCGGGCGGCTGCGCGTCGTTCCGGCAGGCAAGACGGGCGTGCGCGTCGACGGCGGCCTTGCCGTGCCGGCTTCGAGCCGGGTGAGATCGTGGTACATCCAGCCGACGCCACCCGCCGGGTCCGACGTGGTCGCGGCGCCTTGCCACGGCCCGGGTGGCTTCCCGGCGATTCGTGGCCGCACTCGCGGGGCGGACCGTCGCTCACCAGGCGACGGTGCGTGTGACGGTCACTACCAGGACACCGGCGCTGACGGTGTACCGCACGAACACGCCGGAGACGGTGGCCTCGCGGCGGTCGCGGTCGTTGCCGACCTGCGAGGAACCGGAGCTGTAGGGGTCGCGGCCGATGGACGAGTCGACGGCGTTCTTGAAGGTCCGGATCTGGGCGGCCGACAAGGGCTTGAGGCCGTCCTCGGCCTGGTTCGTGTACTGCACGCGATAGCTCATGTGATGGCATTCCCGTCGCGGTCGACGCAGTCGCTGAAGTCCCCGGCCTTGATGCGCGCGTGTGCTTCGTCGTCCTCTTCCTGGGCTTCGGGAGGAAGTGCCCAGTGCAGGATGGCGTCGCGTTCGAGGCGGTCCAGGGGCGTCTCGTACATGACCTTGTCGAACTCCTCGCGGCGGTCCTGGGGGAGGGCGGCACGAATGTCGGCGAGGGTGTTCGGGAGTTCGATGCGTTCGCCACGGACGACGGTCGTTCTGGCCATGGGATTCCTCCTGGGGTGCGGGTCTCCCAGGGTGGCATCACACCCGCCCTGTCCGGTAGCCGGCGCACTCGGGTGCAGTACGCGACGCGGTGTGCGCCCCGCAGCCCCGAGGGCAGCCGTCACCATCGCAAGGCGGGGGATCCGGTCACCCGGGTCCTGCCCGGCCCGACAGCCGCAGCGTGTGTCGATGCCACGGGCGGGGTCACTCGGTCGGCGTGGCTCCGCGCCCCTCGGCGATCGATGTGTGATCGGCCCACGGGTGCATCCGCTCTCGTACGAGGGCGAGTTCGGCGCGCGGGTGCGGGTGGATCCGTTCGAGGTGCCGACGGGCTTCGCGCGCGCTCCGGTTCACCGGCTGCTGCTGCGGCGACGGCGGCGTGTCGGGTCTGGCACCCCACGACGTCTCGGCGATGCGCGCCGGGCACCACCGCGAGCACGCGCGCCCACACCCGGTCGGCCTCGGCGTCGCGCATCCACCCGTAGCAGGTGGTCCGCCGGACGTCGATGTACCCGGTCCACCGGCAGGCGTCGCCGCAGGACAGGTCGTCGTCGATCCACCGGGCGGCCCCCGGCGACGGCGAGCCCGGACACGGGCCCCGACCGCCCGAACGAGAACGTGCTCGTCGCCATCGACGGCGTCACCCGGTACGGGACCGTCACCGGCCACCGTCGGGATCGGGCAACTCGGTGCGCTCGCAGTGCACTCGGGGGCCGGCCGGGAGGTCGAGCAGGAGGGCGACATCGCCGGCGTACCGCGACGCAGCGCGGGTTCGGTGCGGACTCGCACCGCCGGCGGATGCGCTGTGGAGAGCTGTCGACGCCGGCGCCCCGGCTCGGAAAAGACCGGGCGCCGTCCGCCGACGGGAGCAGCGGGCGGCGCCTTTTCGCGTTCGCCGCACACGGGCGACCACCGACGTGGATACTCGGCTCCGCATCGAACCGAACCGAAACGTGACGCTCAGTAAGGCAATACCAGGCATGAAGACACAATCGAGGCTCGGCCCCCGCGTTCTGGGTTCCCTGGCGGCAGGCATTCTGGTCGTCGCCGGATCCGCGGCCTGCGACGACAACGACGCGACCGGGGTTAAGGCCGGTGCTACGACGAGCCCCACGGGACCGCCGTCCGGCAGTCGCGCGCCGGGCGCCACCACGACCGCGCCC
>NZ_WWJX01000704.1 GCF_009865215.1 Streptomyces sp. SID3343 | reverse complement strand
CGCCGGTGCGGGTTCGGTAGCGGGCCACGATCGACTGGCCGCCGAGCGAGCCGCCCATCACTTCATAGTCCAGCCAGGTGCCGTCGGGCATGGTCATCGCTCTCCTCGAAGGGTCGGCGCGGGGTGGCGGGCCACCTGCGCCTGGAGGTCGCCGATCAGTTCCCACGCCTGGATCACGGTGAGCGCGAGGTCGCAGGCGTCGGGCCCGGTGTGGTCGGCCTGGACGAGAATCGGCCGCCGCGGGTCGGCCGCGGCGACGGCGCGAACGGTGTCGGGGATACGGGGCACGGCTGCCTCTCGGTGGAGCGGGGCGGGGGCGGTGCCGCCATCGGGGCGGCGCGGGGAAGACCTCCAGCCGGGCCCCTGCCGACCCCGCCCCGCGGCGGGCCCGGCCCGGCGGCTCCTCACGGGCATGGATCGCCGCCGGACCGGGGATGGTGGCCGCTCGACGTGGGGGCAACGCGCCGACGCCGAGCGGCGGTTCACGGGGTCAACCGTGGCTGTCGCCCGGAGCCGACGGCGCCGGGAGGTCGACCTCGGCGACGAGTGCGGGACACGACACGCACTGAGCGGAGATGCCCATCTCGGACGCCGAGACGACGAGGTCGACTCGGAGTATCGGCTCGTCGATCCGGTACAGCGTGATGGGAATCCGGAGCTCGCCCGTCACCCCGTCGAGCGACGGCTCGGTGCCTGGGGTGAGCGCAGCATGCGTGCACAAACGTGTCGTCATGGCGTCCCTCGCGGTAGCAGCAGATTCACGCGACCGTAATTGAGTGCACACAGAGAGACAGGGACAGATTGTCCCTCTACTGAGAGGGGGACAATCTGTCCCTGTCGGCGCGGGACAGGTCAGTCGCTTATGACCCCGACGTCCTCGGCGAGTTGCACAACCTGTCGCCGGATCGGCCCGCGCGTCGTTCGCCACAGCTCGGCGATCACCGTGCGCGCGGCTGGCGTGTACTGCACCGTCTCTGGGCACACCGCCACGGACCGCTGCATCGTGCTCAGGGCAGCAGCGTGTTCTCCACGCTGGACGTGACTGCGTGCGCTCTCGGTCAGGAGCCGTGCACGCCGCTCCATCGATGGCATGGTCTCCGGGTTGATCCGATCCGCGTAGTCGAGTGCGGTGCCTGCACGGCGTAGATCGGCGGCCACGGACACAGCGTGGAAATCGACGTTGGTGCGGCCGAAGGTGGTCCACGGATGCAGGTAACCGGCGGGGAGCGATTTCGCGGTGGCGTCGCCGCGCTGCCAGTGTGCCCACGCATCGCCGTCGTGGCCTTGGCGAGCGTGGGTGATCGCGGCATGCAGTTGCAGGGCGCCGTACAGGCCGCGCGCATTCTTGCCGAGTACGTCGAGGTGCGGACGCATGCTCTCTGCGGCGTCGAGAACGACGGCGAGCGCCTCGCTCGTATCGGCCGTCTCGCGCAGGGCGTTGCCGTAGCACCAAGCGGCGCCGGCCAATGCCTCCGGCGTGTCCGCGTACTGGGCGGACGACATCCCGCGATCCGCGACCACCCACACCAGTTCGGCCGGAGCGATGTACGCAATCTGTTGCTGGGCGAGGTGATAGATCGTCGCGAGCACCGCGTACGCCTCTCGGCGCTCCGGCCCGTCGAGCACGCGCACCGCGATCTCGCCGTCCCCGATCAGGTCCGGCAGGAGCGCACCGACCTCGGTGCGGTTGTACTGAGCCGAGTGCCAGAGGAGCCACGCTGCGTCGACTCGCGCGCGGAGAGCCGCTACGTCCGGCGGTTCCTGCGGGTGGACTGCCGAGTAGTTTCGCCGTTTCACTGCGGCCCAAATGTCTGGGATCGACTCGTGGTGCAGGGCCGGCGACACAGGTTGCAGCACCTCGCCGGTGCCGGTCAGGACGCCCAGGTCAGTCAGTCCGAGAGCAGAGGCTACGCGTAGCAGCAACCGGTAGTCGCGCAGCTCGCGCTCGCCCGATTCGATTTTCTTCAGCCAGTCGGGCCCGCGTCCGCAGAGGCCCGCGAGCACGGGCCGGCTCATGCCGCGCCGCGTCCGCAACCACTCGATCCGCTCGCCCATCGTCAGGTCAGTTGGCACGTTCATGATTGCCCCCGGTTCATTGGGTCTGACCTCACGGTACGCCGGCCTTGCACGATTGCGGCCGATTCAGTTTGCGGCTGTGCACGCCCAGGGATTCGGTTTGCGATGGCTACGATCGCGATTCTTATGGATCGACGGCGCCGTGAGCACCCCACCGGACGGCTCCAAGGGCGTCTACAGCGAGTCACAATCGATGATCTTGAACCACAACCTTGTTGTCACGACTCACTTTGTGACAACAAAAACGATCTTGAAACCGGTCTTTATGCAGGTCAGAGCCATGATCATGTGGTCCCCGGAGCGGGACTCGAACCCG
>NZ_WWJX01000703.1 GCF_009865215.1 Streptomyces sp. SID3343 | reverse complement strand
CACGAGTGCGCGCAGCAGCGGTGGCACCTCGCTTTTCTCGAACCGGCGCAGGTCCGGGCTCAGCGGCAGTACGACGGGGTGGGTCGCGGTCAGGGCCGCGTCGAACAGGGCCAGGCCGGCCGCGGTGTCGAGCGGGCGCAGCCCGCTGTGTTCGAGGCGGTCGCGATCGGCGCCGGTCAGGTGCGCGGTCGTCCCGGTCTCCTCGTCCCACAGTCCCCACGCCAGCGCCGTCGCGGGAAGCCCGGCGGCGCGGCGGTGCCCGGCGAACGCGTCGAGGAAGGTGTTGGCCGCCGCGTAGTTGGCCTGGCCGGCACCGCCGAACACGCCGGCCGCGCTGGAGAACAGGATGAACGCGGCGAGGTCTGCGGTCTGTTCGTGCAGGTTCAGCGTCCCCGAGACCTTGGCCCGCAGTACCGCGGCGACCTGCTCGTCGGTGAGGCCGGTGAGGGTGGCGTCGCCGAGTATCCCGGCGGTGTGCACGACGGCGCCGAGCGGGTGCTCCGCCGGTATCTCGCGCAAGGCGGCGGCGAGTTGCCCGGCGTCGGCGACATCGCAGGCCACCACGACGGGCCGCGCCCCCAGCGTGGTCAGCCGATCGGCCAGTGCGGTGGCGCGGGTGCGGCTGAGCAGCAACAGGTGCCGGACGCCGTGCCGGGTCACCAGATGCTGGGCGACATGCCCGGCCAGGCCGCCGCTCGCGCCGGTGACGATCACGGTTCGCTCGGCGTCGAACGGCGCCGGTCCCGGTGCCGAGGAGGCCGCACGGGCCAGCCTGGGGATCAGGACCCGACCCTCGCGTACCGCGATCTGTGGTTCGTGGGCGGCGAGCGCGAAGCCGACCGCGGCGGCGGCGTCGTGCAGCGCGCCGGCGGCGAGGTCGATCAGGGTGATCCGGCCCGGGTGTTCCGCCTGGGCGCTGCGACTCATGCCCCAGGACGGCGCGTGCACGAGATCCGCCGGGTGCTCCGGCTCGGTGGCGACGGCACTCGCCGTGACCACGACCAGCGGGATGTCCGCGGTGCGTTCGTCGGTCAGCCACCACCGCAGGGTTCGCAGGTGGTCGAGCAGCTCCGCGGACACGGCGGCGCCGACGTCGTCGTGACCGGTGCCCAGGCGTGGAACCAGGACCGCGTCGGGAGCGGTGGCACCGGAGCTCAGCGCGTGTGCGAACGCGGCCGCGTCGGGCCAGGTGCGCGTGGTGCTGCCGGCGCCCTCCAGGGCGGCGACGAGGCGGTCGTTACCGTCCTCGCCGTCCTCGCCGATGATGTCGTAGCGGGCGTTCGTCGGCGGGGCCGCGAGCGTGTCGATCGGCGTCCAGTCGAGCACGAACAGCGCGCCCTGCCCGGCCGGGTCCGGTTTCGCGGCGGGGCGCAGTCGTAGCTCGTCGACGACCGCGATCGCCGCACCGTTCGTGTCGGCGACGGCGACGGCGACGGTTTCGGCGTCGATCGCCGTCAGTCGTACCCGCAGTTCGGTGGCGCCGGCGGCGTACAGCGTGGCGCCGGTGAAGGAGAACGGCACCAGCACCGGACCGGACTCGTCGCGCTCCAGGGCCGGCGGATGCAGGGCGGCGTCGAGCAGGGCCGGGTGGAGACCGTAACGGCTGTCCCGGGTTCCCTCGGGCAGGGCGACTTCGGCGTAGGTGTGTCGGCCGTCGCGCCAGACGGCGCGGACGTTGCGAAACGTCGGTCCGTACTCCAAGCCGTGTTCGGCGAGCCGCGAGTACAGGCCGTCGATCACGACCGGCTCGGCACCCGGCGGAGGCCAGGCGGCGTCCGGCACAGGCCATGGGGCCGGATCCGCGGTCGTGGTGGCGCGCGGTGCCAGGACCGCGGTCGCGTGGTGGGTCCATTCCCGCCCGTCGGCGGCGGCGTGCACGACGACCTCCCGCGCTCCGTCCGCCCCCGGGGCGCCGACCACCACCCGGACCCGGGCGGCGCCCGATTCCGGAAGCAGGACCGGTGCGTGCAGCGTCAGTTCGGCCACCGTCGCGCCGTCGCCCGCCGCCCAGAGCAGTTCCGTGATCGCCGTGCCGGGAAGCAGGACCGTGCCGTCGATGGCGTGGTCGTCGAGCCACGGCTGAGTCCGCGGATCCAGGAGTCCGGTGTGCACGGTCGCGCCGTCGGGGAGGTCGACCATCGCGGTCAGGAGGGGATGGGCGGTGGGCCCTCGGCCGGAGCGGGCGGTGTCCGAGCTCCCGGCCGGGTTGAGCCAGTGGCGTTGGTGTTGGAAGGGGTAGGTGGGGAGG
>NZ_WWJX01000702.1 GCF_009865215.1 Streptomyces sp. SID3343 | reverse complement strand
GCCGTCGCCGCCCACAACCGCACCGCCCTCCTCCACGCCGACCCCGCCGCCGGTCCTCTCGCCACGACCTTCCGCGCCACCGACGCCCGAAGCCACCGCCACACCGTCCTCGACGCCGCCGCCGCCCGCCGCGCCACCTTCGAACACCGCTGTGCCGGGTTCGGGCGCGATGCCCAGTTCCCGGAGTTGCTCGATCTGCCCGGGCCGCAGCTTGCCCCACACACCGGGCGTGACGTGCCGCTGCGCCCATCTGCCGATGTCTTCGCCTCCGGCGATGTGTCCGGGGGCGAGTTCGTCGAGGGCCCCGCCGCGCGCGAGGAAGAGTCGTACCTCGTTGGCTGCCCTCTGCCAGGCGATGGTCCATCCGTCGGGCCGCCACCACGGGTCCAACTCCCGGATCGCGGCCTCGCGTTCGGGGTGTGCGTCCAGGACGCCGTGTCGGCGTTGGTTCGCCGGCCACCGACCCACCCGTACGCCGTCCTGGACGGCGTTCTGCGGTGCGGCGAGGCGTCCGACGCGTTCGAGGTACCGGTGCGCTGTGGCGAGTCCGTCGTCGAAGGCGGCGTCGGGGTGTGACCACACCATCCCGAGCATGACGAGCTTGCGCACCCGGTCCTTCTGCAGGCGTCCCGCGGTGTACTCGCGTCGTTGGACGGCGGCCCATTGTCCGATTGGGTATTTATGGTCGTGCTCGTCGCGCGCGTCGAGTGGAATCCTCAGATGACCCTGCGTGCGGAGGAAGCGCCTGGCGGCGAGGTAGCTGCGGGTCCAGTCGCGTTCGTCGGGGTCGATGACCCGCAGCCGCACGAAGTCCGCGACGGCCGCGGGGTCACGGGGTCACGGGGGCTGGAGAACCGCAGGAACGGCCGCGTCTCGGCCGCCACGCCTTCGCCCGACCCATCGAGCGCCCGACGGCCCGCCCGGACCCACCAGGGCCCCGTCCACGCCCTCGGCGACCCCCACGCCGCCCGCCCCCACGCCGCTGTGGGGGAGCATTTCAGTGGTGGGGTGGGGTGATGGCTGGGCTGGGGTTTCGTGTGTTGGTTGAGAGTCCGGCGTGGTGGGTTGGTGGTTTCGGGTTGTGGTGGCGGGGGGGTTTCGCGGGGCGGGTCCGGTGGTGGTGGCCTGGGGTTTCGTAGTTTCGGGGGAACGATCCGGGTTTTCTCGGTGATGTATTGATGCGTCGTAAGGTAGCCGCGGGTTTTTGCGGGGATTTCGCGGTGTGGGTGGCCCGAGGCGGGTGTCGGCTCTCGTCGGGAGGCGGGTCGTTACCGGTCAGGCAGGGTGGTGGTGGAGCCGCGCCCACAGGAGGTCGTCGGGCGGGACCACCAGGCGGGGGAGTTCGAGGTGGCCGGCGATGTGTCCCAGGGCCCGTGTGTGCCGCCGTGCGTAACGCGCCTCGTGGGGCGTGTCCCGCGGAACACGGTGGGGGAGTGTGGTCAACGCGCGGGCGAGAGCGATGGTTTCGGGATAGGTGACCACGGGGCGGGCCAGGAGAGCGGCCGAGACGCCGCCGGTCGCGGTCAGGGCGGGATTGCCCGCGGTGAGCCGGCCCTGCGAGTGTTCGGGTTGGTGTCAGCGGGTTGCCGGCAGCGGTTCCGGGTCCGGTTTCTCCTTGCTGAGCTGGGCTTTGTCGGTCTGATTGCGGGATTGCCGGCTGACGTGGGGTGACCAGTCTGCTGTCGTGACTTGCCCGAGGGCGTTACCGAGGTTTTCGTCGTGATGTCGGTGGGTTGGTTTTCATTCCCTGGATCGGATGGTGAGGCCGGTTTCGGCGAGGCATCCGTCGATGAGGTGGGGGCGTCGTTGGATGTGTCGGAGGCCGTGTCCGATCATGGGGACCAGGTGGTCGGCGTCGGTGAAGGCAACGTTGCCGGTGAAGTCGCGACGGACCAGGGACCGGATGCCCTCGACCGGGTTCAGGTCGGGCGCGTACCTCGGCAACTGTCTGATCGTCAGCCAGTCGTGCTCGGCGGCGTACTTCCGCAGATCGGCCGCAGATCGGCGGCGCGGTGGGTGTTCGGATTGTCCCGGACCAGGACGATGGGGCCGCCGAGTTGCAGGTGCGCACGCACGGCAAGGTCGCGATAGTCGGTCCACGCGAAACTCCTGCGCTTCCCCTTGCGGCGCGTGTGCACGCGGTGTCGGTGGATCGAACGGGAGCGTTCACCCGGCTGGTAGCAGGTCAGTGAGTGCGGCGATCGAGACCCGACTGCGGGAGCCCCCGCACACCCGCACCACCGGAGTGACCCCGCGTCGTCCCCACGTGCGCGCTCGCGGCGGCGTCATCGACGTCCCGGCCTCGTCCTCGAAGACGATCCACGCGTCGAGCGCCGCCGCGGTGCTTCCACGGACGGCCGCGTCTCCCGTACCCGACCCCGCACCGCGTCCTCGTCCCGCTCGACCGCCCGCCGAGCCGGCTGTTGACACGACCACCCGGCCCTCCGCGACAGCTCCCACACCCCATGGATCGAGTACGTCACCCCGAAACGACGTCGAATCACCGCCTTCACCCGCATCAGCGTCCAGCGCTGATCCTCCCAGCCATGGGCTCTCGGACCCAGGTCCAACTCCCGTTCCAACGCCGCCACTTGCGACGGATCCAGCCTGGGGAGCGACGCCGGCCCCGCGGACCGCAGGCCTTCGACACCCGCCTCACGCCAGGCACGACGCCACCGCTCGACCGATCGACGCGCCACCCGTGACTCGGACGCGATCACCGCGTTCGACTCCCCATGCTCGAACCGCTCGGCGGCATCCAACCGCAACCGCTCCCGAGCCGCGCGTTCTTTGGGAGTCAACCCACCACCTTGCGCATACCGCATATCCACGGCATAGCGCCAAGGATCTTCAACCGTCCACGACATCACGACGAAAACTTCAGTGATACGTCCGCCGACTCGAGCAAGGCGCCGTGGCCGCGCCTCGGCCGCCGGCACTGCCGAAGCCGCGGCGGGCATCGCGTTGGATCATGACCCATCCGCCCAGCCTCCGGCCCGAGGGGACACTCGCCCCGGCCACGCCCCTCGTCGCGGGACAGCGGCCGACCGCTGACGTGAGTCGGGCCGTGCGGTCGGCGGGAGGGCGACGCCTGTGCGCGGGCCGTGTTCGGCGAGCCGACCATGTCGCCGGACGGACGGGTCGGGTCTCCAGCCCCGCCGGACCTTCCCGACGGGGCGTCGACCGACGCGGGACGCGCGTCAATTCGGGTCCGGGATCCAGGATCCGTGGATCATGGCCGGGACCCGGCGCGGCAGGTGCACGGTGGCGACCGGGGTCGCGGTCAGGTCGCGCGCGTCGAGGACCAGGAGTCGCGAATCGTCGGAGTTGAGGTCGCTGACGACGGTCAGGAGGTAGCCGTGGTCCTCGTCCACCGCGTCGGCGGCGCCGACGAAGACCGCCTCGCTGGGGAGTTGGCCGACCCCGACGGGGCGCAACCGGCGCTCCCCGGTGACGCGGTCGTACTTCACCAGGGTGTGGTTGCCGATGCCCTGATCGTCAGGGAAGGCGAGGGCGTACTGGTAGCGATGGACACGGCCCAGGCGAGTCTCGTTGATGGTGGGGAATTCGACGTTCAGGTCGTCGGTCTGCTCCTCCCGTGCGGTTCCGGCGCCGGGATCGACCACCCAACGGCGGCCGGTGGAACCGGAGACCGGCTCCGCCCCGCGACCGGGTGCGCCCACCCACCAGTTCCACGAGCGCTGCCAGCCGTCACGGTCGACCGTGACGCCTTCGATGACGATCCGGCCGAGAACGTCCTCGTAGGCGTTGGCGAAGTGCATGCCGAAGCCGGCCTCGATGTCGAACCAGCGCACTTTCGCCGCGCCGCCGTCGCCCTGCGGCAGGACCCCGATGCGGCACCGCTGGGCATCGCTCCAGGCGTACGGGATGCCGGAGTGCTCGGTCGGGTCGAAGGTGACCGACCCCTCGAGGAAGACGACGTGGTGCTCGGTGATCGCGAAGTCGTGCTTGAGCGCGGCCGACGCGCCCGGGATTTCCTGGCTCTGCACCAGAGCGCCGTCCGCACCGACGACATGGTGGGTGAGGAACGGCGGGAAGGGCGACGACGCGAAGAAGTGCAGTTCGCCGGTGACCGGATCCTCCTTCGGGTGCGCGGTCATGGAGGAGTGGAGCCGACCGCCGAAGTCGTACGCGCCGATCGTGTCGAGCTCGGGCGTCAGTTCGTAGGGCAGCGCGGACTCGCACAGCGCGAGCAACCGCCCGCCGTGTTCGATGACGTGGGTGCCGGCGGTGCTGACCCTGAAGTCCGGGCCCTGCTCCGTGATGTAGGGCGCGCCGTCCAGGGCCGGAGTGCGCACCCAGCGGTTGCGGTACCACTCGGCGTTCCCGTCCCGCAGCCGGATGCCGTGCACCATGCCGCTGCCCTTGAACCAGTGTGTCGGGACAACGCCCGGCTTGGGGTTGTGACTCGCGCGCAGCAGCCGACCGGTCAACTCGGCCGGGAGGGTGCCTTCGACCACCAGAGAAGTGGCGGTGACCTCGTCGGTGACCGGGGTGTAGTGACCGGTCAGGTAGGGCTTGTTCATCGTGGGTCCTCTCGGGCTTCGACTTCGGGCTTCGAGATGTCGGCTTCGGCGTGTTGATCGTGGTGGGCCGGTTACGGTGCCTGTCCTCGGCGAGTGGGGCCTCGGATGCGCGATGGTCCTGCGAGGGCCCCGGGGTCGTGTCCGAAGAGGGCCTCGGGGTCGTGTCCGAAACCGTCGGTGCCCGCGTCGCAGGGAAATCGGCCGGCCTCCGACTTCCCTCTTCCACCGGGGTTTTCGCCGTTTCCGTCACGGCTCACGTGGCGGTCTCCTGTCCCGGGGGCGTCGTGACGTGGGTGCCGCGGTGGCCGTCCGGGGCGGGGGGCTGTGGTTCGACGCTCGGTTCGGCACTGCCGCCGGCCGCCCCGTTCGTCGGCTGGGATCCGCCCCGGCTGCGGGCAGCCAGGAGTGGGACGAACAGCGTGCCCACGGCGGTGATCGCCGCCGAGACCAGGAAGGCGGTCCGATAGCCCTCGGTCAGGGCCGCCGCGCGAGACGTCCCGGGAAGGAGC
>NZ_WWJX01000701.1 GCF_009865215.1 Streptomyces sp. SID3343 | reverse complement strand
CACCGAGGTCCAGGCATCGACGTCGATCGCGGCTTCGGCCGCCGGCGCGGATACGGGCGCCGGTGCCGCGACGCGCGGCGTGGTGCCCGGGTCGAGCACGTCGAACACCCGGATCACCACGTCGCGCAGTTCCTCCGGCGCTACCACCGCGTCGATCAGGCCGTGCTCGTACAGGTTCTCGGCGACCTGCACGCCCTCGGGAAAGGGCCGGTCGTGCAGCGCCTCGTACACCCGAGGGCCCAGGAAACCCACGAGGGCGCCGGGTTGGGCGGCGGTGACGTGGCCCAGGGAGCCCCACGACGCGAACACGCCGCCGGTGGTGGGGTGGCGCAGGTAGACGAGGTAGGGCAGGCCCGCGGCGCGGTGCGCGGCGACGGCCGCGGAGATCTTGACCATCTGCAGGAACGCGATCGTGCCCTCCTGCATGCGCGTGCCCCCCGACGTGGGCGACGCGACCAGCGGCAGACCCTCGGCGGTGGCACGCTCGACCGCACGGGTGAGCCGCTCGGCCCCCGCGACCCCGATCGAGCCGGCCAGGAAGGCGAACTCGCACGCGGCGACCGCGACCCGGCGGCCGCAGATGCGCCCCTCCCCCGTGACCACGGCCTCGTCGAACCCGGTGCGCTCGCGCGCGGCGGTCAGTTCGGCCGCGTAGCCGGCGTCCGTCGCCGCCGGCGTCGGCAACGCGTCGTTCCAGGGGCGGAAGGTGTCGACGTCCAGGACCCGTTCGATCAGGTCGAGCGCTCGTACTCGCTCGGGGCGACTCATGCGATCAAGCTAACGCACCGTCAGGGCGCGGTCGTGCTGTGACGGACGCGTCCCTACCGGGCGGTACAACGATCTGGCAGGCTGCGGACATGGTCGATCTCGCCGCATCCGCCCCCACCTTCGGACTCCGCTCGCCCGCCGGCTCCGAGCGGGCCCGCTACGACCGGGCCACCGCCCACCTCGACGCGCCGTTCGCGATCGTCGACCTTCAGGCGTATCGCGCCAACGCGGCGGACCTGGTGCGCCGCGCGGCGGGCACCCCGGTGCGGGTGGCGACCAAGTCGGTGCGCTGCCTGCCGCTGCTGCGCGAGGTGCTGGAGCTCGACGGATTCCGCGGCGTCATGGCCTTCACCCTGCCCGAGGGCCTGTGGCTGGCGAGCGAGGGCGTCACCGACGTACTGGTCGCCTACCCGTCGGTGGACCGCGCGGCCTATCGCCGACTCGCGGCCGACGCCGCGGCCGCGGCGCGCGTGACCATCATGATCGACGACCAGGCGCAGCTGAACCTGATCGAGCGGGCCGTCGCCGACGTGCGCCCCCGCGCCGAACTACGCGTGTGCGTGGACATCGACACGTCGTGGCAGCCACTCGGCGGCCGAGTGCGCATCGGCGCGCACCGCTCGCCACTGCACACCCCCGAGCAGGTCGCCGCGCTGTCCGAAGCGGTCCACCGACGCCCGGGCTTTCGCCTCGTGGGCCTGATGGCCTACGAGGCGCACATCGCGGGCGTGGGCGACGCGCCCGAGGGCCGCGCGCTGTACGGGCGGATCCTGCGCGTGATGCAGGCCAGGTCGGGCGCCGAACTCGCCCGCAGGCGCGCCGACATCGTGCGCGCGGTGCGGGCGATCACGCCGCTGGAGTTCGTCAACGGCGGTGGCACCGGCAGCGTCGAGCGCACGTCCGCGGAGTCCTCGATCACCGAGGTCGCGGCGGGCTCGGGGCTTTTCCAACCACGTCTGTTCGACCACTACAGCGCGTTCACCGGCCGCCCGGCCGCGCTGTTCGCGCTGCCGGTGGTGCGCCGACCGGGGCTCGGCTCGGTGACGGTGCTCGGCGGCGGCTACCCCGCGTCGGGTGTGCCGGCCAAGGACCGCCTTCCGCAGCCCTGGCTGCCGCGCGGCTTGTCCTACGAATCGCAGGAGGCCGCGGGCGAGGTGCAGACACCGCTGCGCGGCGCGGCGGCGGACGACCTGCGGATCGGCGACTCGGTGTGGTTTCGGCACGCCAAGGCGGGCGAACTGTGCGAGCGCTTCGACGCGTTGCACCTCGTCGACGGCGACCGCGTCACGCGTACGGTGCCCACCTATCGCGGCGAGGGGCACACATTTCTGTGACCGGGCGACGGCCGACGCCCCGGCGAAAGCGGGGACCGACCGGCGCGTAACCGGACAAGACCCACCCCTTCGGCGCAGCAATCCAAAAAACGACCCGTCGAGGGACTGTCCGCCACCCTCACGGATGGCCCACAATGCCCATTGCCGGCGCCGTATCGGCGCGGTGGTACGTCCGACCGGTGGAAGGTCGCAGCCATGGTCGCGCGCATGGGCACGCTCGGGCAGGAACATCCCGTCACCGGGGTGACGATCTGGCGCGGCTGCGCGGTGGTGCACCTTGCGGGCGAGCTCGACCTGCACAACGCCCCGCTGTTGCACCGCACGTTGATCGAGTTGATCGACGGCGGGTGTCGACGCGTGGTGGTGGACGCCACGGGACTCAACTTCTGCGACTCGGTGGGTCTGGGCGTGTTGATAGACGCCTTCAAGTCGATGCACGCCTTCTCCGGCGAGTTGCGACTGGCCGCCCCCGACCGCAACGTGCGGGCGACGCTGCGGATGACCGGGCTGATCGACGTGCTCGGCGTGCGCGACACCCTGCAGGAAGTGTTGGACGAGTTCGCCGATTGATGTCACCGGCGTGCGCGATGATCGACGCGTGACGACACGTCTGATGCTCCTCGACACCGCCTCCTTGTACTTCCGCGCCTACTTCGGCGTGCCGGAATCGGTCAAGGCTCCCGACGGCACGCCGGTCAACGCCGTTCGCGGCCTGCTCGACTTCGTCGCGCGCCTGGTCGAGGACCGCTCGCCCACCCGGCTCGTGGCGTGCATGGACGCCGACTGGCGGCCGCAGTTCCGAGTGGACGCGATCGCGTCCTACAAGGCGCACCGGGTCGCCTCGGAGGCCGGCCCCGACGAGGAGGAGATCCCCGACACGCTCGCGCCACAGGTGCCGGTGATCGAACAGGTGCTGGACGCGCTGGGGATCGCGCGCGTGGGCGTCGCGGGCTTCGAGGCCGACGACGTGATCGCCACGATGGCGACCTTGTCCACCGTCCCGGTCGACATCGTCACCGGTGACCGCGACCTGTTCCAACTCGTCGACGACAAGCGCGGCGTCCGCGTGCTCTACACCGTCAAGGGGGTCGCCGCGCACGAGGTGATCGACGAAGCGGCCGTGCTGGAGCGCTACGGCGTGCCCGCGTCCGCCTACGCGGACTTCGCGACCTTGCGCGGCGACGCGAGCGACGGACTGCCGGGCGTCAAGGGTGTGGGCGACAAGACCGCGGCGCAGTTGATCGTCGAGTACGGCGACCTGGCGGGCGTGCGGGCGGCCGCCGCCGATCCGACCGCCAAGCTGACGCCGGCCCGGCGGGCCCGCATCGTCGAGGCGTCCGACTACCTCGACGTGGCCCCGGGCGTGGTGCGGGTGGTGCGTGAGGTGCCGATGGCTCCCGACGCGTGGGACCGGCCGCTGCCGACCGAACCGGCCGACGCCGCGGCGTTGGACGCGCTGCGCCGGCGGTGGGGGTTGACCGGGCCGGTGAACCGGCTGCTCGACGTGCTCGCCGCGCACGGCTGACCTCACCCCCGCAGGCCGGTCTGCACACGGCGGCCCCGCCGGCGGGAATCCACGGGCGCGAGGTGGGCCGGTCCGCGACGGCCGGCGTCTTCCCGCCGGGCGGACGGGCGGCCACTCGAAAGGGTCGCTCGTGAACGCGCCGGGGCGCACGAGATCAATGTGACCCAGGTCACATCACAAAGTCGCGGGAAAACTGTCACGTTCGGCGCGAACCCCCCTCTCCCCCACATGCATACCGAGTGTGACACTCCGATCACCACCCACCCCGATCGCGACCGGCTGCGCGACGAGTGGCAACGCGAGACCTTCCGGGCCGGTTGGCCCGCGCGGGTCGCGTGGCACAGCGCCGCGGTCGAGCAGTGTTTGGACGCCCTCGCGCGCGAGGGCCACGTCCGCTCCGCCTGCCTGGCCCTGGCCAAAGACCGAGCCGCCGCCGAAATCCCGCTCGACGTCGCCCTGGCCGAACTCGACGCGCTGTTCCTGTGCGCACTCGCGCCCGCCGCGCCCGGCCCCCTCGTCCGGGCCTACCTGAGCACCCGCGCCCGAGCCAATCCGCCGGGCACCCTCCCCCCGGGCACCGACCCCATCACCGAGTTGCCCTCGGCCGCCCTACTGCAACAACGCCTGGCCCACCGCCTCGCCACCGGCGAGCACACCCGGATCGTGGTCGTCCGCCTGGAAGTACCCGAGACCCTGCTGTGGGGCCACCTGCGCCACCTACTGCTGACCGCCCGACACCTGGAGCGCGCACTCGGCGAACCGGCGCACGCGGCGCCCCCCGGACGACTGATGGCCCTGCTCGACGGCGACGACCCCGAGCTCCCCGACCGACTCGACCGGCTGTGCCGCGCCCCGGTGGACCCGCTGCACGGCGCCGGCAGCGGCGCGCCACGCATCCCCAGAGCCGGCGTCCGCCTCACCACCGCACCGGGCTCGACAGGACGGTAGCGCGCCGTGAACCACCCCTCCACACACCCGTTCGTCACCCGAATGACGCAGCGTCACCCTCGCCCGACCCACCCGACCGGCACGGGCGCGGGGAAACAGGCCCCGCGCCCGAACCGCACCACCCGCGCCGGCGCGCACGCCGGGTGCCCTCCAGAGCCCCACCGCTTCTGGACACAGCGTGATCGGTTGGTCACGATGCTGTCCGCAGAGCCGGGTTCGGCACAGGCACCAAGGGCGCAAGGGGGCAGTCGGTGGCACGCGAGGACGACGCGGCGACCTCGGATCCCACGGACGGCGACGGGACCAGCGAAACCGTCGAGGCGCACGGTCCCGGCGCGCCTCCCCCGTTCGTGCCGGGACAACGCGGCGTCCATCACCCGCGAGTGCGCGAGGGCGACCTCCCGGACGTCGCCGACCCCGGCGACGCCCGCGACCGCGACGAATTCGGGACCGGGCCGGCCACAACCGAACCGGCCCTCCCCCGGCCGCCCCACCCCGCAACGGCCCACCCCCTCACGACCGGCACACACACGCAAGCGGACGCCGACGTCGACGACGCACCCACCGACGACGGCCCCCCCGACGCCGAACTGGCCGACACGGTGCGCGCCGGCGACACCGACGCCTACGGCCTGCTGTACCAGCGCCACGTGCACTCCGTCCGCCGCTACGCCCGCACCTGCACCCGCACCCCCGAAGCCGCCGACGACCTGTGCGCCGAGGCGTTCGCCCACACCCTCCAGGCGCTGCGCGCCGGCCAGGGACCCACGCAGGCCTTCCGGGCCTACCTGCTCACCACCGTGCGCCACGTCGCCGGCGACTGGACCAAGAGCAACCGGCGCGAGTGCGTCACCGAGGACTTCACCGTCTTCGAGTCGGCGTGGGAAAACCAGGACCGGGTCGTGAAGGCCGACGACGCACGACTGGCCCTCCAGGCGTTCCAGGAACTGCCCGAGCGCTCCAGGGTCGTGCTGTGGCACGTGGACATCGAAGGCGAACAGGCCGTCCAGGTCGCCCCCCTGGTCGGCGAGAACCCCGACAACGTGCGCAAGATCCTGGAACGCGCCCGGCAGGAACTGCGCGACAACTACTTCGTCGCGTTCGCGACCGGCGGCGTCAAGGACGAGAAGTGCAAGAAGTTCACCCGGCACTACGGGCGGCACCTACGCAACCGAATGGACTCCGAGAAACGCCGAGAAAGCATCGACGCGCACCTGAGAAAGTGCAGCAGGTGCAACGACACATACGCCGAAATGGTCGACGTCCGCGATCGATACGGGCCGATCGCGCTCGCCTTGATCGGCATCACCGCGCCGATGTTCCTCAGCGGCACCGCACTGGCCGCCGGCAGCGCGGCCGCCGCGACGGCGACGGCCACCGGCCTCGGACTCGCCGTGGGCGCAGCGGGCGGCGGCTCGGT
>NZ_WWJX01000700.1 GCF_009865215.1 Streptomyces sp. SID3343 | reverse complement strand
GCGGTCGTAGCCCCGGGCGAAGTGGATGTCGTCCCAGCGGATGTCGGACAGGAAGTGTCCGGACGAGGCCACCGCGACCACGCGCGACCGGCCCGGGGTCAGCGCCGGCCGAAGACGGTTGACGAGCGCGTAGTGGCCCAGGTGGTTGATCCCGAAGTGGCCTTCCCAGCCGGGGCCCACCCGCGTCTCGGGGCAGGCCATCACGCCCGCGCCGTTGATCACGACGTCGAGCGGGCGACCGGTCGCGAGAAACCGGTCGGCGAACACCCGGACGCTGTCGGGGTCGGCGAGATCGAGGTCGCGCACCTCCGCGCCGGCGACGCCCGCCAACGCCTCCTCGGCCGCGGCCGGTCGTCGGGCCGGGACGACGACATGCGCGCCGGCCGCGGCGAGCGCGCGGGTGGTCTCCAGGCCGAGACCGGAGTAGCCGCCGGTGACCAGGGCGGTCCGCCCCGACAGGTCGACGCCGGCGAGCACGTCGTCGGCAGTGCTGTGCGCGCCGAACCCGCTGCCGAGGCGGTGTGGTTCCTCGTGTCGTCGGTTGTGCCGTCCTTCGTCACGTCGTCGTTCGTGCTGCCGTTCGGTCGTCATGGCGCGACGCTAGGACCTGGAGCGCACTCCAGGTCAAGCCGACCGGCGCGGCGTCGGCGGCGGCCCGAAGCGAGTTGCCGCCACCGCCACCCACCGCGGCCTCAACGCCGGTACAGCACCGCCTCGGGGGCCGCCGCAGTGAGCGTCGCCGATACCGCCTTGATCGGCAACGGCCGCCCGGGACGGTCGTCGGCGCCCAGGAGGAAGGCGCGGTTGACGCCGTTCACCGTGACCGTCGAGCCCGGGTCGGTGCCGGCGACCGTACGGTAGACGACCACCTCCGCGATGTCGGCGGCCTTCGTACCGGCGGGCAGCCGTACCGTGGTCGCCGCCGGGTCGTCCCGCTGGAGCGACCAGTCGACCCGGCCGCGGTCCGAGCGGTACAGCGTCGGATCGCCCTTCAGCCGTACGCCCAGGCCCACGCCCACCCAGCCGGACACACCCGGCGTCGGTGCCGACGTGGTCTTGCGCACGACCGCGTACAGGTAGTCGCGCGGGTCGGCGATCAGCGTCGTGGTGTCGGCGGGCGGATCGGCCACCACTCGGCCCTCACGGCGGACCTCGTCGGTCATCACCGGGTAGACCCAGGGGTGCCGGTCCACCATCTCCTCGCGCGAGGTCCGGGCGGGGTCCGCCAGGCGCTCGATCGTGGACAGCGCGAAGCGCATCGGGTTGTCCACCGTGTCGCACAGGTTGTTGTTGAGGGTGCAGGTCTGGAGCAGTGGGTGCCCGTCCTCGTAGCGGCCCGCGAACGGCGTCGTGCCGTGGTCGGGCGACTGGAAGAACGCGGTACCGGGCACCGCGCGACCCGCGGCGTCCACCTCGACGCGATACGCCCACTCGATGTCGGTAGTGCGGCCCCACCGGGCCATCAGGGCCGGGGTGGAGGTGCCGCCGTCCTCGTTGGTCCACGCGATCGTGTAGGTCAGCACCCGGTGGCCGGGCGTCGTGGCCGGCGCCTGCTGGTGCCACGCCAACACGGGCGTGTCGCTGACGGCGTTGCGAAACGGGCCGCTCGGGTCGTCGCGGCCGTACAGGACGGGCGCGTTGGCCGCCACGGCATGGTCGCGGTCGCGCTTGCCGACGACGTCGGTACGCACCTTCGACACCCGAACCACGGTGCCGGCAGGCGACGAGCGGTCGGCCGCGTAGCGCAGCGTCAGCCGGTGCCGCCCCGCCCGCAATGCGCCCAGGGCGAACGAGCGTTCGGTGGGAGTGGAGCCGAACACCACGACATCGCCGGCGGGCCGGCCGTCGACCAGCAGTAGGAGCACGGCCGACTCCGCCCCGGGGCTCCCCCAGTCGATGCCCGGCGCCGCGACGGTGAGGCGCACCAGGCCCTCGCCGTCGCGCCCCGCCGTGAACGGGATCACCACCGGACGGCCGTCGCGGTGCACGCCGATCGTGCCGTGGCCGCCGCCGCCCGTGGTGGCGACCGCCGGTACCGTTCCGGCGCCCGCGAGGACCGCCGTCGTGGACACCGCGACCGCTGCCGCGGCGAGTGCGGCGCGGCGGCTGCGGCGAGTTGGAGACCGACGGAACACGAGAACCCCCTGTGGCACGGCGAGCAGGTCCCGCCCACCGTCGCGGCCCGAATCCACCGGGCCAAGGGGTGTCGCCGGAAGTTCCGCCAAGTGTCGCCCGGTGTCCCGAAAGCCGACGCGCGACGGATACCGGTCGGACCGCCGTCACCGGGTGAAGCGGCGTTGTGCGGGTTCGGACTCGGGCGTGGGTGGCGATGTCGACCCGGAAGTCGGCGACCGTGCCCGGGGTCATGGTGGGACGGCACTGGGCGACGGCGGCCGGACAGCCCTGCGTTCCCGCGCCACGGACCACGGACCACGGACCACGGTCGAGGGGGTGTCGAGATCGCGTTCGAAGGATGCCCGGGCGGCCATGCGGACGGCGTGTTCGATGTCGGCCGGGGCGAACGGTTCGCTCGCGCGGACCGGGCGTTCGAGGTCGACGTCGCGCCGACTGTGGGGGTCGACCCGCGTCGGCGGCGGGGGCAACGCGTCCGAGCCGATCGGAATGGCGATACTGGGGGCATGGGGAACCCGCGGGCCATGACGCCGAAGCAGCTCAGGGACGTCTGTCTCTCGTTCAACGGGGCCGGCGAGGAGTTCCCCTTCCCCCGCAACCCCGACCTGTCGACGTTCAAGGTCGGCGGCAAGATCTTCGCGATCACCGCGCTCGGGGCC
Source organism: Streptomyces sp. SID3343 (assembly GCF_009865215.1). GTDB lineage: Bacteria > Actinomycetota > Actinomycetes > Streptomycetales > Streptomycetaceae > Embleya. Next base: position 309 of record NZ_WWJX01000700.1, on the reverse strand, counting down.
AAGCCGCTCTCGGTGAGCCTCAAGTGCGAGCCGGACCTCGCCGTGCGCCTGCGCGCGGAGCACGCTGCGATCGTCGGCGGATACCACCTCAACAAGCGGCACTGGAACACGGTGACCCTCGACACGTCGCTGCCGCACGACATGGTGCGCGACATGATCGAGGACTCCTACGACCTCATCGTCGCCGCACTGCCCAGACTGACCCGCCTGAAGCTGGACTGGCCGGGCGCACAGGCGAAGGCGTAGCCGCAGCAGCCACGCTGCCGGGTGCGTGACGCGCCGAGCCGGCGGCGACCCTGAGCCTGTCCC
>NZ_WWJX01000699.1 GCF_009865215.1 Streptomyces sp. SID3343 | reverse complement strand
TCGGCGGGTGTGCGGCCTGCGGCGGGGCGGACGGCCGAGCCGGCGGCGACGCTCGACGGGTTGCGCGAACTGGCGCGCACGCGCGGCGGATGGCTGGTCGCGCTGTGTGGGGCGTTGCTGTGCGTGTTGGGGTGGTACGGCGTATCCGGGGAGCGGTACGAGGCCCGGCAGGTGCCGTATCTGGCATCGGCGACGATCCCGGGGGCAGCGTTGATCGTGGCCGGGGCGGTGCTGGTGGTGGGGACGCGGCGGGATGTGGGGGCTGATTCGAGGCCGGCGGCGGGCTCGGGGGCAGGAGCAGGAGGGAGGCCGGGATCGGGGTCGGGATCGGGGTCGGGATCGGATGCGGCCGGCTCTTCGGATGCCGAGTTGCGGGTCGTGATGGGGCAGTTGTATCGGCTGCTGGTGGAACCGGATCCCGGCGACGCCTCGTTCGAGGCACCCGGGCCCGCGGCCGACGCGCCGTGGGTGGCGGTACCCGGTGGGGCTCGCTACCACCGACCGGAATGCTCTTTGGTGCGGGGCAAGAACGGCGTGCACGCGGTGGTCGCCGAGACTGTACGGAACCGGAATCTGCGGCCGTGCAGGTTGTGCGACCCTCCCGAGCAGGCACCCGAGCCGGGACCGGGACCGGGACCGGCATCAGGGCAGGGGCCCGAGCCGGGGCCGGGGAATACGGCCCGGCAAGCGCCTGAGCAGCCTCCCGGGCAGTCGTCCGTGCGATCGGACGGCTGAGGGCGGTGCTCACCCTGGATCTGGCCCTCGCCGGGCTCGGTGTGGGCGCGGTCGCGGCGCTCGCGGCGGTCGGCCTGATCACGTCGTATCGCGCAACGGGCGTATTCAACCTGTCCTTCGGTGCGCTGGCGATGATCGTGGCGTATCTGGTGTGGCAACAGGTACGGGTGTGGGGCTGGCCGGTGTGGGCGGCGGTGGTACTCGACGTGGGCGTGGTCGCACCGGCGCTCGGGCTCGTCCTGGAGCGATTCGTCTTTCGTGGGCTGCATCGCGAAGGGGCCGGACCCGCCCGGATGTTGGTCGCGTCCCTCGGCGTGTTCGTACTCCTGGTGGGCGTCGCGACCCTGACGTGGGGGACGCAGGCCCGGCTCGATCCGCCGTCGATCGTGCCGTCCGGATCGGTCGGGTTGCCCGGCGATACGTCGGTGGCGACCGGGACACTGGTGGAACTGGGTGTGGTGATCGCGGTCGCCGTACTCGTGGCGGGCGTGACGCGCTGTACGCGGTTCGGGGTACGGCTGCGCGCCGTGGTGGACCGGCGGGCACTGGCCGAGTTGTCCGGGGTCGCGGCGGACCGGGTGTCGGCCGCCGGGTGGGCGTTCGGTTCGATGTTGGCGGGGCTCACGGGCGTGTTGCTCGCGCCGCACCTGCGGCTGGATCCGTACGGGCTGACGCTGTTGGTCCTGGAGACGATCGGGGTCGCGGTGGTGGCCCGGCTCGCGAGTCTGCCGGTGGCGATCGTGGCGGCGCTCGCGATCGGGATCGGGCAGAGCGAACTGAGCCGGCTCGAACTCGATGCGTGGGGATTCGTCCAGGCGTTGCAGGCCAACCTGTTCGTGGTCGTGCTTCTGGTCGCGTTGCTGGTTTTGCCCCGCATGATCGAGGTGGGCGGCGAGGACACCGCCTGCTCGGCGCCGATCGGGACGGGACGCGGGGAGAGCGCGCCGGTGGGGTGGTGGGTGCCGTTCGTCGCGGTCGCGGCGGCTCCGTTGGCGCTCGGCGGCGAGCAGTTGCGGATCGCCCAGCAGGTGCCGGCGTTGGCGATCGTGTTCATGTCCTTGGTGATGTTGACGGGCTATGCCGGGCAGATCTCGCTCGGCCAGGCGGGGTTCGCCGGGTTGGGCGCGTTGTTCGCGGCACAGCTGATGAGCCACGATGTGCCGGGGTTGGTCGCGTTGTTCGCGGCGGCGGTGCTCGTCGTGCCGGTCGGCTTGTTGACCGGGTGGCCCGCGATTCGGCGGCGGGGGTTGACGCTTGCGCTGACCACGTTCGCGGTGGCCGCGGTGGTCAGCCGGTTCGTGTTCGCGCAGCCTCGGTTCACCACCGACCTGATGCTCGACCACCCGTGGCCGTTCACCGACGAACGCTCTTTCTACGCGTTGGAGTTGGCGTGTCTGGGGCTGGCCCTGCTGGTGGTCCGCCGACTGCATGTGAGCCGACTGGGCCGGATGCTGGTCGCGGTGCGGGACAACGAGGCGGGTGCGGCTGCGGCCGGGGTGGACGTGTCCTCGGCGAAGGTGTTCGTCTTCGCGGTGAGCGCGGGCGTCGCGGCACTCGGCGGGGCGCTGCTCGGGATGGGCGGCCGGGCCTTCGACGCGGCCGCGTTCGATCCGGTGCTGGGGTTGGTGTGGTTCGCGGCGGTGGTGGTGTTCGGCGTGGACAGCGCGGCGGGCGCGGTCTTGGCGGCAGCCTTGGTGGTCGCCCTCGACGCGGCCACCACGGCAGGCATGTCGACGATCGTGATCGGCGGATTGGCCGTACTGCTGTCCAGGATGCCGGGCGGGGTCCCGGCGACGGCGCTGCGGTTGCTGCGACCTGCGCGGTTGCCGGCGGGTTCTGGGGGGGCGGTGGGGG
>NZ_WWJX01000698.1 GCF_009865215.1 Streptomyces sp. SID3343 | reverse complement strand
GGCCCGGCCCCGGACCTTCCTCGGCGCCGACTGCGCGCCGTGCGGCCTCGGGCGCGGCCTGGCCCGCCGCGAGCGGCTCCGCCTGGAGCAAGTCGGCGACCGTGCAGTCGAGCGCCGCGCACATCTTGTCGAGATCATCGAGCCGCACCGTAACCGGTGTGCCGCTCCACATCGCGGCCACCTTGCTCAGCGACGGGTTGAACCCGACCTGCCGAAAGGCGGCGAGCACCTCGGTCGGGCGCCACAGGTCCCGCTGGGCGGCCACCATCCGCAGATTCCACTTCACCGAAGGTTCCCCTTGTCCATGACCAGTCGCTGGGCGGCCCGGGAGCTGGCCGCCAGATTCGCGAGCTCCGGGTCGGCGTGCGCAGTCGCCATGTACCGAAGAGTCGTCGTTGCCCAGTCGTGTCCGAGGACCTTCTGGACCTCCCAGAGTGTCATCCCTCGCTCGTAGTTGTGGGTCGCGCAGGCATGCCGCAGCAAGTGTGGAAACAGGTCGGCGACGGGGCCCGTCAGGTAGTGCGCGGCCGCGGTGTGCAACGCCTTGCGGAACGTCGAAGGCACTATCGCCGGCGCGATGGCCACGTTCAGGTCGGCGATCGCCTTCGACTTGCGCTCCGATGGCCACAGCGGCGCCCGCGGGTGCTCCGCGTCGTCCCCGAACTCGCCCCGGACCTCCTCGATGTACCACCACAGCAGGGCACGTCCCTCCTGGAAGAGGTACGCCTCCCTCGGGCGCGGACCCGAGCCCCGGGCACCCTTGCCCAGGACGACGAACCGCCCCCACTGCCCGTGCTCCCAGTGAATGTCGCCCAGACAGACTCCGCACAGCTCCGCCGCACGGACACCAGAGAGGTAGGCAACCTTCGTCATCACGTAATCACGGCAGGCCACCGCGTACTTCCGCGCGTTCGCCAGATCTTCGCGCCACCGGGCGAAGAAGTTCTTCATCGCCGTCTGGGACGGCGGAATGCGCAGGCCGAAGTCCCCGCGGTGACGGGGACGGTTGAACGGGTCGATGGGAGATTCGACGGAGGCGCCAAAGCGGCGCATGATCTCGCCGGCGTAGCGCTGTTCCAGAAACGCGAAGTACGCGTCGATCTTGTTGATCTTTCCGCGCAGGGTCGATTGGGCCCGCTTGCCAGCCCCGGCGAAGTACCGGTCGACCTCGCGGGACGTCAACTGCCACGGAACGGCGCCGTAGAACTCGCATACCTCGATCACGGGCTTGATCAGCCCGTCCAGCGTCGTCGGCGCCAGACCTGCCGCATCGCGCGCCCACCGGTACTCGGACAGAGTGTCGAGGAAGAAGCTCTCCTCGTCGTGCACCGAGATCCGGGCCTGGCGGCGTCGCTGCAGCGTGACCACGTCCGCGAGACCGGACTCGACCGCCACCCCAGCCGGATCCACCGGCCCCGTCGGGTCCGAGCCGGGGCGAACCAGCGTCAATAGGCGGCTCTCAGAATCTGACACAAAAACGCAGATTACGCACGCTACTCGCGGATTCCATGATTTACTGCGGATATCTCACGCGATCGAGTGAACGCCGAGAAAAGCCCGATCGACCTGCCAAGATGGGCCGTTGCCCGTCACTTGACCCAGCCGGGAACCCGCGCGTACTCCACTAAACGGCCCCCCACACCCTGACCGGTCCGTCACCGGTCCCGGACGGCCAGCGTCGTGCTCTTTGTGGTGCTCGCCGGGCCCGGCGAGCACGAGTCGCCAGCCGCGTCGTCCGGCGCAGACTCCCTCCCTACTTGTTCGTGTTATCCGGTGTCTACATCACGGCGTCGATCCCTGCCGCGAATTTCGGGTAGCCGCCGAGCCCGCCCCATTCACTCAGCGGCTGACGCGGGGCCGTCCCCGCGAGTGCGGGGCCCGTTCGTGGACCAGGGGATTTGGCCTGTCCATGCTCGCACCGCGTACGTGAGCGAGAGCAGTCCGACACCTACGATCGCGATCCATGTCAGCGCGGGCGCGACGTTGTCGCGAAGGGCGGGCGGGCCCAGACCGCAGGCGATGTCGACCGCGAGCACGGTTGGTGGCAGGCTCCATCCGAGGGCTCGTGGCAGAGCGCTGAAGTGGCCGTGGAGCAACGCGAAGAGGATGTTCAGGGCGAGGGCTGTGGGACCGAGCGTCCACGCGAGTGCGTCGTCTTCCGTGGCGCGGATCGCACCGGTGACCGCCCACCCGAGGATGATCGTGTATGTGGTCGCGAGCAGGCTCGTGACGGCGCGCACGAAGGTGCTGCCGGGATGGATCGTGTTCGTGTCGTGCTTCGCCTCCGTATGCATGACGCTCGGGGGCTCCGCAGGGGTCGCATTCACGCCGGGCGTCGCCGGGAAGGTCGGTTCGGCGGGTTGTCGCGGGGCTGTGGTGCCGCCGGTGGGGGGTGGCCGCGTGCCGGGGCGCGCGGTATCGGCGGGTTTTGTCGTCGTGGTCGTCTTGTGCGTCTTGGGGATGTCCGGTCCGGCCTTGGAGGACAGGAATTCGCGAGGGTCAAAAGACGTCGACTTCAGACCCTCCAGGCACGACTGGATTTCTCGCAGGGCCTGCTGATGGGAGCCGTGGGTTGCGGAGAAGGTGTGGGAGCTCTCGTGCAGTGTCGCGCGCAGGGCACGGAGCCATCGTCGCGCGCCGGGGCGGTCGAGTGTGGTGCACACGATTTCCAGGGTCGGTCGCAGCAGCGCCCGGGGTTTTCGCGTCGCGGCGCGGCGCGTGGCGTCGGCGAGTGCGGGGTGGACGGCGCTCGCGCGTACGAGGTTGAGGATCGCGTGTCGGTGTTGGTTCTCGTCGAGCGCCTCGTCGAGGAGGACGTGTGTGATGAACGTGTGGTCGCTTGCCTGCTCGACCTCGTCGACCAGTCGCGCGGCGAGGAGGTCGGGTCCGAGCGTGCCCCAGTGCGTGCCGTCGCCGGAGGGGTAGGCCTTGGCGAGGCTCTTGTCGTAGGGGGCGAGGACTTCGGCCGTCGGTGGAGCCGTCCGCGGGTAGCCGTGATGGTGTGCGGCGTAGGCCACCCCCACGGCCGCGCGGCCGCGGGCGAGTGTGGTGGCGCCAGCGAGGTATTGGGTGGCCACCATGGTGCGCATCAGAGCGTGGTCGTAACGCTCTGCCGACATGTGCGCAGTGACGAGTCGGCGCCAGTAGTCCTCCTCGTGGGCCAGGAGGACGTTCAGCGGGTTGTGTTCGGCGGCGTATTGGGGATTGGCGTGGGTCAGCACGTCGGCGAGCGCCGCGATATGCAGGTGGACGACGGGCGTCGGGGCGGAGTGCTCGACGTTTGTGCCGTGGGTGCGCGGAGCGTCCGCGATCGGCGCGTTCTTCCAGGTGTCGTCGCCGTGACCCGCTTGCCGCAGCTCCTGGATGCGCCGGGCGAACGCGATCTTCGCGTCGACGTAGGCGTGCTCGTTGCCCGTCTCGAGCGCGTCGGTGATTTTGATGGGGACCGACGTGAAGGGAACGCCCCGGCCGTCTCGGCAGTGGCGGCGGAGTTCGGCCCAGCAGGTGTCGGAGCCGTCGCGGGCGATGAGCAGGACGCGCATGGGAACACGGGTGTCTCGTTCGGTGAGCGCGTCGAGTACTTCCCGGATCTGCTGAAGTCGTGACTCGGCGTGGTCGACGGCGATCACCAGGGGGTGGTCGACGGTGCGGAGCGCGCCGGTGTCGAGGCTGAGGGGGTTCTCGGTGATGAAGCCTCCGGACCAGTGCCGGCGTCCGACCGAGCCGGCGTGCCATGGGGCGAGCGTGTCGAGGAGTTCGGGAACGAGCCGGTTCTTTCCGGTGCCGCCGCGTCCGGTGATCAGGGCGACGGCCGTGGGGTGGGTGGTGTTCTCGCACCATGGGCTCAGGATGTCGAGGACGCGTCGCATCCCGGACAGGGGCACGACGCGGGATCGAGGGTGCAGCAGGAAGGACGAGGAGAGCGCCGGGGGAAGCGGTTCCTTGAGCAGATGGGCGAGGTCGGCGGGCTGCAGGAACGGGGCGACTCCGGTGTGGTGGGCGACGGTTCCGACGAAATCGGACCGCGCCAGGAGTTGTTCGACGGGGAGGACGGAGAGGATGCCTTCCCCCCAGGAAGCGGGCACCAGGAGCGTCACGCCGATGAGTGCTCCGCCACAGAACACCCCGGCCCCGGACATGCCCGACCATGGCTGCGGGCTTTCCCGGAATGGGTCGTCCGCGATCGTCGCTTCCGGGATGGCGTCGTCGATCTCGAACGCGTACATGCGTTGTCGGGTGGCGGTGCCCGTCTTGATGTGCCCGTCCACGGTTTTCACGTCGTGGGCAAGGCCCGAGGGTCCTTCGGTGAAGCGGCCCATCGCCTGGGGCATTCCCGCCATGGTGCACGGCGCGCGGCGGTCGCGGTCGTCGCAGACCAGGTGGCCCCAGCGGACGACGCTCGTCTCGGCGCCGATCTTCGGGTCGGTCCGCAGCAATGCCGCGTCGAGTTGGGGGTCGGACCACAGGATCGACGCCGTCGAGGCGACCCCGGCGAGGTCGCGCACTTCGATGTCTCCGTCCTGGTCGGGCTTCGCGACGTGGGCGGCGGTGAGGATCAGGCCGGGAGCGATCGCACAACCGGTGCCGTAGGCGCCGGCACCATGGTGGATTTCCACCACCCGTGCGTTGGGCCCTGTCATCTGTGAGGGCGCCTACGACGGTTGACGCGGCAACGGCTCGAAACCGCGGTTCCGGTCACTGATGGGCGTCGGGCGCCCCAGGGCGTCCGGGGCGACACGCAAGGTCACTGTCATGCGGTGGGTGGAGGCACTCGCGCGTTCGCCTTTGGCGTCCGCCGCGACGACGAACGCCTTGATTCCGCCCCCCCGGAAGCCGTGTGACGCAGTTCCATACCGAGATCGAGCACGACTTCGGTCACTTCGAACCGGATTCCCGAGCCGTTTCCCTCGTCACGCGCGGCCGTGAGGCCGTGAGGCCGTCCCGAACGGCCTTGATGGCCTTCGACAACTCCGTCGGTTCCAATTCCACGCGTCCCCCTCGGATGCCGCCTCTGCCAGCACCGTACCGATCGGCCGGCCCCGGCGGAGGGCGTTCGCGGAAGGCCCGGGTGCCCCATCGGCCCGAGCGTGCGGTCGAGCACGACGTCGGGTTGCGGGTTGGGTCAGTGGACACGGTGGGTCGAGGACTCGTCCCTGGACACCTGGGCCCCGGCCGCGGTGGGGACGAGCGGCGACCGCGACGGGTCGCCCTGGGTGCGGTCCGGGTGGTCGCCCCGGGCGTGGTGTGCGTTTCGTGTGGTGGACCACCGTCGTGTGTATCGGTTGGGAACGGCCACGGGGGAACCGTGTGCGGACTGCCGTCGCGGGGAAGGACGGCTGCGGCCCGTCCCTTCGCTCGTGCCCCGGACTTTCCGGCGGGGTCGGACGGCGCCCGGTGGGGGCCGACGGTCAACGGCGTGTCGGACAGGACGCGCGCCGGCTCCGAAGAGACGGGTCCTCGACGGGTGTCCGGACGCGGTTTTCGAGCCAAGCGTGGTGCGGCAGCACGCACACTTCCCCGTAGTCGGCGTCCTCCACGCCTCGTATCCGCGGCTCCGCGCGCGACATAGACATGGTGTCGGCGGCCGGATCCGGGCCGTCGGGTATCGCGTCCGACACGGTCGCGGGGGCGGGGATGCGCCGGGTCCAGCATGTCGACCGAGGGCACTATCGGCGGTCCGCCACCTGGGCGGTGAGCTTGCCGAGGGCGAATCGCAGCCGTTCCAGCGTGTCGATCAGTGTGCCCGACCGATCCTTGGCGGAGCTGTGTTCGACCGCGACGGCCAAGGCGAGCGTGGCATAGACCTGCGCGAGCGTCGCGGCCTCCTCCGGGCTCTGGTCGCCGAACGCGCTCGTGGACAGGGGCAACACGGTCGTGGTGATCGAGCACAACCTCGACGTCGTCGCGCAGGCCGACTGGATCATCGACCTCGGCCCCGACGGCGGCAAGGACGGTGGCGAGATCGTGTTCACCGGGCCGCCGCCCGTTCAGCCCGCCAGGTGCCGGCGCAGGTGTTCGCCCGTCAGCGAGCCCGCGCAGTCGAGCAGCCCGCTCGGCGGCCCGGTGAACACGATCTCGCCACCGTCCTTGCCGCCGTCGGGGCCGAGGTCGATGATCCAGTCGGCCTGCGCGACGACGTCGAGGTTGTGCTCGATCACCACGACCGTGTTGCCCCTGTCCACGAGCGCGTTCATCAGCCCGAGCAGGGTGTCCACGTCGGACAGGTGCAGGCCGGTGGTCGGCTCGTCCAGGACGTACACGCTGCCGGTGCGGTGCAACTGGGTGGCCAGCTTGATCCGTTGGCGCTCACCACCCGACAGGGTGCTCAGCGGCTGGCCCAGGCTCAGGTAGTCCAGCCCCACGTCGATCAGCGTGCGCAGTTTGGTGCGCAGGGCGCGCTCGGTGAAGAATTCGACCGCCTCCTCCGCGGGCATCTCCAACACGTCCGCCACCGACTTGCCGCGCAGCCGATGCGCGAGCACCTCGTCCTTGAACCGGCGGCCGTCGCACGAGTCGCAGTGCGTGGTGACCGGGTCCATGTAGGCCAACTCGGTGAGGATCACCCCGCGTCCCTGGCACTGCTCGCACGCGCCCGTGGAGTTGAAGCTGAACAGGCCGGCGGCGACGCCGTTGGTGGTCGCGAACAGCTTGCGAATCGGGTCCATCAGTCCCAGGTACGTCGCGGGCGTCGAACGCGAGGACGCGGCGATGGCGGACTGGTCCACGAAGATCGCGTCGGGATGGTTCGACATGAACACGTCGGCGATCAACGTGCTCTTGCCGGATCCGGCGACGCCGGTGACCACGGTGAGCACGCCGGTGGGCACGCCCACCGTGACCTTCTTGAGGTTGTGCAGGTCGGCGCCCTCGATGGGCAGCATGCCCTGCGGCGCGCGGGGCGCGTCCTTGAGTCCGCTAGACCGACGCAGGCCGCGCCCGGTGAGCGTGTCGGCGCGGCGCAACTCGGCCACGGTGCCCGCGAAGACGATCTCGCCGCCGTGCACGCCCGCCCGCGGGCCCACGTCGACGACATGGTCGGCGATGGCGATGACGTCCGGGTCGTGCTCGACCACGAGCACCGTGTTGCCCTTGTC
>NZ_WWJX01000697.1 GCF_009865215.1 Streptomyces sp. SID3343 | reverse complement strand
TGGGCGCGATGATCGTGCTCGCCGGCGGCGTCGCGGTGGTGACCAGCCGGCGCAGGCAGGTCCACGCCGAGCGCTGATCGGGACGGGCGTGCGCGCACCCCCGGTCTGGTGGGGCCGGGGGTGCGCGCTCGCTCGTGTGTCCTGCACCTGCGTCACCGACTCACGGGCGAATACGGCAGGCGCGTTGTCTCACCTCACGCCCGTGGCCCCGACCAAGGCCTGGAAGGTCGGGCCGAGCGGCGCGCCGGGCAAGAGGTCGACGGCCTTTGACAGGATTGCACGATCCGGCCACGCTACTGCCCCAACGGCAGGGCGTGCCGGACACGCGCGCGCCCACGTTCCTCACCGTCTCCTCTCGCGGAAGTCACCCCGCATGCCCACCGAAACCGTCCCGACACCCTTCACCGACTGGCTCCGCGGCCGTGCCACCCCGCTCAGCCACCTCGACCCGGCAGCGCCCCTGGACGACCTGGAACCGCTGCATGACATCCTGGACGGCGTCCGCGTGGTCGCCCTGGGCGAGCATTCCCATTTCATCGACGAGTTCGCCGCGATGCGCCTGCGCATCCTGCGCTTCCTCGTCGAACGCTGCGGCTTCACCGTCCTGGCCTTCGAGTACGGCTTCAGCGAAGCCTTCTCCCTCGACGCCTGGGCCCAAGGCGAGGAGGGCGACCTCTCCGCGCTCCTGGCATCATCGGTGCCCATCGGACTCCCGGATCCGATGCGCTATATCCGCCGGCACAACCGCACAGCCGCAACACCGGTTCGCTTCGCGGGAATCGACATCCCGGCGGCCGGCGGGTCGCTGCTCCCGGCCCTGACCCCCGTAGCCGACTACCTTCGCCGGATCGACCCGGAAACCCTGCCGACGGTCCGCAGCGCGATCGAGATCGCCGCATCCTTCGCAGGTGACTCCGCAGCCGTGGCCGCACCCGCGTGGGCGCGCCTGGCCACCACCGAACAGGACACCCTCAGCGCGCTCCTGGCGCGGCTGCTCATCCGGTTCCGTTCCCTGAAACCGCTGTACCTCTCCCGTGGAGACCGGCACGGCTACGACACCGCCCTGCGACGGCTGGAAGGTGCCTGCCACGGCGACTACACCTTCCGCGCCATGGCCGCCCTTTTCGCCGGAGAGGGCCTGACGGCCGACACCTCCGCCCGCGACCTCTACATGGCCGAATCGCTGCTGTGGCACCTGGACCGAGTCGAACCCACCGCCCGCGTCGTACTGGTGGCGCACAACGCCCACATCCAGAGGACACCGATCGCCTTCGACGGGCACCTCACCGGGCTCCCCATGGGACAGCACCTGCACAACGCCCTCGGCGACACCTACTTCGCCCTCGGCCTGACCAGCGTCACGGGGCACACGGCCGAGATGCGTCGCGACGAAGAGGCTTCCTTCGGATTCGGCATCCACGAGACCCCGCTGGAGCCACCCGTGCCCGGAAGCATCGAAGCGGCCTTCGCCGACACCGGCCTCGGGCTCGCCCTGGCCGATCTCCGTCCAGCCCGAGCGGACAACCTCCGCGGCCCCGAGCACATCCGGATGCAGAGCATCCACCAGCGCACCCCCGTCATCGACGCGTTCGACGGCATCCTCAGCGCCCCCGTCTCCACCGTCACCGACCTGGAGAAGCCATGACCAGCAGGTTCACCGAGTTGGTCGTCGATTGCCACGACCCGGAGCTGCTCGCGGTCTTCTGGTGCGAAGTCCTGGACTTCACGGTGCTCGACCGAAGCGAAGGCAAAGTCGAGATCGGCTCCTGGGAGCCGACGGTCGAGGCGATCCGGGCCGGCCAGATGCCGCCCACGATGGTGTTCATTCGGGTGCCCGAGGGCAAAACCGTGAAGAACCGGCTCCACCTCGACGTGAGCCCTGTCGACGTCAGTACCGAAGACGAAGTCACCAGGTTGCTCGGCCTCGGCGCCACCACGACGGACGTGGGCCAAGGCGCCGCCCGGAGCTGGGTGGTCATGGCCGACCCCGAAGGCAACGAGTTCGACGTCGTGCGCACTCTGGCGCCGTCCACCCACGTCACGCCGTCCGCACAGCCGGACCTGCGTACGGGACCGATCACGCACGGGCCGACGCCCAGCTCGTGCCGACCCGGAACAGCCCGGTAGTCATCCGGTTCCGCGACCGACCGCTCGGCCCCCGTGTCGCGGCACCGGAAGCAGCCCGTCGCGCGCGCCCGGCCCCGCGGCGACGCTCAGGTCGTTCGACGAGGTCACCCGCTCCCCGCACTCCGAGCACACCGGAACGAGTTTCGTCGGGTGCCCGCACGCGTCGTGCCGCAGGATCAGCGGGGGCCCGTCGGGCGCCGCCCACTCGTCGCCCCACTGCCGCATCGCGGCCAGCACCGGCCACAGCGCGCGCCCCTTCTCGGTGAGGCGGTAGTCGTAGCGCACCGGGTTGTCCTGGTACGCCTCGCGCGTCAACACCCCGTGAGCCATCAGGTGTTCGAGTCGCTGGGTGAGCACGTTGCGCGAGATGCCGAGCCGTTCGTGGAAGTCGTCGAAGCGGGTGATGCCCAGCGTCGCGTCCCGGACGATCAGCATGCTCCACCACTCGCCGGCCACCTCCAGGAACTGGGCGACGGAGCAGTGCATGTCCTCGAAACTCTTGCGACGCATGCGGACAGTGTAGTGGGTTGCGTGAAACAACTTACCCCTCTAGCTTGAGTCTCGTCATAGGACTCACTCGTGGGGAGACCGCCATGGGCACCACCCGCCGCATCGAAGACCCGCCCCATCCGGAAAACGCGTCCGGCCCGGAAAGCGCGTCCCGTCCGGGCGGCCCGCCGCCCCCGGAAGATTCGCGGGATCCGAAGGACCCACCGCATGCCGGGGGTTTGCGGGATGTGAAAAGCCCGCCGCATTCGGAAGGTGCACGGGATCCGAAACGCCCGCCCCACCGGGAAGGTTCGCCGCGCCCGCAAGGCCCCCCACACCCGTCGAGTGCGCCCGCCGCCGAACCCCCGAGCCCGCCCCGCGCCCTGGCCGCCGCCCTGGTCTGCGCCGGCGTGGTCCTGGTCAACCTCGACCTGTTCATCGTCAACGTCGCGATGCCCTCGCTCGCCGACACGTGGTCCGGCGCGTCGCTGGCGGACCTGTCGTGGGTGCTCAATGCCTACACCGTCGTCTTCGCCGCGCTGCTCGTGCCGGCCGGCCGCCTGTCGGATCGGCTCGGCCACCGCCGCACCTTCCTCGCCGGCATCGCCGTGTTCACCCTCGCGTCGGTGCTGTGCGCCGCGGCCCCCGGGCTCGGCGTCCTGGTCGTCGCACGCCTGCTCCAAGCGGTCGGCGCCGCAGTCCTGATGCCCGCGTCGCTCGGACTCCTGCTCAGCTCGTACCCGCCGGAACGACGCGGCGCCGTCATCCGCATGTGGGCCGCGATCGGCGGCCTCGCCGCGGCCCTCGGCCCGGTCCTGGGCGGTCTGCTGCTCGAACCCGGTTGGCGCTGGGTCTTCCTCGTCAACCTGCCCGTCGGCGTGCTCACCCTGGCGCTCGGCCCGCGACTGCTGCCCGACCCCGCGCCCACCGACCGCGGCCCCTTCCCCGACCTGCTCGGCGCGGTGCTGCTCAGCGCGGGCATCGGCCTGCTCTCGCTCGGTGTGGTGCGTTCCCAGGACTGGGGATGGCTGTCCGGTCGCTCCGGCGCGGTGTGGGCCGCGACGCTCGCGGTCGCCGTCGCGTTCGTGCTGCGCAACGGCCGACACCCGCGCCCCGTCGTGGAGACCGCCCTGCTCAAGGACCGCACCTACGCCGTCGCCGGCGTCGCCAACACCCTGTTCGGCGTCGCCTTCGCGGGCATGCTGATCTCCTCGACGCTGTGGATGCAGACCGTGTGGGGTTGGTCCGCGCTGCGCACCGGACTCGCCACCGCGCCCGGTCCGCTCGTCGTGCCGTTCGTGACGATCCTGGCCGGCCGCCACGTCGCCCGCACGGGCCCGGGCCCGCTCGTATTCGTCGGCGGCATCGCCTTCACCGCCGGGATGGGCCTGTGGATCGCGTGCCTGGAACCACACGCGAACTACGCCGTCGACTACCTGCCGGGCATGCTCCTCGGCGGTGTCGGCGTCGGCCTGATCCTGCCCACCCTGATGGCGACCGCGACCGGCGCCCTGCCTCCTGCGCGCTTCGCCACCGGCTCCGGCGTGATCACCATGCTGCGCCAGGTCGGTTCGGCGCTCGGCGTCGCCGTCTTCGTCGCGGCCGTCGGCGCCCCGGCGACCCTCGCCGGCTACGACCGGGCCTGGTACATCCTGGCCGGCGCGACCCTCCTGACCGCGCTCGCGTCGCTGCTCCTGCCCCGATCCAAGCCGGCCCGCGACCAGGCCGCGCCGAGCACGCCCACCCCGGCGGCCGTCGACGCC
>NZ_WWJX01000696.1 GCF_009865215.1 Streptomyces sp. SID3343 | reverse complement strand
TGGCGGCGGGCGATCCGCGTGCCGACGCCGGGTGGGCGGATCTCCTCGACGTCCGCGCCGACCCGGCGCCCGTCGGCGATGGCCAGGATTGCGAGGGCGCCCGAGGCGGACCAGTTGACGTGGATCCTGTCGGAGGCCGGCCGCGGGACGGGGGCGGGTTTGCCGTGCGGGCCGCGCTGCCACACGACGTCGGCGGCTTCGGTGCCGAGCCGGTCGGCGACAAGCAGGCGAACTGCGCCCCTGACCACGGTGAAGCGCTCGCCCTGGACCGGGTCGCGGGCTCGATCGGCCCGGTCCCGTTCATCGAGGTCGAGCAGGCCTCGCAGTCGGCGCAGGACGGCCGGGGGCTGGTCGGTGGAAATGCTCCAGACGTCGATCACGTCGTCGGCGTCGACCACCTCGGCGACGGCCTCGGCGTTCACGGCAGCGACGTTCACGGCAGCGACAGGGTACTGAGCCTGCCCAGACGCCGGTCGTGGTCCGCGACGAGCAGCGGGCCACCGGCTTGCGGTCGCTGCGCGAGGCGGTCGGCCAGCAGGGTCCAGACTCCGGTGAACGGCTGCCCCGGTCGGGCCGTCTCGACGGCTTCGGGGGTGGCGTGCGAGTCGAGGTCCGCCGGCGAGGCGGCGCCGGCCAGGTCTGCGGCCAGCAACAGCCCGGCTCCTCGGCCGAGTTCCCGATGGTCGGCGAGTACCGACCTCAGGGCCTGTGCGCCGTCCGCCTGCGCCTGCTGGTGGACGCGCATTCCCTCCCCCGCGCCCTCCTCGCAGACCAGGACGACGGCCCGGTGCTCCTCGGGCAGCTCGACGGGTTCGGGGGCCTCGTAGTGCAGGGCGCTCTGCTCGGCGAGAACGATCACTGCCCGCCGACAGCCACCGGTGCGGTGGTGGGCGGCGGCGATCCGAAGGGCGGTGAAAGCTGCTGCGCTGCCCTGGTCGCAGACGGCGAAGGCCGTCGGCTGCCCGGGGCAGTGGCGGCTGAGCTGGAGGGCGGCGGGGGCGCCCGGCCGGACGTCCGGGGAGGAGAAGGCGAGGATCAACAGGTCCGCGGGCTCGTCTGCGGGCAGGACCTTCCCGAGCAGGCCCTCGGCCATCTGCCCGTAGTCGTGTCCGGCCCCCTCGCTCAGCAGGTCCTCGCGCAGTGGCAGGCCGTACGGGCGGACCAAGTCGCCGACGAAGGTGCGCAGATCAGGGTGGAGCGAGGCTTCGGAGCGGCCGTCGAACCCGGCGGCGATCGCCCTGGTGACGCGCAGGCCCCGGGCCCGGGTGGCGGGCACCGGGTCAGTCCTCGTCGACGATGTGCCCGGCGACATAGTCGGTGAGGCTGCCGATCGAGCGGAGGTCGTCCACGCCGAGGTGCTCGATGTCGACCTGGATGTCGAGTTCCTCCTCGATTTCGAGGACCAGATCGACGGTGCCGGCCGAGGTGAGGCCGAGGTCCTCGAAGAAGCAGGCGTTCTCGGGGATGTCGGCGAGCTCGATCTTGAGAATGCGGGGCAGAACTTCCTCGATGCCGCGCTGGACGCGGCCGCGCAGCTCGGCGTCGACCGGTTCGGTGGTGGAGAGGGCGGGGTCAGACATGGGTGAGCCGTCCCGTGGTGAGTGATCGGGAATACGGGGGCGAGGCGCCGAGACGAGCACGGCGACAGTGCGCTGACGACACGTCAGTGCCGGAGGACCATGGCCGAGAAGGTGGCGCCGATACCGGCTGCGGCGATCAGGTAGTGATCGCCCGGCCGGAGCGCTCCGCCGGTGACGGCGGTGCGAAGGTTGATGAAGGCATCCGCAGCGAAACTGTGTCCGACCGAGGGCACGTTGTCCAACACCACCCGGTCGAGAGGATAGCCCAACTGACGGCAAATCATGCGCCAGGACGCCTGGTTGACGTTGTGCGGAAGCAGCAGCGCGATCTCGGAGAGGTCCAGACCAGCCTGATCGAGTGCGGCTTCCAAGGCCTCGATCATGGTGGGCTGGTACTCCCTCTGGTAGCGCGCCAGCAGCTCCGGGTCCTCGGCCAATCGGCCGTCGAACTCGGGCCGTTGGCGGACCGCGTAGGAGAGCACCCGGTCGCGGGCACCGCCGGGGCTGACCAGGCAGGCCGCCGAGGCCTCCGCGAAGATCGACGTGTCCGGGACGACCTGGGCATCCCGGGTGAAGGTCTTCTCCCCCGCCACCACCAGGGCCAGCGCCGACGGATCGGCATCGTCCGCCAGGAGTCGCCCGGCGAGGTCGACAGCCGACAACGAGGCCGCGCAGGCCTGCTGGGTGACGGTGAACGCGTTGGCATGGGTGAGGCCGAAGCGTTCCTGGAGTTGGTGCAGGGGGTTGAGCGGATAGGGCACCGCGACCGGCATGCTGCGCGCGTGCAGCAGGTACCGGACCCGGTGTTCGTTGCCGCGCAGCTCGGGCAGGCCCCGTACTGCGGCGTCCAGCAGGTCGAGCAGCGTCCCGTCCGGGTCCAGGCGCACCCGGTCCAGGCCGTGGAAACGGCGGAAGAGTCGAAGTTGACGTGGGGTCAGGCCGATCCGCGCGCCCACGTCCTCGATCGATTCGATTCGTGGGGGAAGGTGGACGGCCACTGCCTCCAGTGCGGTCACCCGGGCTAGTATTCCCACGCTCCGCGGGTCGCACAAGTGATCACCGACCCGGAGCCCTCCCTTTCGCCCCCGTGCCGTCGAGCTGGTGGAGCCCCCGATGACTGATTTCCGGCCTTCCTTCGTACCCCCCGAGCCCGATTCGGACTTGTCACCCGACACACCGTCCGAGCCGCCGTCCGTCGTGGACCCGGAGCTCGTGGCGCTGCTGGTCGCAGCCGCCGATGCGTTGCCCGAATGGGCGGAGTCGGTGGTACCCCAGGCCCGTCTCGACGCTGATCTGGCCTTGGACGAAACCGAGTTCGCCGTCCTGGACACGTTGCTGCGGGAGCGTTTCGGCGCCGATCTGGGCGCGCTGCGGGCCGGCCTGGATCTGGATGCGTTGGCCGCATTGACCGTCGGCGACCTGGCGGAGCTGGTGCGCCGATGAGCCGCTTCCTGCTGGTGGTGCCCCCGCTGACCGGGCACGTCAATCCGGCGTCCGGGATCGCGAAGGAGCTGACCGCGCGCGGCCACGAGGTGGCCTGGACCGGCACCGAGACAATCCTGCAGCCGCTGCTGGGTCCGGACGCACAGATCTTCGGCACCGGCACCCGGGCGTTCCGGGCACTGGGGGGCCACGGCCTGGCTTCGCTGCGCTCGCTGTGGGAGGGCTTCGTCGTCCCGTACGCGCGGTTCACCATGAAGCCGCTGGACGCGGCGGTGCGGGAGTTCCGGCCCGATGCGCTGCTGGTGGACCAACACACCCCGGCGGGCGCACTGGTCGCGCACCGGCACGGACTGCCGTGGGCGACTTTGGCGCCGGGGGCAATGGAACTGGGCCGCCCGTACCGGGCCCTGCCGCAGGTCGAGGCCTGGACGGCGGGCCTGTTGCAAGGGCTGTGGCAGCGGGCCGGGCTGCCCGCCGCAGAGTTCACCGATCCGCGGTTCTCGCCGCACCTGGTCCTGGCCACCACCGGCCGGGCGCTGCTCGGCGACCTGCCGACGTCGCCGCAGTACGCCCTGGTGGGACCGGTGTTGACCGAGCGTTCGGCGGATCCGGTGTTCCCGTGGGAGCGGTTGGACCCCGGCCGACGCACCGTCCTGGTCACCATGGGAACCATGTCGGACGCGGTCGGCGCGGACTTCCTGGACCGCACGGTCCGGGCCCTGGCCGGCTACGGCGAGGGGATCCAGGCCGTGATCGCCGCTCCGCGCGGGGTACTGCCCGCCGCTCTCGCGGACACCGTGGTGGTGGTGGAACGGGCACCGATTCTCGAGCTGTTGTCGAAGGGTGCGCTGGACGCGGTACTTTGCCATGGTGGAATGAACACCGTGGGCGAGTCGCTGGCGCACGGCGTCCCGCTGCTGATGGCGCCGATCCGCAACGACCAGCCCTTCGTGGCACAGCGGGTCGCCGAGAGCGGGGCCGGTCTCCGGGTTCCGTTCGCCCGGGTCTCCCCCCAGGTCATCGCCGAGCGGCTTCGGCAGGTGCTCGACGAACCCTCCCACCGCACGGCTGCGAAGCTGGTCGGGCGTGAACTGATGTCCGGTGGAGGGGCGGTGACGGCCGCCGACCGACTGGAGGCGCTGGTGACGGCCTCGCCGACGCCCTCCTGAATTGGTCTAGTCCATTGCTTCCTGGGTATCGAAGCATCTACTGTGAAGCAGAAGCACCGGTGCCCAGGAGCCCCTGCACCCCAGCCCAGTACGGGAGTTCCGGTTGATCGAGACCAAGGGACTTCGCAAGTCCTATCCGTCCGGAAAACGCGGCCGAACCGTTGTCGATGCCGTCCGCGGCATCGACCTGGACGTCCGAGCACGTGAAATCTTCGGATTCCTCGGCCCCAACGGCGCCGGGAAGACCACCACCCTGCGCATGCTCGCCACACTCATCCGCCCGGACGGCGGCGAGGCCCGGATCGCCGGCGCCGACCTGCTGGCCGACCCGGCCGGGGTCCGTCGGCGGATCGGCTACGTCGCCCAGGGCGGCGGCACCACCGACGCGGTCACCGCCCGCGAGGAACTGGTGCTGCAGGCCCGGATGTACGGAACCGGCAAGGCCGAAGCCCTGCGACAGGCCGAGGACGCCCTCAAGGCCTTCGACCTCACCGAGTTCGCCGACCGCCCCTGCCGCACCTACTCCGGCGGCCAGCGCCGCCGGGTGGACATCGCCCTCGGGGTGATCCACACCCCGCAGGTGCTGTTCCTGGACGAGCCGACGGTGGGCCTCGACCCGGTCGGCCGCAGCCAGGTGTGGGCCGAGATCCAGCGGCTGCGCACCGAGGGCATGACGGTGGTGGTGACCACCCACTACCTGGAGGAGGCCGACGCGCTCTGCGACCGGGTCGCGATCGTCGACCATGGCCAAGTCGTCGCCGAGGGCACGCCCGAGGCACTCAAGCGCGAGATCTCCGGCGACGTCGTCCTCCTCGGCATCGCCGCCGGCGAGAACGAGCCGGCAGCCGACGCCCTCCGCGACCAACCCTGGCTGCTCCGGCTGGAGCAGCAGGGCGAGGACGGCCTGCGGGTCTACGTGCACGACGGCGCCGCGGCCATTCCGCAGCTGCTGCGCATCCTGGACGGGGCGCGCATCGTCCCCAGGACCGTCCAGCTTCAACGGCCCAGCCTGGACGACGTGTTCCTGGCCCGCACCGGCCGCTCCATCGAACAGTCCTGACAATTCCTGGGGTCCCTTCCGTGAAGCTCGCCCGTGACACCTGGCTGGTCTTCCAGCGGCAGTCGCTGCTGATGTGGCGTACACCGATCTGGCTCGTCGTCGGGTTGACCCAGCCGATCATCTACCTGCTGCTGTTCGCTCCGCTGCTCAAGACGGCACTCGAACCCATGGGTGCCACCACCTATACCGATGCCTACCGGATATACGTCCCCGGCCTGTTGACGGTGCTCTGCATCTTCGGCGGGCTGTACACCGGATTCAGCCTGCTCGCCGAGCTGAAGGCCGGCGTCATCGAGCGTTCCCGGGTGACCCCGGTCAGCCGGTTCGCCCTGCTGCTGGGGCGGGCCCTGCGCGAAGTGGTGGCGCTGCTCGCCCAGGCCGTCGTCATCACTGTGCTCGCGCTGCCGTTCGGCCTGCGGGTCGGCCCGCTGAACCTGGTGCTGGCCTACCTGCTGCTCGGCCTGCTGGCTCTGATGACCTCGGCCATCTCGTACGGCATCGCCCTGGTGTTGCCCAACGACGCCGCGATGGCGCCGGTGGTGAACACGCTCGCCCAACCGATCGCCCTGCTCTCCGGGGTGCTGCTGCCGCTGGCGCTGGCACCGATGTGGCTGCAGACGGTGGCCAAGTGGAACCCCTTCTACTGGGCGGTGGAGGGCATACGGGCGCTGTTCTCCGGCCACATCGGCGACAGCGCGGTCTGGCAGGGGCTGCTGGTCGTCGTCGTGATGACGATCGGGGCGGTCTTCTGGTCGGCCCGGCTGTTCTCGGCCCGGGTCCGGTAGGGAACCGTCCCAACGGTCCAGACCCGACGCCGGGGTCGTGCAGTGGGAGTCCTGCCGTACATGACGGGAGGGGCCGGGCTTTGGCCCGGCCCCTCCCGTCATGTACGTCCGGCGGTGCGTTCAGCCTGCGGACTCCCGGATGAAGTCGGCCAGCCGGGCCACTCCTGCCTCGATCTGGTGCTCGCTCAGGGCGCTGATGGAGAGCCGCAGGCGACGCTCCCCGCCGCCTGCCGGGTAGAACGGGGCCATCGGGGTCCAGAGCACCCCGTGGTCGCGGGCGCAGCGCTCCATGGCCGCCTCGTCGGCGATGAACGGCACGGCGAGCACGGCGAAGAAGCCGCCTTCCGGCTCGTTCCAGGACAGGCCCAGGCGGGCTCGCTCGGCCGCCGGGAAGTGTCGTTCCAACTCCCGTAGCAGCACGGTGAGGTTGGCCGCGTAGTAGGCGCCGGCGGACGCGTTGGCGGCGCGCAGTCGGCAGTCGTGGGTGAGCAGCATGCCACCGATCACGGCTTGGCTGAGCGCGGGGGTGTTGACGGTGGTCATGCTCTTCAGTTTGGCCAGCTGGTCGGCGAGCAGGCTGGTACGGCCGTCCGGTGCGACGACTTCCTGATCGGCGATCACGTAGCCGAGCCGGGCGCCGGGGAAACAGGTCTTGGCGAAGGAGCCGAGGTAGACGACCTGGCGGCGGCGGTCGAACGCCTTCAGGGTGGGCCGTTCGCCGGGCTCGCGGGCGAAGAAGCCGTAGGGGTTGTCCTCGATCACCAGCAGTCCCTCCCCGGCTGACGCGTCCAGCAGCCTGGCGCGGGCCTCGACGGGCATGCTGGTACCCGAGGGGTTGGCGAAGTCGGGAACCACGTAGAGCGCGCGCGGACGCCGACCGGAGGCTCGTACGGCGCTCGCGGCGGCGTGCACGGCCTGCGGGTCGGGGCCGCCGTCGGGGCCCTCGGGGACCGGCACCGTGGCGAGGTCGAGCAGCCGGGCGGCGCCGGTGACGCCCACGTAGCAGGGCGAGCTGACC
>NZ_WWJX01000695.1 GCF_009865215.1 Streptomyces sp. SID3343 | reverse complement strand
GTTGCGGTTGCGGTTGCGGTTGCGGTTGCGGTTGCGCACGCGCAGGCGCCACGGGACGGCCGCGGATTCCAGTTGGACCGCGAAACTCATCTTGGACTCGCCGGCGCGGCGCTCCTCGAACCGGATGGGGATCTCCACGACGGTGAAGCCGCCCCGGACGGCGAGGTACTTCAATTCCACCTGGAAGCTGTACCCCGCACTGTGCAGGGCGTCGAGGCCGATCGCGCGCAGGGTGTCGGCGTGCCACAGATTGAAGCCGGCGGTGATGTCGCGCAGCGGAGTGGACAGGATCGTGCCGGCGTACGTGTTGGCCCAGCGCGAGAGCAGCCTGCGGTGCCGGCCCCACTCCTCGGCGAGTTCGCCGCCCGGGACGTAGCGGCTGCCGACGACCAGGCCCGCGCCGGTCGACAGGGCCGTGCCCAGCATCTGCGGCACGGACTCCGCGGGGTGGCTGCCGTCGGCGTCCATCTGGACGACGTAGCGCGCGCCCTCGTCCACGGCCGCGCCCATGCCGGCCGCGTACGCCTTGCCCAGGCCCTCCTTGCCGGCGCGGTGCAGCACGCTCATCCGCGCCCGGCCGTCGGCGTTGGCCCGGGCGGCCAAGCGCTCGGCGAGGTCCCCGGTGCCGTCGGGACTGGAGTCGTCGACGATCTTGAGGTGGAGACCGGGCAGCGGCAGCGCGAGTACCTGCTCGACGACGGATTCGAGACTGCCGATCTCGTTGTAGGTCGGCATGACCACGGTGAGCGGCGAGTCCGCCCAGCCTTCCGGCAACGGGGAAGGGCCGATGCCGATGCCGGTGCTCGGCGTGCGCAGCGGCAGGTGCACGGTTGCTCCTTGCGGGAGACGACGGGGCGGATATCAGGGCTGCACCCTACTTCGCGCCGGGGCCGGCGCGACCGGTGCGCCGACCGAGGCGCCCTTACGCGAGTCGGATCCGCCTTCCCGGGATCAGACCCGCACCCACAGCACGGCCACGCCGGCGGCCTGGAGCAGCACGGCCGCGCCGAGCGCGTAGGTCCGGCGGCGCCCGGACGCCAACATGCCGGTGAGCCCCGCGACCAGGCTGAGCCCGCACAGGGCGAACATCAGCCCGGCCCGGACGTCGTGCGCATCCGAGCACGCGGCGCCCTCGCAGTTCCCGCTGCCCGCCGCCGCCCCGAAACCGATCAGCATGAACAGGTCGGTCATCGCGACGACGACGAGCAGAAGGAGACCGACGACGAAGCCGACGGCGGTGGCCCAGCCGCCGGCACTGTCGTTCCCGCACCCGCGCCCATGCCCGCGCCCGTTTCCGTCGTGGGCGCGCGGCGGCGGCGTCTGGTGTGTCATGGCGATCACGCTAGGCAGCGCGGTCCGCGGGGGGTATCCGTACGGATACTCAGGTGTCGGGTCGGGCTACCCGGGTGCGGCCATTCCCGCCGTGCCGTCTTGCCATGCCGTCTTGCCGTGCTGCCTCGCCGTGCCGTCCTGCCGTGCTGTTTCGTCGTGCTGTTTCGCCGTGCCGCAATGCCACGGAGCCTCGTCGGGGTGTCCCGATGCGCCGTTGCCTCAGGACAGCCGCCGGGCACCCGCCGACGGGATCGCCTCGAAGAAGCGCGGGGCGGTGAATCCGCGTACCGCGAAAGCCTTTTCCACCGCCTCGGCGACCGGGGCCGAGTCGTCCGCCTCGACCAGTGCGATGGCCGACCCGCCGAAGCCGCCGCCGACCAGGCGGGCGCCGAGTGCTCCCGTGGCCAGCGCGGTGTCCACGGCCGTGTCCAGTTCGGGGCACGAGATCGTGTAGTCGTCGCGCATCGACGCGTGCGACGCGGTCAGTTCGGGGCCGATCGCGCGCACGTCACCGACTCGCAGCGCGTCCACGACACGCAGGACCCGCTCGTTCTCGGTGAGTACGTGCCGCACCCGCATCCGCAACGGCCCCGCGGGCAGCGCGGCGAGCGCCGCGTCGGGGTCGGTGATCTCGCGCAGCGACGCCACGCCGAGCAGCCGAGCGGCCTCCTCACAGGACGCGCGCCGAGTCGCGTAGCCACCGTCGACGAGCGCGTGCGCGGCCCGGGTGTCGATCACCAGCAGGCGCAACCCCGAGCCCGCGCAGTCGAACGGGACGTGCGTACCCGTCAGATCGCGGCAGTCCAGGAAGTACGCGTGACCCGCCCTGCATCCCAGCGACGCCATCTGGTCCAGCAGACCGACCGGAATCCCGACGAAGTCGTTCTCCACGCGCTGCGCGACGCGGGCCAACTCGACCCGGTCGAAGCCCAGTTCGTACAGGTCGTCGAGCGCGAGCGCGACCGCGCAGGACAGCGCGGCCGACGACGACAGGCCGGCGCCCACCGGCACGTCGCTGTCGATGCGGATGTCGGCGCCGCCGATGTCGTGGCCCGCCGCCCGCAACGCCCAGACGACGCCCGCCGGGTAGGCGGTCCAGCCGGACAGTACGCCCGGTGCCAGATCCGCGACCGCGAACTCGACCGGCTCGGCGCCGGCGTGCGTGGACGCGAGTCGCAACAGCCCGTCCGTACGCCGTCCCACCGCCGCGCGGACCGTCTGCGGTATCGCCGTCGGGAGGACGAACCCGTTGTTGTAGTCGGTGTGTTCGCCGATCACGTTGACCCGGCCGGGCGCCGCCCACACGCCTTCCACGGCGAAGTCGCTCACGGGCCGACCTCGCCGTGGCGCAGGAACGACCACGCGTCCGAGACGATGTCCTCCAGGGACGTGCGGGTCGGCCGCCAGCCCAGCACGTCGTGCGCCCGCCGCGCCGACGCGACGAGGATCGGCGGGTCGCCCGCGCGACGCGGCGCCTCGTGGGCCGGGACCGCGCACCCGGTGACGGTGCGTACCGCGTCCACGACGGCACGTACCGAGAAGCCGGTGCCGGTGCCGAGGTTGCACACCAGGTGCCCGCCGGCGCCGGCGGTCTGCGCCGCGCCGCCCGGCGCGGTCGCGGTGAGCGCGAGCAGGTGCGCGTCGGCGAGGTCGGCGACGTGGATGTAGTCGCGGACACACGTGCCGTCGGACGTGGGGTAGTCGGTGCCGTAGATCGCGACGGAGCCGTGCGTGCCGTGCGGTACCTGGAGGGCGAGCGGAATCAGGTGCGTCTCCGTCGCGTGCCGCTCGCCGTACCGCCCGAAGGCGCCCGCGACGTTGAAGTAGCGCAGGCTCACCGCGCGCAGGCCGTGCGCGGCGCAGTAGGACGTGATCAGTTGATCGACCGCCGACTTGGAGGCGCCGTACGGGTTCGTGGGCGCGCACGGGGCGTCCTCGGTGATCGGCGAGACCTCCGGGGCGCCGTAGACGGCCGCGGTGGACGAGAACACGAACCGCTCGATCCCGTGCTCGCGCATCGCGTCGAGCAGCGCGAGCGAGCCGCCCACGTTGTTGTGCCAGTACTTCTCGGGATGCGTGACCGACTCGCCTACGAGGGAGGACGCGGCGAAGTGGAGGACCGCGTCGTAGCTCGGGTCGAGGTGTCGCGCGGCGTCCTGGACCCGGCCCTCGACGAACACCGCCTTGTCCGGGACCGCGTCGCGGTGGCCGGTGGACAGGTCGTCGAGCACGACCACGTCGTGCCCGGCCGCGACCAGATGTGCCCCGACGACACTGCCCACGTAGCCCGCACCGCCGGTGACCATGACCTTCACGCGCCGACCTCCCGAATTCGTGCCGCCGCCGTCTCCGGCGGTACGTCGCTGATGAACACGTCCATGCCCGATTCCGATCCGGCAAGGTACTTCAGCTTGCCCGGTGCGCGCCGAATCGAGAAAAGTTCCAGGTGCAGCGCGAAGTCGACCCGGTCCGCGCGCACCGGCGCCTGTTGCCACGCGGCGATGTAGGGAGCGGGCTCGCCGTCGAAGAGCCCGTCGAAGCGGCGGACCAGGTCGAGGTACATCGGGCCGAATTCCGCGCGGGCGTCCTCGTCGAGCGCGAGCAGGTCCGGGACCCGTCGGTTGGGGTACAGGTGCACCTCGTACGGCCAGCGCGCGGCGGCCGGGACGAAGGCCGTCCAGTGCTCGCCGGCGGCCACGATCCGAGTCCCGGCGGCGCGCTCGTCGGCGACGATGTCGTCGAAGAGGTTGCGGCCGGTGCGGTGCCGGTGGGCGGTGACCGAGCGGATCATCGCGGCGGTGCGTGGGGTGACGAACGGGTAGGCGTAGATCTGCCCGTGCGAGTGGGGGAGCGTGACGCCGATCTCGCGGCCGCGGTTCTCGAAGCAGTAGACCTGCTCGACCTCGGGCAGCGCGGAAAGTTCGGCGGTGCGGTCGGTCCAGGTGTCCAGGACCAGGCGCGCGCGTTCGGGGGTGAGGTCCTTGAAGGACGCGTCGTGGTCGGCGGTGTAGACGACCACTTCGCAGCGACCGGCGGCGGGGCGCGTGGGGAACGGGCTGGGGGCCTCGGCCGTGGTGGTGGCCGCTTCGCCGCGTCCCGCGCCCGACATCGGGGGGAAGCGGTTCTCGAAGACGACGACCTCGTAGTCGGTGTCGGCGACCTCGCCGGCCCGCTCGGGAGTCGCCGGACACAGCGGGCACGCGTCGGCGGCCGGGAGGTGGGTGCGGGTCTGGCGGTGCGACGCGACCACGACCCACTCGTCGAGCAGTCGGTCGTAGCGCAACTCGGACCCGCTGACGACGGGCGCGAGATCGCGGGTGTCCACGGCGTCGCGTACGACGTCGTCCCGCGTGTCGTAGTAGATGATCTCGCGCCCGTCGGCCATGACGGCTTGCGTCTTCTTCATGGGCCCATATTCCGAAGCTTTCCAAAACTTGTCAATCCGTAAGTGTGTGGACGTCTTGCGGTTGTCATTCGGCGAGCCTGCGGCCGGGTTCACGGGTCTCAGGCGGGTCTGTGGCTGTCGTTTGACAAGTTTCGGAAGGTGTACGCAAGATGCTGCATGCTGCCCACGCCTGACGACACCGATGGTCTGCCCGCCGAAGGGCGCCGCGCCCGGATGGCCGCGACGATCGCGGATCGGGGCTTCGCGAAGGTCACCGACCTGGCCGAGGCTTTCGGTATCTCACGCGTGACGGTGCGCGCCGACCTGGAGATGCTGGAGCGCCAGGGCCGGCTGCGCCGGGTACGCGGCGGCGCGATGTTCACCGGCCGCGACCCCCGCGTCGAGCCGTCCTTCGAGGAGGCGCTGACCGCCGCGTCGCCGGCCAAGACCCTGATCGGGCGAGCCGCCGCCGCGCTCGTGTCCACGTCGGAGAGCGTCGTCCTCGACGTCGGTACGACCACCACGTTCGTGGCCCGCGCGCTCGTGGACCGTGAGGACCTGCGCGACGTCGTGGTGTTCACCAACGGCTTGACCATCGCGCTCGAACTCGAACGCGCGATCCCCCGTTTCTCGGTCGTGGTCACCGGCGGCACGCTGCGTCCGCTCCAGCACTCGCTGATCAATCCGCTCGGCGACCACATCCTGGAGCGCATCCACGCCGACACGGTCTTCATCGGCTGCAACGGCGTGCATCCCACCGGCGGCATCACCAACGTCAACCTGCCCGAGGCCGAGGCCAAGCGCGCGATGCTGCGCGCGGCGGGGCGGCGGGTCGTGGTCGCCGACGGATCGAAGCTGGGACGCATCGAACTCGCGGCCGTGTGCCCGCTCGCGGACATCGACCTGCTGATCACGAGTGCGCCGGCGGACGCGGAGACGGTGGAGTCGTTGCGGGAGGCGGGGCTGGAGGTACTGGTCGCCGAGGGGTGAGCGGGGGCGCGACTCGGCGCGAGCTCCCGGGGGCGGGTCACTCGCGGACGACTTCCGCCAGGCGTGGGACGGGGTCGACGGTCGGGGAATCCGGGCCTCCGGTTAGGCTGCCCTTGCGAACGGTTCACCCGGCTTCCACCGAATCCGGGTGGTGTAAGAGGGAATCCGGTGTGAATCCGGAACTGCCCCGCAGCGGTGAGTGGGAACGAAAGTCGTCATCACGCACTGGACGCCCGTACGGGCGCCTGGGAAGCGACGACCGGTAGGTGTCGGGTCGCGATCGTCTCGCGTTCCGAAGAGCCCACGAGTCCGAAGACCTGCCGTCGCCCGGGTCCGCCTCGCGTACCCGGGATCTCCGGGACCTCGTGGGCGGGTCCATCGGACGACGGCGCCGTGCGGGTGCCCGCCGCCGTACTCCCGCCACGCGAGTTCCCCCGACGAGGACTCGCAAGGGAGAGCTTCGACGATGGCATCACCCAGGACGTCACGACCCGTTCGGATCCGACAGGGATCGCCGGTGCTGCCGGTGCTGCCGGTGCTGCCGCCGCTGCTTCGCTCAGCGCGCCGGTCTCGCGGGTATGTGTGGTCTCGCGGGCACGCGTGGACCGCGGTCGGCGTCGCGCTCGCGGTGTTCGCGACCGCGTGCGGCGGCGCGGTCGAGGAGCGCAAGGCCGCGAACCCCACCGACCCCGCGCCGGCGGCGTACGCCCCGTACTCGGACACCGACAACTGCGGTGTCACCACGTCCTACGACCGGCCGCCGAAGCGCGCCGCGACGCTGACCTCCAACGCGACCGAGCTCATGCTCGAACTCGGCCTCGCCGACCGCATGGTGGGCACGTCGTACCTCAAGGGCCGCACGATCGGCGACAAATACAAGGAGCAGTACGGGAAGATCCCGGTCCTCGCGGAAGCGCAGCCCTCGCTGGAAAAACTCCTCGAAGCCACACCGGACTTCGTGTACGCGGGCTATCCCGACGGGTTCTCCGAATCCTCGGGACACACGCGTGCGCGGCTCGGCGAGCTGGGCGTCAAGACCCACCTGAACCCCGAAGGTTGCGCGAAGTCGCCGGTCACGTTCGATCAGCTCTTCGGTGAACTCCGCTCGGTCGGCGGCATCTTCGGCGTATCGGATCGCGCCGAGACGTCGGTCGCCGCGCTGCGGGCGCGCCTGGACGCGGTCAAGGCCAAGGTCGCGGGGGCGCCGCCGGTCAAGGTGTTCGTCTACAACTCGGGCGCCGACGCGGCGCAGACCACCGGCGGCAACTCGATGCTCAACGAGATCATCGCCCGAGCCGGCGGCACCAACGTGTTCGCCGACCTGAACGAGCGCTGGACCAAGGTGTCCTGGGAACAGGTCGCCGAACGCAAGCCGGACGTCGTGCTGATCTACGACTACGTGTCGCCGTCGGTGGACTCGAAGATCGAGACGCTGAAATCCACGCCGGTGCTGGCCGACGTGCCGGCGATCCGGGCGAACGCGTTCCCGGTGATCTCGCTGTCGGTCGCCCAGCCGGGGCCGCGCTCGGTGGACGCGGTGGAGGAACTGGCGACGCGGCTGCATCCGCAGGGGTCATGACGGAG
>NZ_WWJX01000074.1 GCF_009865215.1 Streptomyces sp. SID3343 | reverse complement strand
CTCGCGGTCGCCCTCGCCGTGACCGTCGCCGTGATCCTGGTCCTGCGCGACGACGGGTCTCACGGGTCGGATGATGCGGGGAAAAGGGGTGACAGTCCCGCTTCCGCTCCGGCTTCCGGAACGAACGGCCCGTTGCCGAAGGGGGGTTCGCAGCCCACGTCACCGGGAGCGAGCCCCGGGCCGGGGTCGAACGGCGCTCCGCCCTCTCCGGTTCGCGACGCGTCCACGGTGGGCTCCATCGTGCTGGACCGGGCCAAAGCCCGCGGCCGGCTCGTCGTCGGCGTGCGGCAGGACCAACCGGGTCTGGGAATCCTGGTCTCCGGGACCGACCGGTACGAGGGGTTCGACATCGAGATGGCCAGGGTGCTCGCGACTCGCCTCGGGTTCGACCCGAACGGGATCGAGTTCAAGGCCGTGCCTGCGCCGGACCGCGAAACGGCCATCGCGAACGGGGAGATCGACTACTACATCGGCACCTACAGCATCACCCGACAACGCGAGGAGAAGGTCGGTTTCGGCGGTCCGTATCTCGTCACCGGCCAAGGCGTGATGGTCCGCGCCGACGAGTCGACGATCACCGGCATGAACGCGTCGCTGTCGGGTCACCGGGTGTGCTCGGCGACGGGGAGCAGTCCGTTGCTCAAGGTCCAGCGCGAATTCCCCCAGGCCGCGGCGGTGGGGCTCGACTCCTACGCCAGGTGCGTGGATGCGCTGCTCGCCGGGCAGGTCGACGCGGTCACCACCGATCAGGTGATTCTCCAGGGTTACGCGGCGCGCGACTCCGCACACCTGAAGATCGTCGGAGCGCCGGTGACCGTCGAGAAGTACGGCATCGGCGTGGACAAGAACGACCAGGCGCTGCGCGGGGCGATCAACGCCACCCTTCGGGACCTGGCGGTGGACGGGACCTGGAAGAGCCTGTACGCCAAGTCCCTTCAGGCGCCGGGCGCCCCGACGCCGGAGGCCCCTTCCCCGGAAGGCGACGACCAATCGGGGGCGCCCTACCCGACAGGCCCGACAGGCCCGCCGGACCCACGCACCGTCCCGAGTCGGACGTAGCACCGCGGATCCACCT
Source organism: Streptomyces sp. SID3343 (assembly GCF_009865215.1). Lineage (GTDB taxonomy): Bacteria > Actinomycetota > Actinomycetes > Streptomycetales > Streptomycetaceae > Embleya. The sequence continues at coordinate 21 of NZ_WWJX01000074.1, read as the reverse complement.
CCGCGCCCGCTTCCAACTCGG
>NZ_WWJX01000694.1 GCF_009865215.1 Streptomyces sp. SID3343 | reverse complement strand
GGCGTCGCGCCCGCCTCCGGGCCGCGCGCGCTGCGCCGCCGGCTGGGCAAGGGCCCCGTCGCCTCGCTCAAACTCGCGTCCGGCTGCGACCGCCGCTGTTCGTTCTGCGCGATCCCCTCCTTCCGCGGCTCGTTCCTGTCCCGTCGCCCCTCCGACGTGATCGCCGAGGCGCGCTGGCTCGCCGAGCAGGGCGTCCGCGAAATCGTCCTGGTCAGCGAGAACTCCACGTCCTACGGCAAGGACCTGGGCGACCTGCGCCTGCTGGAGACACTGCTGCCCGAGCTCGCCGCGGTCGAGGGCATCGAGCGGGTGCGGGTCAACTACCTCCAGCCCGCCGAGATGCGCCCGACCCTGGTCGACGTGCTCACCGGCACCCCGGGCGTGGCGCCCTACTTCGATCTGTCCTTCCAGCACGCCTCCGAGCCCGTACTGCGGCGCATGCGCCGGTTCGGCTCGCGCGAGGCGTTCACCGCGCTGTTGGAACAGGCCCGCGCCAAGGCCCCCGAGGCCGGCGCCCGGTCGAACTTCATCGTCGGCTTCCCCGGCGAGACCGAGGCCGACGTGGCCGAGCTGGAGCGCTTCCTGATCGAGGCCCGCCTCGACGCGATCGGCGTGTTCGGCTACTCCGACGAGGACGGCACCGAAGCGGCCGGCTACGAAGGCAAACTCGACGCCGACGTCGTCGCCGAACGCGTGGAGCGCCTCTCGCGCCTCGCCGAGGAACTCGTCGCCCAGCGCGCCGAGGACCGGATCGGCACCGAGGCCGTGGTCCTGATCGAGGAACTCCTGGACGACGACACGGCCGAGGGGCACGCCTCCCACCAGGCCCCCGAGACCGACGGCTCCACCACGGTGCTCGGACAGGGCCTGCGGGTCGGCGACCTGATCCGGGTGCGGATCGTCGGCAGCGAGGGCGCCGACCTGACCGCGGAGGCGATCGACGTGGTCGTGCCCGGGGGCGATCGGTGACGGCCGAACCGGCACCCCCGCGCCGGCGACCGACCGAGGCCGTTCGGGCCGCCGCCGCCAACCACCCGCCGAAGCCCGACCGACTCGGCGACCCCACCACGTCCGTGAGCGCCTGGAACGCGGCCAACGCGCTCACCATGATGCGTGTGGCCCTGGTGCCGGTCTTCGTCGTCCTGCTGCTCCAGGACGGCGGCCACGACCCCAAATGGCGCGCATGGGCCTGGGCGGCCTTCACCGTGGCCAGCATCAGCGACCTGTTCGACGGCAAGCTCGCGCGCATGCACAACCTCGTCACCGACTTCGGCAAACTCGTCGACCCGATCGCCGACAAGGCCCTGATGGGCGCCGCCCTGATCAGCCTGTCCGCGCTCGGCGACCTGCCGTGGTGGGTGACCCTGCTCGTGCTCGTGCGCGAGATCGGCATCACGCTCCTGCGCTTTTGGGTGATCCGCCACGGCGTGATCCCCGCCAGTCGCGGCGGCAAGGCCAAGACCATGCTCCAGGGCGTCGCGATCGGGATGTACACGCTGGTGATGACCGGCCCGTTGGCGAGCTCACGGGCCTGGATCATGGCGGCCGCGGTGATCATCACCGTGATCACCGGACTCGACTACGTGGTCAAGGCCATCCGGTTGCGCCGCGGCGACCCGATATCCGCCGAGCCGAGCTGACGCCGGGCGGACACGAGAGGGCGGACGCGGGCGTCGGGGGAGCGGAGCGGACGATGGGGGTCAACATCATGCGGGAACTGAACGTCGAACTGGTCGCGGTCGGCGACGAACTGCTCGTCGGCGACGTGGTGAACACCAACGCGGTCACCCTCGGGCGCCGACTCACCGCCGCCGGCCTGCGCGTCGGCGGAGTATCCACGGTCGGCGACGGCCTCGACGCGATGACCGACGTCCTGGCCCAGGCCGTCCGCCGCGCCGACGCGGTGATCGTCTGCGGCGGACTCGGCCCCACCTCCGACGACCGAACCCGCGAAGCCGTCGCCGCGGTCGCCGGCGTCGCACTGCGCCGCGACCCGGCCGTCGAGGAGTGGCTGCGGGCCCGCTACACGGGCATGAACCGCACGCTCACCGCACTGGGCCTGCAACAGGCCGACGTACCCGAGGGCGGCCGCAGCCTGCCCAACGCCAACGGCAGCGCCCCCGGCGTGTGCGTCGAGACCGGCGACGTCGTCGTCTACGCGATCCCCGGCCCGCCGCACGAGATGATCGCGATGACCGAACAGCAGGTCCTGCCGGACCTGCTGCGCCGCGCCGGCTCGCCGCCGGCTCGGGCCAGGCGTCAACTGCTCACCGCCTCGGTCGGCGAGGGCGTGGTGGCCGCGATGCTGGAACCGCTGGAGAAGCAACTCTCGACGGCCGGCGGCGCGGTCGAGGTCGCCTACCTCGCCACTGCCGGACAGACCAGGGTCAAGCTCACCGCGACCGCCCCCGGCGGCGACGTCGCCGTGAACGCCGCCGCGACCCGGGCCCGAGAGCTCCTCGGCGACTGCGTCTACGGCGAGGCCGACGACACGCTCGCGAGCGTCGTCCAAGCCCTCCTGATCGGCCGCGACGCCACCGTGGCCGTCGCCGAGTCGCTCACCGGCGGCCTGCTGGCGGGCGCCTTGACCGAGGTACCCGGCGCGTCCGCGGTCGTGCGCGGCTCGGTCACCGCGTACGCCACCGACCTCAAGGCCGGCGTGCTCGGCGTGGACACCGACCTGCTCGCCGCCGAGGGCGCCGTTCACCCGCAGGTGGCCGCCCGGATGGCCGAGGGTGTGCGCCGGATGATGTCGGGTACGTACGGGGTGGCCACCACGGGGGTCGCGGGACCCGACCCCCAGGACGGCAAGCCGGTGGGCACCGTATACATCGCGGTCGCGGGCCCGGAGGGAACAACGGTGCTTTCGCTGCTGTTCTCGGGCAGCCGGGCCAGAATCCGGGAGATGACCGTCGTTCGCGCACTGGACCTGCTCCGGCGCGTGGTCGCGGGGCTGCCGGCCGAGCAGGACCCCGCGTGCACGGGGTGAACCGGACCGACGGGCAGTCGGGCATCCGGTTGTCGAAAACGCAGGAGTGACGCGGAAGGCTGTGGATCAACGTGCTGCGCATCAGGTCGGAGGCCGACCGGAACCCCTATGGACCCTGGACCCCCCTGCCGTCAAGGTTCCACGCCCTGAGTGAACAGGACCGTAAGGCGGGCACACCGGCGCGGTCGGCCAGGTACGGTGGGGCTGTGACCCCCCGAGCCGCCCTAGGAGGGAGCGACCGATGATCCTGCTCCGTCGCCTGCTGGGTGACGTGCTGCGGCGCCAGCGCCAGCGTCAGGGTCGCACCCTGCGCGAGGTGTCGTCCTCAGCCCGGGTATCCCTTGGCTACCTGTCCGAGGTCGAGCGCGGCCAGAAAGAGGCGTCCTCCGAACTGCTCGCCGCGATCTGCGACGCGCTGGACGTGCGGATGTCCGTACTGATGCGTGAGGTCAGCGACGAGCTGGCCCTCGCCGAACTCGCCTCGGCCGAAGCGATGCGTCCGGTTCTGGAACCGGTAGGCGCCGGCTTCACGCCGAACGAGCGCGCCGCCACGGAACGCCAGAACAACGACCGTGCGTCGGGCCCAGGCCCGATTTCCGCCGAGAACTCCGTGAGCGTGGTGGTGGCGGCCTGACGCCGATCCCGGATGTGGCGTGGGCCACTCGGGAGAATCGATCGGCCGATTCGGGGCAGTTGATGTGGGGTGCGCCGGACTTTCGAGTCCGTCGGGTTCGTCGAATCCGTCGGGTTCGCAAACCCCGATACCGCGCACCGGCATCAACCCCGAGGAGTCGAAGCACCATGGTCGTCGTCAAGAGCCCCCTGTCCGACGAGGCGCGCAAGATCACCGGCGAGGCACTGCAGGGTGCCCTCGTCGATCTCATAGACCTCTCGCTCGTCGCCAAGCAGGCCCACTGGAATGTGGTGGGCCCGCGCTTTCGGACCGTCCACCTCCAGCTCGACGAGGTGGTCACCGCCGCGCGTACCTTCGCCGACACGGTAGCCGAGCGCGCGTCCGCCATCGGCTACAACCCCGACGGCCGCGCCGCGAGCATCACCTCCGGCAGCGGCGTCCCGCAGCCCGACTCCGGCTGGATCAAGGACGTCGACGTCATCGGCTACTTCGTCGGGGTGTACGGCGCGGTGATCGAGCGCATGCGCGAGCGCATCGCGGTGACCGAGGAGCAGGACGCGGTCACCCAGGACCTGTTCATCACGATCTCCGCGGACCTGGAGAAAATGAGCTGGATGTTCCAGGCCGAGAACCAGTCCTGAGCCGCGCATACGCGCCCACCACCGCCCCGCGTCGAGTCCTTCGGCGCGGGGCGGTGGCATGTACCGAGCACGCCTGGGGACTCTCCCGCGACTCGTTCTTCGCCTTCGGGCCCGAGGGCCCCAGGAGGCGGAAAAGCAGGCCTCGCGGCGCTCAGGACGGCGGGCGGCCTACCACGGCATCGCGATGCCGCCGTTGGGGCGCAGGATCTGGCCCGTGACGAACTTGGCGGCGTCGGAGGCGAGGTAGGCCACCGCGTACGAGATGTCCGTGGGCTCGCCGACCGTGCGCAGCGGGGCCGCCTTGGCCATCGGCGCGGCGACGGCGGCCTTGCGGGCCGCGTCCTCGTTGCCGTCCTCGTCGGTCCAGTGTCGGCCGGTCATGCCGGTGACGATCCAGCCGGGCGCGACCGCGTTGACCCGGACGCCGGTGGGGCCGACCTCGGTCGCGAGGGTCTTGGTCAACTGGACCACGGCGGCCTTGGCCGCGCCGTAACAGAGCAGCCCCGAGGTGGCGGTGTCCACCGCGCCGGAGGCCATGTTGACGATGCTGCCCGACCCCTGCGCCGTCATCACTCGCGCGGCGGCGCGGCAGCCGAAGAACACACCCTTGAAGTTGATCGCGAGGACACGGTCGAGGTCGGCTTCCTCGGTCTCCATCACCGTGCTCAGGTGCATGATTCCGGCGATGTTGGCGAGTATGTCGAGCCGGCCGTGCGCGGTGACGGCGTCGTTGATCAGCGCGTCCACCTGCTCCGCGCTGGAGGTGTCCACGGCCTGCGCGGTCGCGGCGCCGCCGGCGGCGACGATCGTTTTCGCGGTCTCCTGGGCCCCCGCCGCGTTGAGGTCGGCGCACACGACGGTTGCGCCGAGTTCGGCCAACACCTCGGCGCTGGAGCGGCCGATGCCCGAGGCCGCGCCGGTGACGACGGCGACTCGGCCGGTCAGATCGAGGGCTTCACGAAACACGGATGGCCTCCCGGCGTTGATCGTGTACGGCGGGCCGACCGTACGAGCCATCTGACGAACAGTCAATAAGTGCGTGAGGCAACGAGATCGGCGTCACCGCAGGCGTTCCTGCGCGTGACACCAGCGGTGGGTGGCGCCGCCGACGGGGAACACGCCGCCCGCGGCGAGGCCGTCGCACGCGTTCGTGGGGAGCGTGCCGAGCAGCGGCGCGGGCGCGGGCGCGAGTGTGCGGGGCGCGCGCGGCGATTTGGCGCCGGAGGTCGTGGTGCG
>NZ_WWJX01000693.1 GCF_009865215.1 Streptomyces sp. SID3343 | reverse complement strand
CGGGCTGCCGCGGGTGGTTCGGCCGCTGCGATCGTCGCCGGCGACGCGGGCGACGAGGGTGCCGCGACCGATGCGGTCGCCGAGGTCGTCTCGCTCGGCAAGACCGTTTCGGTGGACTCGGACGCCCCCGATGCCGGCGAAGGCGACGGTGGCGGCGACGCATTCGACGACCCGGACGCCAAGCCCGAGCCGTCGCGGGCGCGTCGGCGTCGGATGCCGGCGTGGGTCGAACTGCCGCTCCTGGTCGCGGTCGCGATGGTCGTCGTACTCGCGATCAACTCGTGGGTGGCGCAGCCCTTCGTGATCCCGAGCGGGTCGATGGAGAACACGCTGCAGGTCGGCGATCGGGTCCTGGTCAACAAGCTCGCCTATCGCTTCGGCGACATCAAGCGCGGCGACATGATCGTCTTCGACGGCAAGGGTTCGTTCACCCCCGACGACGCCGACGAACCGAATCCGGTGACCGGCGCGCTGAACAAGCTGGGTGGCGTGTTCGGCTTCACGAACCCCGACGACAGCGACTTCGTCAAGCGCGTGATCGGAATCGGCGGCGACGTCGTCAAGTGCTGTGACGCCCAGGGCCGGGTCACGGTCAACGGCGTCCCGCTCGACGAGGACGACTATCTCTACCCCGGCGACAAGCCGTCCGAGTTCCCGTTCGAGGCCGAGGTACCCAAGGGCAAGCTGTGGGTCATGGGTGACCACCGCAGCAACTCGGCGGACTCGCGTGAGCACCTCGGCGACCCCGGCGGCGGCATGGTGCCCGAGAGCAGGGTGATCGGCCGGGCGCAGTGGATCATCTGGCCGCTCGGCAGGATCCAGGGCTGGGATCGCCCGAAGACCTTCGAACGGTCGGACTTCGACCGTCGTGGGTAAACGCGGAAAGCCCAAGGGCGGCCGAGCCGAGACCGGCGCCCCGAGCGCCGACGCGTCCGAGGAGGGCACCCGGGCCGCGCCTGCGGCTTCGGCGGGCGCCGTGGTGACCGGCGCGCCGGGGTTCGACGCGCTGCCGATCGGCGGATCGGGCGTCGAGGGTTCGGCGTTCGACGGCTCCGCTATGGACGGCTCCGTGTCCGATGGTTCGGCGTTCGACGGTGCGGCGCTCGACCGGGCGGCGTTCGACCCTGCGGTCCCTTACGACGGTTCGGCGTTCGTCCCACCCGCCGGCGGTGAGACGCCGCCGTTCGTCGCGGCGCCGGAGGTCGAGGCCGGTACGCCGGTTCGCACCGGTCGGGCCGCCGCCCGCGGTCGAGGGCGACGCACCTCCCGGCGCCGGGACAAGAAGCCGGTGCCGCTGTGGCGTGAGATCCCCATGCTCGCGGTGATCGCCCTCGCGCTCGCGCTGTTGATCAAGACGTTCCTGGTCCAGGCCTTCTACATCCCGTCCGGGTCGATGGAGCACACCATCAACATCGGTGACCGGGTTCTGGTCGACAAGTTCTCACCGTGGTTCGGGGACACTCCCGAGCGCGGAGAGGTCGTGGTCTTCCGCGACCCCGGCGGTTGGCTCGGCAAGAAGCCGGCCGACGATCCGCCGCCCGTGCTCAAGCAGCTCAAACAGGGACTCGTCTTCGTGGGCATGCTTCCGTCCGACGACGAACAGGACCTGATCAAGCGGGTGATCGGGGTCGGCGGTGACACGGTCGCGTGCTGCGACCCGTCCGGGCGGGTCACCGTCAACGGCGTCCCGCTCGACGAGCCGTATCTGTACAAGGGCAACGCGCCCTCCCAGAAGCGATTCACCGTTACCGTGCCCAAGGGGCGGTTGTGGGTGATGGGCGATCATCGCGGTGACTCGGCCGATTCGCGGGCACATATGGACCGTCCGTACTCGGGCACGATCTCGGAGGGCGACGTGGTCGGTCGGGCCTTCATGGTGGGTTGGCCGTTCGGGCGGGTGCATCGCCTGCCGGTTCCCGACACCTTCTCGGGCTCGTTCGAAAACAAAGCCCTGTCGGTTGCGATTCTCCCGACCACCCCGGTCGTTATGGGGATGGTGGGTGCGGTTCCGATGGTCCTGCTACGCAGGCGTGTACGCTCGCGCCGGCGCATGCCGGTCCCATGGGGGCGACATCGACCCGGCGACGTGCGCGGCACGGGTCGGAAATCATCAAGACGCAGCTGTGGGCAGCCGGTGAACAGCCCTGACCGGTCGCCGAGTGGCCTGCACGGGTACGAGGAGGCGCCGTGGGGGAAGTCGTGATCGGAGCACGATCCGCTGGTGGAGACGACGATCGTGGGCGGGAGCCACGCGAGCGGCATCCCGGCGAGGCGCCCCACGATCCGGGAGCACCACCGACGGAACCAACGAGCGGGGACGTCCCCGCGCAGTCGCCCGATCTGGTGAAACGCCCCCCGAACGGGAACGGCGCCGTGCCCGAGCGCGCGCCGATCTTTCCCCCGGCGGGTTCCGCGCCCCTGCCCGCGGGCCCCGGCGGTCCCGCCGGGTCGCCGCCCGGTGGCGACGGCCCGGGAGGTTCCGGGGGGCCCGGTGACTCGGGTGACCCGGGTGACTCGGGCGAGGGACCGGGTGGTTCGGACACCGAGGCCGCCGACACCGACGGTGCGTCGGCGACTCCCCCGCCCAAGCGCAAGGGGTCGTTCTGGAAGGAACTGCCCCTGCTCCTGGTGATCGCGATCGTGCTGGCGCTGCTCATCAAGACGTTCCTGGTGCAGGCGTTCTCGATTCCCTCGGAGTCGATGGAGAACACGATCAAGGTCGGCGACCGGGTCCTGGTCAACAAGTTCACCCCGTGGTTCGGCGCGGAGCCCGAGCGCGGCCAGGTCGTGGTCTTCCACGACCCGGGCAACTGGCTGTCCGAAGCCCCCAAGCAGTCCGACAACGCGATCGTGCGCGGGTTGCAAAAGGGCATGTCGTGGGTCGGCCTGATGCCGTCCGCCAGTGAGAAGGACCTGATCAAGCGGGTCATCGGAGTCGGCGGCGACCGGGTCCAGTGCTGTGACGCGCAGGGTCGACTGATGGTCAACGGAAAGCCCCTCGACGAGAGTTCGTATCTCAAGAAGGGGGTGGCCCCCTCGACGATGCAGTTCGACGTGACCATCCCCAAGGGTCGGATCTGGCTCATGGGCGACAACCGGGACAACTCGTCCGACTCGCGCTACCACCAGGGCGAGCCCGGCGGTGGCACCGTCGACAAGGACCAGGTGATCGGGCGGGCCTTCACCGTCGTGTGGCCGCTCAGCCGGATCCACGGGCTCGGCGTGCCGGGCACCTTCGACCAGCCCGGACTGGGCATGGGCGCGGTGGGCAGCGCGCCGCTCGCGGCGGGCTTCGCCGGCGCCCTGCCGATCGTGCTGTGGCGGCGACGCCGGCGCGCGGACGGACCACCGGAGCGGGTGGCCACGCGTGATCCGTCGGGGGCACCGCCGGCCTGACGGTCGTCCCCGCCCACGGCCGGGTCGCTCGGGAATCCTTCTCCCGGGCGACCCGGCCGTTTGCCGTGGGAGGACAATCCGGGGATGACGACTCAACCCGTGTCATGGCCCGGCGACGTTCCCGGGCCGGTTCCGGACTACCCCGCCGACCTGAGCCCCGACCTCGAACGTCGGGCCGTGCGCGTCGTACTGCTCGATCCCGACGACCGGGTGCTGCTGTTTCGCACGCACGTCCCCGAGTCGGACCCCACCGACTGGTGGGACCTGCCGGGAGGCGGGCTCGACCCCGGCGAGAGCTACGTGGACGCCGCCGTGCGCGAGATTCTGGAGGAGACCGGCCTGCGGATCGCCGCGGCCGACGTCGGACCGCCCACGTGGCGGCGCAGTGTGACCTGGGTCCGCCCGGGGCATCGGCGGGTCCAACACGAGTTCGTGGTGTTGGTGCGGATCGCCGAGCGCGCGCCGAAGGTGTGCGAGGACCGGTCGCGCTGGACGGCCGACGAGTTGGCGGAGTACCAGGGCGCGCACTGGTGGCCGGTGGCCGAGATCGTGGCCTCGCCGGTGCGGTTCTACCCCGGACGGCTGCCCACGCTGCTGCCGACGTTCCTGGCCGGCGAGCTGATCGATGAGCCGTTCGAGTGGTGGAACGGCTGAGCCTGGGGTGACGCGCGAACGGCCGGGCGGTTGGGCCATGGTGCGCCGGTGGTCCGGTGGGTCGCCGGTACACAATGGGAGACGACAGCGAAGCGCAGGAGCGAGGGGCGCGCATGAGTGCGGAAGATCTCGAAAAGTACGAGACCGAGATGGAGCTGCAGCTCTACCGCGAGTACCGCGACGTCGTGGGTCTCTTCAAGTACGTCATCGAGACGGAAAGGCGCTTCTACCTCACCAACCAGTACGAGCTGCACGTGAGGTCGGCCGACGGGGAGGTCTTCTTCGAGTTGTCCATGGCGGACGCGTGGGTGTGGGACATGTATCGACCCGCGCGTTTCGTGAAGAACGTCCGGGTTCTCACCTTCAAGGACGTCAACGTCGAGGAACTGACCAAGAGCGAGTTCGAGATGCCCGCGGGCAACGAAGGGTTCGGCGGCTGATCGATCGGTGCGGCTGATCGTTTCGAGTGGCCGGCCGTTCGGTGCGGCCGGGTGCGACTGATCGTTTCGTGCGACTGATCGTTCGGTGTGGCCGGGTTCGGTGCGGCTGAACGGCGCTCGCGGCAGATCCGCAATCCCCCTCCGGGGTGGATCGGGTATCCACAGCGGCCCGGTTGTGCACAGGCCACGCCGACGCGAGAGCGGCCACCTCCGATTCCGGCACCGTCGGAGTCGGAGGTGGTCGTTGTGCGGGCCGAGACAGGCGGGGCCGAGACAGGCGGGGCTGGGACGGGCAGAGGTGGGACGGGCGAGGCCGGGAGCCGGGCTCGGACGGGTAGGGCCGGAAGCGGCGGCGCGAAGCAGTTGCGCAACGGCGCGGTCGGGCGTTACGGCGAGCGGGTCGCGGCGCGGTATCTGATCGAGCACGGCATGGTCGTGCTCGATCGCAACTGGCGATGCCGGGACGGCGAGATCGACATCGTCGCGCGGGACGGACCCACGCTCGTGGTGTGTGAGGTCAAGACCCGGCGGGCCGGCGGGTTCGAGCACCCGATGGCGACGATCGGGGCGGCCAAGGCGCGGCGGCTGCGGTTGTTGGCGGAGCGCTGGCTCCTCGCGCATCCGCCGGCCGGGCAGCCGGGGCGCGACGTGCGGATCGACCTGGTCGCGATCGTGCCGTCCGCGAGCGGGGCCGCACACGTCGAGCACGTGCGCGGGATGTGCTGACCGTGGTGTTCGCACGCACGCGCTCGGTCACCCTGATCGGGGTGGACGGGGTGGTGGTCGAGGTCCAGGCCGACCTGGAGCCGGGCGTCACCACCTTCACCCTGGTGGGCTTGCCCGACAAGACGCTGATGGAGTCGCGAGAGCGGGTCCGCGCGGCCGTGGTCAACAGCGGCGAGGAGTGGCCGCAGCGCCGACTCACCGTGGGCCTGTCGCCCGCCACCGTGCCCAAGACCGGTTCGGGCTTCGACCTGCCGATCGCCGCCGCGGTGCTCGCCGCCGCCGGGGTCCTGGACCCGCGCACCATCGAGGACCTGGTCATGGTCGGCGAACTGGGCCTGGACGGCCGATTGCGGCCGGTGCGTGGCGTGCTGCCCGCCGTGATGGCCGCCGCGGCTGCCGGGTGCACGCGGGTCGTGGTGCCGGCGACCGCGGCGGGCGAGGCGGAGTTGGTGCCCGGGGTCACCGTGCTCGGGGTGACGTCGCTGCGACACCTGCTCGCGCTGCTGCGGGGCGAGCCGGTCGCGGTCGAGGAG
>NZ_WWJX01000692.1 GCF_009865215.1 Streptomyces sp. SID3343 | reverse complement strand
CGAGGGCCGCCTTGTTTCGGCGCGTTGGCCGTGGCGTTCGCGAGCCGGCGCGGGTCACCCACAAGGCTGGAGACGGGGCCGACCGGCTCAAGGCCGGGCGGACCGGCGCCGATGACGAACCGTAGGCGGGGTCCTCGTGGGGGACCGGGCGGCGGTCCAGGCCCCGACCACGGGAGGTGGGCAAGTGCGCGCGAAGCTGTTGGCGAGCCTGGGCGGCGCGGTGTCGGCGGCAATCCTGGTGGGCAGCAGCGGCGTCGCGCCCGCGTCGGCCACGCCGCCGCCCTTCGGGTACCTGCGCTTGACGGTGCATCAGGGCCAGGGCACCACCGGACCGGTGGTCGCCGAGGCCGAACTGTGGTGCCACCCCGACGGCGGCAGCCATCCCACCCCGGCCGCTGCGTGTGCCGCGCTCGACGCGGCCGGCGGCGACCCGCAGCGTATCCCCGCCCGGTCCGGCATCTGCCCGGCGGTCTACGCCCCGGTCACCGCCGTCGCCACCGGCCACTGGCGTGGCGGCGCCCAGCGGATCGACTTCACCCGCACCTACGGCAACCACTGCGCGTTGCGCAACGCGAAGCCGCCACTGTTCGACATCTGAGCCGTTCGACCGCCGAACGACCCGGCCCTTCGACCATTCCGGGGTCGAAGGACCCGGCGCGCGGAAACGACCTCGGAATCGGGGCCTCGGAACCGCGGTTTCGAGCCTGCCCTACCCCGAGGCCGTTTCCGTGCGGGCCGGTACCGCGTGGGGCCTTGCCGGCGCGGCTCCGGGTTGCCCTGTTGCGTGATCCCCTACCGGCCGCCGCTCGACCGCGCCGGCTGCGCGCGGAACGTACGGCGATAGGTGTGCGGCGCGACACCTACGGCCACGTGCAGGTGTTGGCGCAACGAGGCGCCCGTGCCGAGCCCCGCGCGCAGGGCGACCAGGTCGATCGGCAGATCGGTCGTCTCCAGGAGCCGGCGGGCCAACTCGACCCGCTGAACGGTCAGCCACCGGCCCGGGCTCTGGCCCACCTCGGCCCGGAACTGCCGGGTGAACGTGCGCACGCTCACCCGCGCGTGCGCGGCCAGATCGGCCAACACCAACGGCTCGTCCAGGTGTTCCAACGCCCACGCGCGAGTCGGCGCGGTGCCGTGCCGCGAGACCTCGGGGACCGGCCGCCGGATGTACTGGGCCTGCCCACCCTCGCGCCACGGCGGTACGACGCACATCCGCGCGACGTCGTTGGCCACGTCGCTGCCGTGATCGCGGCGCACGATGTGCAGACACAGGTCCACGCCCGCGCCCACCCCCGCCGATGTCAGCACGTCCCCGTCGTCGACGAACAGCACGTCCGGATCGACCCGCACCTCGGGAAACAGCCGCTGAAGCCGCTCCGCCTGCCGCCAGTGCGTGGTGACCGGACGGCCCGTGAGCAGCCCCGCCGCAGCCAGGACGTACGCACCCGTACAGATGGCCACCAGCCGGGTGCCGGGCCGGATCCGGGCCAACGCGGTAGCGAGCTCGGGTCGCAACACGCCGCTTTCGTACACGTCCTCCAGCGCGTGCGAGGGCGGGATCACCACCGTGTCCGCCCAGGCCAACGCGCCGGCGTCGTGATCGACCACGATCGAGTAGTCGGCGGCGGTGCGCACCGGACCGCCGTCGACGCCGCACGTGATCACCCGATACAGCGGCTCGTCCGCCGGTCCCCGAGCCACGCCGAGGATGCGAGCGGGAATACCGAGCTCGAAGGGGACGACACCGTCCAGAGCCAGGACCACGACATTGTGCATGGCCCGATCCTTGCAAAGGTTGGCCATCGGGCCGGCACCGGGTGGCGGCTTCGTCGGACAGTCTCGAACCGCACGAGCAACCAGTTCCCGACCGCACGAGCACCACGAAACGAACCGGCAAAGAGGGCGACCATGAGCGAGACAACCCCCCCGCGGATGCGCGCGATCAGCCAGGACACCGCCGGCGGACCGGACGTCCTGCACCTGATCGAGACCGACCGCCCCGAACCCGGACCGACCGAGGTCCTGGTCCGCGTCCAGGCCGCCGGCGTCAACCCGACCGACTGGAAGACCCGCGCGCGTGGCCGGTTCTACAGCGGACAGGAACCGCCGTTCACGCTCGGCTTCGACGTCGCGGGCGTCGTCGAGGCCGTGGGCGCGGGCGTGACGATCCTCGCGCCCGGCGACGAGGTGTTCGGCATGCCGCGCTTCCCGCGTCCCGCCGGCGCCTACGCCGAGTACGTCACAGCGCCGGCCAGGCACCTCTTCCGCCGCCCGGCCGGCCTCGGCGCCACGGCCGCCGCCGCACTGCCGCTCGCGGCGCTCACCGCGTGGCAGGCGTTGGTCGACACGGCCGAGGTGGCCCCGGGGCAGCGGGTCCTGATCCACGCCGCCGCGGGCGGTGTCGGGCACCTGGCCGTACAGATCGCCAAGGCGCGGGGCGCGTACGTGATCGGTACCGCGAGCGCCGGCAAGCACGAGTTCCTGCGCGGAATCGGCGTCGACGAGGCGCTGGACTACCGAAGCGTCGACTTCGCGGAAACCGTGCGGGACGTGGACGTGGTGCTCGACACGATGGGCGGCGACCATCCGACCCGCTCGCTGCGAACGCTGCGTCCGGGCGGCGGCACGCTGGTCTCGATCGTCCCGCCGGACGAGACCTTCCCGGTCGAGCAGGCCCGCGCGGCGGGGGTGCGGGCGGTGTTCGTGATGGTCGAGCCGGACTTCGCGGGACTGCGCGAGATCGCGGCGCTGGTCGCGGACGGTCGACTGCGGGTCGAAGTCGCCGCCGTGCTGCCGCTCGCGGACGCGGCGAAGGCGCACGTCCTGGGCGAGACGGGGCGCACGACCGGCAAGATCGTGCTGTCGGTGAGCGACTGACGGCGGGTCGGCGCGCGGTGGGGCCGCCCTCGGTGGACACATCGGCGGGCGGTGGGGCCGGTGGTCGGGAGGCTTTCGGTGGGAGGGTCAGACGGTGGTCGGGGGGCCGCCTTCGGTGAGCTGTTCCCGTAGGGCGGGTTTGCTGATCTTGCCGGTGCCGGTCACCGGCAGGGCGTCGGTGAACAGCACGCGCCGGGGGACCTTGAAGCCGGCCAACCGCGAGCGGCACAGGGTGACAAGTGCGTCCGGGTCCACGGTGGTGCCGGCGGTCGTGACGACCACCGCAACCACGCGCTCGCCCCAGCGTGGATCCGGTTCGCCGACCACGGCGACGTCGCGCACGTCGGGGTGCCCGCGCAGGACAGCCTCGACCTCGCGGGCGCTGACGTTCTCGCCGCCGGTGATGATGACGTCCTTCTTGCGGTCCAGGACGTACAGGTAGCCGTCGGCGTCCACGCGGCCCAGGTCGCCGGTGCGAAACCAGCCGTCCGCGAACTCGCCGGTGTCCGACTGCCAATAGCCGTCGGCGACCTGCTCGGCGCGGACCGAGATCTCGCCGGTCGCGCCGAGCGGAACCGGCACGCCCGCGTCGTCGACGATCCGGATCTCCACCCCGGGCCCGGGCCGGCCGGCCGCCGCGTACAGCTCGGGTCGATGGTCGGCGGCGCTCAGGAACACCGCGTTGCCGGACAACTCGGTCATCCCGTAGCCCTGGTTGAGCCCGCACCCGAGCAACCGGTCGACCCGGCGGATCAGTTCCGGGGTGATCGGCGAGGCGCCGTAGCTGATCGAGCGGATCCGCTCGCGCAACCCGTCGCCCTCACGCACGTGGTCGAGCAGCGCGTCGATCATCGTCGGCGCCAAGGACAGGTTGGTGACGTCGAACTCGCGGATGACGGACGCCAGTCGCGCCGGATCGTAGCGGTGCAGGACCACCACCGGGCGGCGCACCAGGTGGTGGGCCGGCACCTGGTAGCCCGCCACGTGCGCGAGGGGGAACGGGGTGAGCACGACCGCGTCCGGGTCCACCGGACGGCGCGCGAGCGACGTGCGCATCGACGCGGTCAGGCTGCGGTGGGTCAGCCGCACGCCCTTGGGCCGGCCGGTGGTCCCGGACGTGAACAGCAACCACGCCAACGCGGTGTCGTCGGTGGCCGGCGTGAACGCGCGTGGCGTCCCGAGGTCGGCGTCGGCGAGGTCGACGGCGGGACCGCCGGTCCACCCGAGCCGCCGCAGCAGGTCGGCGTCACCGAGCAGCGACTCGGCCCCGGAGCGCTCCAACTGATCGGCCCACTCGCGCGGATGCAGGCGCGGATTCAGCGGCACGAGCACCCGGCCCGCCCACGGCACGCCGTAGTAGGCGGCGACGTACTCGGCCCGGTTGTGCGCCAGAATCCCGATCCGCGCACCCGAGGACGTGCCCGCCGCGACGGCGCCGGCCAGCGCGAACGCGCGGTCCGCGAGCTCGCCGAACGTCCACGACGTGTGCCCGGGCACGATCAGCGCCGTGTCCCCGGGCACCTCCCGAGCGGCCTCGACCAGGATCTCGTGCAGCAGCAACGGGGCCTCCCTTGTCTCGCGGGGACGCTATCGCAGCGCGGGAGCGATGCCCCGAACGGGTCGCGGCGGGGCCGGTGCGCGGATGGAATCGCGCGCGGGCGAAGTGTGCGGGCGGCATGATGGCGGGCGTACCAGGATCACGCACCAAGGTCGTGCGGGGCCGAGGTCGCGGGTGTGGACGACGCGGTGACACCGTCACACCTGCCGGGACCGGGCCCGCGGAGCCGGTCGGGTGTGGGTCCGTCGCCGATCCGGAGGTCCAGCCCGATGACCAACCCCAGCCGTTTCGCCGAGTTCCGCGCGCTGCACCACGCCGAGACGCCGCTGTTCCTGCCCAACGCGTGGGATCACGCGTCGGCCGCCGCGCTCGTCGAGCGCGGATTCCCGGCGATCGGGACGACGAGTCTGGGAGTCGCGGTCGCGGCCGGCAAACCCGACGGGGAGGGCGGCACCCGCGAGGAAACCCTGCGCCTGGGCGTCGGGTTGGCGCGGCTGCCGGTACCGGTCAGCGTCGACATCGAGGGCGGCTTCGCCGAACGTCCCGAGGACGTCGCCCGATTGGGCACCGAACTGGTGCGCGCCGGCGTGGCGGGCGTCAACCTGGAGGACGGCCGAGCCGACGGCACGCTGACCGCGACCGAACACCAGGTCGAACTGATCGTCGCGCTCAAGGAGGCCGCGCCGACACTGTTCGTCAACGCGCGCACCGACACCCACTGGGTGGGCGGCGAACCCTCGCTCGACGAGGCGGTGCGCCGGATCCGGGCGTATCGGGCCGCCGGCGCGGACGGAGTCTTCGTACCCGGCCTCCAGGAACCGACCGCGATCGGCACCCTCGTGGCCGCGACCGACGCGCCGCTGAACATCCTGTACAGCCCCACCGGTCCGACACCCGCCGCCCTGGCCGAGCTGGGAGTGCGGCGGATCAGCCTGGGCTCACTGCTGTTTCGGGCGGCGGTGCGCAGCGCGGTGGATCTGGCGTGGTCGGTGGCCCACGGCTCGGAAACGTCGGGATCCCCCACGCCGCTCGGATCGTTGCCGCACGTGAGCGACATCCCGTCGTACGCACAGGCGCAGGCGATGACCGAGGTATTCCGCGAACGGTGACCGCCCCGGGTGGTCGGTGGGGGAGACCGGTCCGGCGGTAGCCTGGCCGGATCGGTCAGGTGATCACGTGGACGGAGATCCGATGCCGCAGGTCGCAGTGGTCACTTTCGACGGCTTCAACGAGATCGACAGCTTCGTTGCCGCGGCGATCGTCAACCGCTGCCGCAAGCAGGGCCTCACGGCCTACATCACCACGCCGACGCCGACGGTGACCTCGATGAACGGCGTCGAGATCACCGGGCAGCGTTCGCTGGAGTTCGTGCCCGAGGCGGACGTGGTGCTGATCGGCAGCGGCATCAAGACCCGCGACGTGGTCGCCGACGACGCGCTGATCGACGCCCTGCCGCTCGACCCGTCCCGCCAACTGATCGGGGCACAGTGCTCGGGCGCCCTGGTCCTGGCCCGCCTCGGCCTGCTCGACGACATGCCGGCCTGTACGGACGTCACGTCGCGCCCGTGGGTCGAGGCCGCCGGCGTCGAAGTGCTCGACGCTCCCTTCCACGCCCGCGGCACCATCGCCAC
The DNA here is from genome assembly GCF_009865215.1 of Streptomyces sp. SID3343. GTDB lineage: Bacteria > Actinomycetota > Actinomycetes > Streptomycetales > Streptomycetaceae > Embleya. The sequence continues at coordinate 2,749 of NZ_WWJX01000692.1, read as the reverse complement.
GGCCGGTGGCTGCCTGGCCGCGCAATATCTGGGCGCGTGGACGATCAGCCGCACCCTGGGCGAGGCGTCGGCTCGCGCGGCGATCGACTACGTCGCGCCGGTGGGCGAACAGCGGGCAACGGTCGAGCGGGTCTTCGCCGCACTGCGCGCGGGGGAGCGGGAGCCGGTGAGTTGACCGACCGGGCGCGGCTTCCGCCTCGCCCGAATGCGAGCGGGAAACGGGCCGAGGCGTCACAATCGCCGGATGATCATCACTGCTTCGCCCAGGCCCGGATGGGTCGTCGGCACCGGGCCCGTGGGCTCGGACGAGGCCGGGACCCTGCTGCGGGAGTACTACGTCGACGTGAGTGACCGCTACTACCGGCTGCACTTCGACCGGGACTCCACCGCCGAGGAGATCGAGACCGGATTCGCGCTGTCGACCAGCGACCATCTCGCGCCGCCGACCGGCCTGTTCCTGATCGGACGCCACGACGGGGTGCCCGCCGCATGTGCGGGGTTGCGGGTGATGGACGCGCGGACGGTCGAGTTGACCCGGGTGTACGTGCGGCCGACGCTGCGCGGGACCGGCGGTGGCGCGCGTTTGATGGCCGCTGTCGAGGAGGGCGCGCGCAACCTCGGAGCGGATCGGATCGTGCTGGACACACGGCTCGACCTGGTCGAGGCGCGGGCGCTGTACGTGCGGCACGGATTTCGCGAGATACCGGCGTACGCGCGGGGCATGTACGCGGAGATCTGGTACGGCAAGGAACTCGAACCCCGTCCCGCGCCCGGTCGTTGACTCGGCGTGCCCCGCTGTGCGGATTGGCGGGTAAGTGCGTGAGCGGGCGAGCGGGTCGGTCCGCTGTGCTCCGTTCGTGCCCCGAGTCGGCCGGCTCGTGTGTTGTGCACTTCGGTCGCGCGCGGGAGCGAAACTCGTTCGAGTCGGTCGGCCGTGGTCCGTTAGGGTGCCGGGCATGGCTGCTTTCGGTTGTGCTTTCGGGTGCGCGTTCATGAGGACCCGCCGCTTCTAGCGGCAGGCCGAGAGCGCATCTTTCGTCGGTTCTGCCGCACTTCGGGCCCATCGCCGGTGCGGCGCTTCGTGCTGCCCGGCTCCGAACTGCTTTTGCGGAGCCTTCCATGGTTCATCCCACTCACGGTGGACGTCACGAACTCGGTCAGAACTTCCTCGTAGACCGGTCGGTGATCGCCACCTTCGAGGACCTCGTCGCCCGCACCACCGGGCCGATCGTGGAAATCGGACCCGGCGACGGCGCCCTCACCCTCCCGCTGAGTCGCGACGGCCGGCCGATCACGGCCGTCGAGATCGATCCCAAGCGGGCTCGTCGGCTGGCGCGACGTATGCCGGCGCACGTCGAGGTGGTACCGGTTGACGTGCTTCGCTTCGCGTTTCCGCGCGAGCCGCACGTGGTGGTGGGCAACCTGCCGTTCCACCTCACCACCGCCGTCCTGCGCCGACTGCTCGAAGCGGAGCACTGGCACACCGCCGTGCTGCTCGTGCAGTGGGAGGTCGCCCGGCGCCGGGCGGGCGTCGGCGGCGCGACCATGCTGACGGCCGCCTGGTGGCCGTGGTTCGACTTCGCGTTGCACGCGCGGGTGCCGGCTCGGGCCTTTCGGCCGATGCCCTCGGTGGACGGCGGGCTGCTCACCATGACGCGGCGCGGCACCCCGCTGATCGACGGACGGCGGGCGGCCTACCAGGACTTCGTCCGCCAGGTGTTCACCGGGCCGGGGCGTGGGACAGCCGAAATCCTGGACCGGACCGGCCGGTTCGCGCGGCCGGCCGTGCGCGCTTGGATGCGCGCCGAGCGCCTCGCGCCGTACACGTTGCCGAAGGACCTGACGGCGGGTCAGTGGGCGGAGCTGTGGCGACTCGCCGCACCCCGGGAGGGCGGCGCCCCGGCCCGCGCCGCCCGGCGCGAACCCCGGCGGGCGCGGGCCTAGGTCGAGGTGGCCGCGGCCCGGCGGCGCTCGGTCGGGCCCGGACGCCCGCCTTCCCCGGGTGGTGCTCGGTCAGACCGGGATGCCCGCTGCCCTGAGTCCGCGTTCGACCGCCGGCCACGTGGGCTCGGTGAGCGCCGGCGGGTGGGTGCCGACGTCGAGGTCCTTGAAGCCGCTCGACGTGGCGATGCAGACCACCGGGCCGTCGATGGGGCCGTGGGTACGCAGGCCGGCCAGACCCGCAGCGGCGGAGGTCTCCACCCACAGGCCCTGCCGGGCGAGTTCGGCGCGAGCCGCGGCCATCGCCTCGTCGGTGACGAGCAGGGCCTCGCCGGCGCTGTCGCGCACGGCGACCACGCCGCGATAGCCGCCGACGGGGCAGTCGATCGCGTACGCCGAGGTCGGCCCGACCGACACGCGCGCGGCCGGCCGCCCCGTCCGGACGGCGGCGGCCAACGGGCCACCGGCGGCCGGTTCGCACGCGAACATTCGTGGCGTCCGATCCGTCACGCCCAGGCGGCGCAGTTCGGCGAAGCCCTTCCACACGCCGTACAGCACCTCGCCGTAGCCCGTCGGCACGAACACCGCCGCCGGAACGCCGAGATCGGCGTGGATCTCGTAAGCGATCGTCTTGTAGCCCTCGGACCCGAAGGCATGGCCCGTGTGGGTGTCGGTGAGATTGCTGAGCGGATGGAATCCGAGCCGGTCGACGACCAGGCGCATGAGCGGCCACCGCTCCTCGGCCGGCACGGTCAGCACCGCCGCGCCGTAGCCGCGCAGGAACGAGTCCACCGCGGGCGGCCCGCCG
>NZ_WWJX01000691.1 GCF_009865215.1 Streptomyces sp. SID3343 | reverse complement strand
ACTGCGGGGGCGCGCCTGGGCGCCGGCGGGCTCGGGGCTCGGTTGCGCGCGCACACGGGCACGGTGGTGCTCGTGCTCGGCGCGGTCGCCGCGATCTCCGCGCTGACGGCGACGGTGGCACGCGGGGTGGCGCAGCCGCAGTACGCGCTCGTGTTCGGCGGCGTGATCGCGGTCGGCGAGATGGCCAGGGTGGCGCTGCCGGGCAACCGCGAGACCGCGCCGCTGGGCGCTGCCGGGGCGCTGGCGTACGCGTTGCTGCCGGACGTGCACGGGACCGTGTCGCGGCACGGCGTGCTGCAAGTGGTGGCCGTGGTCGGTGTCGCGCTGCTCGCGGGCACGCTGCCGCACGTCGCGCGCGGCCGGGCGCCGGCGCCTGCCTACGTCGCGCGCAGGATGCTCGCGGCGGGCTTCGCGGCCACGCTGTTTCGGCCGTTGTACGCGGCGGGCGCGCTCGATCCGGTGATGGAACGCGGGTGGGCCTACGGCACGTTCCTGGTCCTGGTCGTGTTCCTGACGTCGCTGTGCGATGCGGTGGTGGCGGCCATAGCGCGGGTCGAGCGACCGTTTCGTCCGGCGCTGCTGGGCGAACTGCGCGCGCTGTGCGCGGGATTGAGCCCGACCGAGCAGATCGGGCGGGAGGCGCAGTACACCGCGCGCGGGGCCGGCGGGCTGACCGGGATCGGCACGGCGGTGGGCGCGACGGGGATGTTGATCGCCCTGTCCACGAGCGCGCTGGGGCTGTGGGCGGTACCGGTGTTCTGTGTGCCGTCGCTGCTCGTGCTGATGTCCTTCCGGCGCTACGCGGCGATCCGGCGCGTGCATCAACAGACCGTCGCCGCGTTGTCGCGGCTGCCCGAGGCCACGGGGTGCGCGTCGCCGGGGCACGCGGCCCGGGTGGGTGATCTCGCCAAGGCGGTCGGGGTGGACCTGGGACTCGGCGAGAACGAGCTGCGTGAACTGGAGTACGCGGCGATGCTGCACGACATCGGCCGGCTCGCGCTCGTCGACCCCGTACCCGGCGGCACCACACTCGACCTGCCGGTCGAGGAACAGCGCCGGATCGCCGGGCTCGGTGCCGATGTGATCCGCGAGAGTGGGGTGCTCGACCGGGTCGCGACGATCGTGGCCGCGCAGGCCGACCCGTATCGCGACGGCGTGTGCGCGCCGCCGCCGTTGGCGAGCCGGATCATCAAGGTGGTCAACGCGTACGACGACCTCAACGCCCTCGCCGACGACGCGCACGGGCGGCGCGAGGTGTTCGCGCGGCTGCGCGCGGACGCGGGCGGCGACTACGATCCGCGCGTGGTCGAGGCGCTCGCGCAGGTGGTGGAACGCGCGGGCTGAGCCCACGCGTGGCGGCGCGACCCGTGACTGCGGACAAGGACCGCGGTGCGGCCCTGTGGGCAATCGCGGGACCCGGGGGCGTCGCGGCGTGATTGGATTTCGGGCAGGGCGCGGGCGCGCCCACCCCCGTACTGCGCAGCGGCCCGACCCGGGCCCGGAGGAGGAACGACGATGGCCGAGCAGGTCCTGGCGGAGATGGTGGCCAACGTGGCCAAGGTGGTCGCCCACGAGGGGGACGCGGTCGATGCCGGCAGCACCCTGGTGATCCTGGAGTCCATGAAGATGGAAATCCCGGTGCTCAACGAGTTCGCGGGCATCGTCGCGCGGATCACCGTGGCCGAGGGCGACGTGATCCAGGAGGGCGACCCGATCGCGCTGATCGAGTAGCGGCGCGGATCGAACAGCCCCTCGGCGTTCGGCTCGGGCCTCGACGGGCCTTCAGCCCGAGGTGAGGACGCCGTGCTCGACGCACCTGGCCGTCCAGCCACGCGGGGTGACCTGGACGACCATTCGCCGTCGGCACCGACCGCAGTAGCGCGGGGGTTCGAGTTCGCGGCGCCGCACACACACGTCGTGCGCGGCGCCGGCAAGCTGCTCGCCGCATTGGTCGCAAAAGGCTGTCGTGGTGGTCACGGCCGTAGATTACGGCCTGCCGACGGTGTTCCCGACCGGCCCTCAGCTCGCGGGCCGCTCACGCAGGTCCTTGGTGTAGCAGATCAGTTCGACCTCGGGCACCGGCCACCAGTCGCGCTCGGGCGCGCGATGGAAGCCCATCCGCGCGTAGAGCCGGTGCGCCGCGCGCATGTCCCACACCGTGGAGATCACCACCGCGGCGAAGCCGTGCCGCCGGGCGCGGTCCAGGCACGCCTGCACGAGCGCCTCGCCGACGCCGCGACCGCGGGCCGCCGGACCGACCGCCAGCATCCGGAACTCGCCCTCGCCCTCGCGGGCCACCTCGGCGTACGCGCTGCCCGGCACGACGAACGCGACGGTGCCCAGGACCTCCCCGGACGCCTCGTCCACGGCCACCAGCAGTTCGGTGTGCTCGGCGCGGTGGGCGGCCATGCGCAGCTCGGCGATGTACTCCTCGTCGGAGGCGACCAGGCCCGTGTACGCCTGTACGGTCACCTCGCCCACCGCCTCGTACTCCTCCGGGCGGGCCTGGCGGATGCGGACACCGGTCGGGGCGAGGAGGCGGTCGTGCGGTGGGGACGCGGTGGCGGTGGCAGGAAGTTTCATAGCCGTCCAGTTTACGCCCCGATCACGCCCGCGCGGTCGTCCGCCGGGGGACCGCGGGGCCGAAGGCGAGCTTCGGCCCCGCGGCTGCGGGATCGCTGCCCCGCGGGCCGGCTACAGGGTTCGGTTCAGTGCCTTCACCGGCATGCTGAGTTCCTGGAGCAGGGCCAGGTCGGCATCGGGCTTGCGGCCCAGGGTGGTCAGGTAGTTGCCGACGATGACCGCGTTGATGCCGCCCAGCAGGCCCTCACGGGTGCCGAGGTCGCCCAGGGCGATCTCGCGACCGCCCGCGTAGCGCAGGATCGTGCGCGGCAGGGCAAGCCGGAACGCGCCGATGATCTTCAGCGCCTCGCGCGGCTCGATCACGTCCTGCTCGGCGAACGGCGTCCCCGGGCGCGGGTTGAGGAAGTTGAGCGGGACCTCGTCGGGCTCCAACTCGGCCAGCTGGCCGGCGAACTCGGCCCGCTGCTCGGCGGATTCGCCCATGCCGACGATGCCGCCGCAGCACACCTCCATGCCCGCGTCGCGCACCATGCGCAGGGTGTCCCAGCGCTCCTCCCACGTGTGGGTGGTGACCACGTTGGTGAAGTAGGAGCGCGCGGTCTCCAGGTTGTGGTTGTAGCGGTGGATGCCCATGTCCGCGAGCTCGTCGACCTGTTCCCGGGTCAGCATGCCCAGCGACGCGGCGATGTTGATGTCCACCGCGGCGCGGATCGCCTCGACGCCCTCGCGCATCTGCTTCATCAGGCGGGCGTCGGGCCCGCGTACGGCGGCCACGATGCAGAACTCGGTCGCGCCCGTCGCGGCGGTCTCCTTGGCGGCCTCCACCAACGAGGGGATGTCCAGCCACGCGGCGCGCACGGGGGAGGAGAACAGGCCGGACTGCGAGCAGAAGTGGCAGTCCTCCGGGCAGCCGCCGGTCTTGACCGAGACGATGCCCTCGACCTCGACCTCCTCGCCGCAATGACGGACCCGAACCTCGTGCGCGAGCTGGAGCAGCTCCTCCAGACGGTCGTCGGGGAGGTTGAGCACGTCGAGGACCTGGTCGGCGGTCAGGCCGCGACCCTCTGCGAGGACCTGCTGTCGGGCCACGGCCAGGATGTCGTCGTTCACGGTCTGCGTACGGTCGCTGTCGAGGGTTTCCGTCATGTCGCTCACCTCGCGGTCGGATCCTGGATGGCGCGGAACGCGGCCGGATCGAAGGTACCGCCCAGAGCGGGGGCCAGGCTCGCACGGGCCGAGAGCAGGAAGTCCGCGGGATGCAGCGAGCCGGCGCCGGCGGGCACCACGCCCGCGAGCGGACGGGCCGACAGCGTCTCCAGGTCCCGCACGTTGCACCGCATCGCGAGGTCGGGCTCGCCGGGCCACGCGCCGATCACCACGCCCACCAGGTCCACGCCGCGGTGCGCCATCGACTCCAGGGTCAGCGCGGTGTGGTTGAGCGTGCCGAGGTCGGGGCGGGCCACCACCAGGGCGCCGGCGCGCAGCTCGCGCGCGAGGTCGGCGATGGTCGTGCCGTCGTCGTCGAAGCGCACGAGCAGGCCGCCGGCGCCCTCGACGATGACCAGGTCGGTCTCCTTCGCGAGCGCGCGCACCCGCTCCGCGACGCCGTACAGGTCGACCGGCGGCAGGCCGGACACGCGGGACGCGGCGGCGGGGGAGAGGGCGTCGGGGTAGCGCGAGTACTCGTACAGGTCGGTCACGCCGGCGAGTCTGCGTACGTCGGCGAGGTCGCCGGGCTCGTCGGGGGCCACACCCGTCTGCGAGGGCTTGACCACGGCCACCGTTCCGCCGCGCACCGCGGCGATGGCTGCGATTGCCGCGGTGACGATCGTCTTGCCCACGCCGGTGTCGGTGCCGGTCACCACGAGAACGCTCATGGGCGCTGAGCCTAGTTCGTGGTTTTGCGGGCGGTCGGGCTGCGGGTGCGTGTCGATCGGGTCGGGAGGAGGTCCCACCCGCGCCCCGTCACGTTCCGTGCGAAGGCTGCGGTCGTACCGCGCGGGCGCGGGCCCGGTCGGGCCTCGTGACCTGCTTCCGGGTGGTTCGGGGGCGCCGAACCACCCGGACGGTCCCTTTTTCGGGAAAAGGTACTATTCGGGGCGACGTAGGCGCGCTACGAACTTGTATCGGTCTCCCCGGTACACCGAGCGCACCCACTCCACCGGTTCACCGTTCGTGTCGAAGCTGTGGCGTGACAACAGCAGCAGCGGCAGGCCCACATCGGTGCCCAGCAGTCCCGCCTCGCGCGGGGTGGCCATCGCGGTCTCGATCGTCTCCTCGGCCTCGGCGAGGTGGACGTCGAAGCCGGTGGACAAGGCCCGATACAGCGAGTTGTGCTTCGCGAGGTGCTTGCGCAGGCCCGGGAAGCGCTTGGTGGACAGGTGCGTGGTCTCGATCGCCATCGGCTCGGAGTTCGCGAGCCGCAGGCGCTCGATCCGCAGGACGCGGTTGCCGGGTCGGATCGCGAGGCGCTCCGCGAGGTGGTCGTCGCACGTGATGTACCCGATCTCGATCAGGCGCGAGGTCGGCTCCAGGCCCTGGGCCTGCATGTCCTCGGTGTACGACGTCAATTGGAGACTCTGTGCGACCTTCGGTTTCGCGACGAACGTGCCGCGCCCCTGGGCGCGCTCCAGGCGGCCCTCGATGACCAGTTCCTGGAGGGCCTGGCGCACGGTCGTGCGCGAGATGTCGAACTGCGCCGCGAGCGTGCGCTCGGGTGGTACCGGGGTGCCCGGTGGCTGGGTGTTCGTCAACTCCTGTAGGTGGCGCTTGAGGCGGTAGTACTTCGGCACGCGCGCCCCCGGCTCCCCGCCTGTGTCGCCCCCTGCCATCGCACTTTCCGCCGTGGTCGTAGTCACGTGTTCCGCCGTCACCGGTGCCCTCCTGACACGTTCGGTCCCCATCGTGGCACGACCACCGATCCCCCCAGGACCAGGAGCGCGGATGTCGGTCCGATAACGGCGTGGCTTCGCCGTCTACGGAACCTTGACACCCCAATTGGTCTATGCCAACCTCCGAAATGGTCTAAACCATTGATGGTCACCGCGCAACCCTCGTCCCTGGTGCGTCAGTGTTTTCCCTTTCGAGTCCCCTCCCCAGTGGGGGACTCGGGTGGTCCGCGCACCTCACGGATCGTCGGGGCGACATCGGCTCTCCACACCGAACCGCGGTGCCCGACATCCTGAGGAGGATGTAGTGAAGCGTCGTCTTCTCGTCGCGGCCGGTGTCGCGGCGGCGCTGACCGGAGTTGCTGCCTGTGGATCCGACAGCAGCGATGACAAAAAGGACAACAAGCCGGGCACGGCGAACAGCGCCCCGGCCCCGGCCAACGGTAAGACCGTTCGCGTCTGGCTGATGAAGGACACCGTCACCGACGAATACGCCGCGCAGTTCAAGGCCAAGTTCGAGGCGGACCACCCGGGCGCCAAGCTGGACATCCAGATCCAGCAGTGGAACGGCATCGGCCAGAAGATCACCAGCGCGCTGGCGAGCAACGACGCTCCGGATGTCATCGAGGCCGGCAACACCCAGATCGCCCAGTACGCGGCGTCGGGTGGCCTGATGGACCTCACCTCCAAGATCGACGCCATCGGCGGCAGCAAGGACTGGAACCCCGGTCTGGCCGAGCCGGGCAAGGTCGACGGGAAGACCTACGGTATTCCGTTCTACGCCGCCAACCGCGTCGTCCTTTACAACAAGGAAATCTTCGCCAAGGCCAACCTCACCCCGCCGAAGTCGCGGGCCGACTGGCTCGCGGCGGCGAAGCAGCTCAACACCGGCGACCAGCAGGGCATCTACCTGCCGGCGCAGAACTGGTATGTCTTCGCGAGCTTCCTCAAGGACGAGGGCGTGGACATCGCGACCAAGACCGGCGACAAGTGGAAGGCGAACCTGGACACCCCCCAGGCCGTCGCCGCCGTGAACTTCTACAAGGAGCTCAACGCCGCCGGCAAGGGTCCGAAGGACACCGACGAGAAGACCCAGCCCGACGTGATCGCGGCCGACAACGGCAAGACCGCCACGTTCGTCGAGATCCCGGGCCAGGCGGCCGTCGTCGCGAAGACGAACCCCGCCCTGAAGGACAAGTTCGGCTTCTTCCCGATCCCGAGCAAGGAAGCGGGCAAGACCGCCCCGGTCCTGACCGGCGGTTCGGACCTGATGGTCCCCGAGGCGTCGAAGAACCACGACCTGGCGATCGACGTCGTCAAGCAGTTCAGCCAGGACGACTGGCAGACCAAGCTGGCGTCGAACCTGGGCTTCCTGCCCGCCAAGCTGAGCCTGGGCGCGACCCTGACCAACGACCCGGGCATCACCACGATGACCGAGGGCGCCAAGAACGGCTTCGCCACCCCGAACTCGCCGAACTGGGCCTCCGTCGAGGAGAACAACCCGATCAAGGCGTACCTGACCAAGGTGCTCACCGGTGGCGACCCCGTCGCGGCCGGCAAGGAAGCCAACGCGTCCATCGAGAAGACGCTCAACACCAAGAACTGACCCGGCACCCACTCGGTCCACCGGTCGGATCGGGTGAAGTGCAGGCAGGCCGAACGGCCGGCTCCCGCCGAGGGACACCCCTCGGCGGGAGCCGCACCGGCGCCCGGCGCGGCTTACCGGCGGTGATCGTCGCCGGTACCGCGTTCTCGCCACGTTCCGCCCCGGCCACACCGGCCGATGAGACCCTTGACACCGAACAACGGGAAGGCAGCTGTGTCAGCCTCCAAGGCAGACGCGGTGGTCGCGACACCTACGCAGCCCCCGCGCAACGAGGTACCACCCACCGGTACCAGACGCGCAATGAACCCCCCACGCAAGCCGTCGGGGATCGTGAAGCTGGTAACCCCCTACCTGCTCGTCGCGCCCGCGATCCTCGGGATCGCCTTCCTGCTGTTCTACCCGATGGTCCGGAACGTCCTGCTGTCGTTCCAGCACTACCGGTTCAAGCAGCTGATCTCGCGTTCCGCCGACTACGTCGGCTGGGAGAACTACCAGGAGACGCTGAAGGACCCCGAGTTCTGGGAAGTCACCAAGCGCACCTTCTACTTCACCGCGGTCAACGTCGTGGCGATCATGGTGATCTCCACCCTGTGCGCGCTCATGCTGATGAAGCTCGGCAAGAGCATGCGCATCCTGGTCCTGATCGGCCTGGTCGCCGCGTGGGCGACGCCGGTCATCGCGGCCACCACGATCTTCAAATGGCTCTTCCGCTCGGACAACGGCGTCGTCAACTGGGCGCTGGTCGAGTTGGGCTTCGACTCGTTCAAGAACTACGCGTGGTTCGCGGACGGCTTCTCGACGCTCACCGTGGTCACCCTGCTGATCGTGTGGCAGTCGATCCCGTTCGCGACGCTGACCATCTACGCGGGTCTGACCACGATGTCGACCGACGTGTACGAGTCGGCGCGACTCGACGGGGCAGGCCCGGTGCGGATCTTCCGCTCGATCACCTTCCCGATCCTGCGCCCGATCTTCGGGCTGGTGACCTCGCTCGAAGTGATCTGGATCTTCAAGTCCTTCGCGCAGATCTGGTCGATCGCGGGTGAGAACGGGCCGATGAACGAGATCCGCACGCTTCCCGTGTACGCGTTCCAGACGGGAATCTCGCTCAAGCAGTTCGACATGTCGGGCGCGATTTCCACGCTGACCGTGCTCATGCTCGCCGTGATGCTCGTCTTTTACTTCCGTCTGATGTTCAAGCAGGAGCGGGAGACCGAGAAGTGAAAACGCGTACCCTGAAGCGGATTCCGCTCAACATCGCCGCCCTGTTGGTATTCGCGATCTCCATATTTCCCGTTTACTGGATGATTCTGACGGCCTTCAAGCCGCAGAAGGACATCCAGTCGGCGACCCCGAAGTTCTGGCCGAGCTCTATCTCGTTCACGAACTTCGAGAGCGCGACGAACGTGCCGCAGTTCTGGGACTATTGGCGCAACAGCCTGCTGGTCGCGGGCGCGGGCGTGATCCTCGCGCTGCTGGTCGCCTGTTTCGCCGCGTTCGCGGTGGCGCGCATGGAATGGAAGGGCCGCGCGCCCTTCATCCTCATGGTGTTCATCGCGCAGATGGCGCCGTGGGAAGCGCTGATGATCCCGATGTACATCATCGCGCGCGACAACGATCTGCTGGACTCGCTGCCGATGCTCACGGGGATCTACTTCGTGATGACGCTGCCCTTCTCGATCGTGACCCTGCGCGGCTTCCTGGGCGGAATCCCGGTCGAGCTCGAAGAGGCGGCGCGGGTGGACGGCTGTTCACGGTTCACCGCGTTCCGCAAGATCGTCTTCCCGCTGCTCGCCCCGGGGCTGCTGTCCACGTCGCTGTTCGGGTTCATCACCGCGTGGAACGAGTTCGCGTTCGCCAACGCGTTGCTGATCAACAACCCGGAGCAGCGCACCCTGCCGACCTGGCTCAACTCCTTCAGCAACGGGATCTCCACCGACTGGGGCGCCATCATGGCCGCCTCCACCCTGTTCATGCTTCCGGTCCTGGCGATCTTCCTGGTACTCCAGGGCAGGGTCACCGGTGGCCTCACGTCCGGCGCGGTAAAGGGCTGATCGACCATGTCCGAACGTCTACAGCGCTTGGCGCTCGCCATCCTCCAGCCCGGTTTCGCGGGCCACACCGCGCCCGACTGGGTCCATCGGCACGTCGCCGGCGGCCTGGGCTCGGTGGGGCTGTTCGGTCGCAACATCGCGACCCCCGAGCAGGTCACCGCCCTCACCCGGGAACTGCGCCGGGACAACCCCGACCTCATCGTCGCGATCGACGAGGAGGGCGGCGACGTCACCCGGATGCACGTGAACACCGGCAGCATGTGGCCGGGCAACCTCGCGCTCGGGATCGTCGACGACGTCGAGCTGACCGAGGGCGTGGCTCGGGGTCTGGGCCGTGAACTGGCCGGCTACGGCGTCAACCTCAACTGGGCGCCGTCGGCCGACGTCAACTCCAACCCGGACAACCCGATCATCGGGGTGCGCTCCTTCGGGGCCGATCCCGAGCTGGTCGCGGCGCACACCGCCGCGTACGTGACCGGGTTGCAGGCCGCCGGCGTGGCCGCGTGCGTCAAGCACTTCCCCGGCCACGGCGACACCGCGATCGACTCGCACCTGGGCCTGCCGCGCGTCGACGTCTCCCGCGAGACGCTCGCCGCGCGCGAGCTGGTCCCGTTCCACGCGAGCATCGCGGCCGGCACCAAGGCGATCATGACCGCGCACATCCTGCTGCCGGCCTACGACACCGAGGTCCCCGCGACGCTGTCCCGACGGATCATGACCGGGCTGCTGCGCGAGGAACTGGGCTACGACGGTCTGATCGTCACCGACGCCATCGAGATGGGCGCGGTCGCGCACACGTACGGCATCGCCGACGGCACGGTCCGCGCGATCGCGGCCGGCGTCGACGCGGTGTGCGTGGGTGGCGGTCTGTGCGACGAGGAGACCGTGCTGCACCTGCGCGACGCGCTTGTGGCGGCGGTGGTGGAGGGCCGGTTGCCCGAGGAGCGACTCGCCGAGGCCGCCGGCCGCGTGCACGCGCTCGCCGCGTGGGCCAAGGTCGGCGACGCCGAACCGGTCGACCACGCGCTCGGCCTGGCCGTCGCGCGCCGCGCGATTCGGGTGACCGGGACCGTCGAGCCGATCACCGTCGCCCCGCACGTCGTCGAGCTCGCCCCGACCGCCAACATCGCGGTCGGCGAGCAGACCCCCTGGGGGGTCGGCGCGATCCTGGCCGAGCTCCTGCCGGGCACGACCGTTGCCCGCTTCCGAACGGCCGAACCGCAGCTGGTCGACGACCAACTGCGCGCGGCGGTCGACCGACCCCTCGTCGTGGCGGTCCGCAACCTGGACCGGCACGCGTGGGCGACCGAGATCGTGGCGAGCCTGCTCGCCGCGCGGCCGGACGCCGTCGTGGTCGAGATGGGCCTGCCCGGAGCTGCCACTCCGGGCGCCGCCCATCTCGCCACGTACGGTGCCGCCAAGGTGTGTGGGATCGCCGCGGCGGAGATCCTGACGGGCCGCCGGCTCGATTGACCGGTCCGTGTTCGAATCGAGTATCAGCCAGTGAAACCAACGGAAGGCCGCACCATGTCCGCCACCGACGACCGTGACGTCCTGGCACCCAACCGGGGCAAGATCATGTCCGCCGAGATGGCGGAGCAGCCGGCCGTCCTGCGCCGGATCCTGACCGAGGGGGCACCGGCGATCCGGGCCGTCGCGGCCGAGATCGCCGCCCGCAACCCGCGGTTCGTGCTCCTGACCGCGCGCGGTACCAGCGACAACGCCGCGCTGTACGCGAAGTACCTGATCGAGGTGCTGCTCGGGAAGCCGGCCGGGCTCACCTCGATGTCGACGACGACGGCGTACGGCGCGGAGCCGGACCTGACCGACTGCCTGGTGATCACGGTGTCCCAGTCGGGCGGCTCGCCCGACCTGGTGGCGTCCACCGAGGCGGCCCGCAAGGCCGGCGCGATCACCCTGTCGGTGACCAACAACCCCGCCTCCGCGCTCGCCGCGGTGTCGGAATTCCACATCGACGTGCTCGCGGGGCCCGAGAAGGCCCTGCCCGCGACGAAGACGTACACCGCCGAACTGCTCGCGCTGTACCTGTTCGTCGAGGGCCTGCGCGGTCGCGACGGCACGGACGCGCTCGTACTGCCGGACCTGGCGGGCGCGATCTTGGCCCGCCGGGACGAGATCGCCGAGCTGGCGCAGCGCTACCGCTTCGCGCAGCGCCTGGTGATCACGTCGCGCGGCTACGGTTACCCGACGGCGCGCGAGGCGGCGCTGAAGATCATGGAGACCAGCTACATCCCGGCGCAGCCGTTCTCGGGCGCCGACCTGTTGCACGGCCCGCTGGCCATGGTCGACAACGTCAGCCCGGTGATCGCCGTGGTCCCCGACGGCAAGGGCGGCGATGCCCTGCAACCGGTCCTGGAACGCCTGCGCGGTCGCGGCGCCGACCTGATGGTGATCGGCAACGCCGAACAGGTCGCCGCGGCCTCGGCCGGCTTCGCCCTCCCCGAGGGCGTCGCCGAGGAGGTCCAGCCGATCCTGGAGATCATCCCGCTGCAACTCCTGGCCTACGAGGTGACCATGGCCCGCGGCCTCGACCCCGACGCGCCGCGTGCGCTGGCGAAGGTCACCGAAACGCACTGACCCACGTCATGGAGGGGATGACGTGATCGCCGCCGGCCCGGAAGCCACCCACTCCCGGGCCGGCGGCGTTTTCAGGTTACTTCGCGAGCCCGACCGACAACCAGGGTCGCGAGGGGCGGACTCGGCACGGGTTTTCGGGTGCTCGGCCGAGCGGTTCGAGGTCGCCCCCGGTCGGGTGCCCGCGTACTCGGCGGCCGGTGCGTCGCCCCGTCGGGTGCTTGGCCTGCTCGGGTGCCCGGCTGCTCTGGTGCCCGCGCTCGGCCGCGGCGTCGCCCGGTCAGTGCTCGGGCCATGTGCCGGTGGACTTTTGTACGCCGTACGCGCCCGCGCGGTCCACGGCGGTGCGCACGACGGCGAATATCGCGCCCTCGATCGCCGCGGCGAGCAGGAGTTCACCCCAACCGCGGTCGCGGTCCAGCGGATCGGGCGCCTCGTCCTGGCCGGTGGCGGCCGTCCAGGCGCGGTCGAACACTTTGCCGGCGAGTACGCCCGCACCCATGCCGGCAAGCAGGCCGATCGGGCGGTAGGGCAGGTTTTTGGTGTCCATGAAGCGCGGCTGCCCCGTCGAGGGGCGCCCTAACGGCGCGAGGCCCACTGCGGGGGGCGGATCCCCCGGGATCAGGCCGCTCGGTCGGCTTCGTAGGCGACGACGCCGCCGACCCAGGTCTTGAGGACCGTCCAGTCGTCGCTCCACCACACGAGGTCTGCGGCGGCGCCCGGCGCGATCCGGCCCAGGTCGGTGCGGCCGAGCGCGTCGGCGGGCACGCGGCTCGCCGAAGTGAGTACTCGGGCCGGGTCGTTGCCCAGGCCGACCAGGTTGCGGACGGCGACGTCCAGGGTCAGCGCGGAGCCGGCGATCGTGCCGTCGAGGTTGCGCGGGACGTCACCCTCGACGAGCGTGACGTCGACGTCGCCGAGCCGGTACTGCCCGGGCGGCATGCCCGCGGCGGCCATCGCGTCGGTGACCAGCGCCGTACGCTCGCCCGCGACCCGTAGGACCAGCGAGCACACCGGACCCACGACGTGGTGCAGGTCGGCGATCAGGCCCGGGGTCAGGCGCGGATCGCTCAGCGCCGCGCCGACCACGCCGGGCTCGCGGTGGCCCAGGCCGCGCTGGGCGTTGAACAGGTGGGTGACCATGGTCGCGCCCGCGTCCGCGGCGGCGGACATCTCGGCGGCGGTCGCGTCCGTGTGTCCGGCCGAGACTCGGATCCCCGCGGCGACGATGCGTCGAATGGCCTCGAGCGCACCGGGAAGTTCGGGGGCGAGCGTGATCATCGCGAGCGCGTCTCGCACCGCGTCGTCGTCGAGCAGGCGGCCGACGAGCTCCGGAGTGGGCTCGCGCAGGTGCTGCGGGGGATGGGTGCCGACCCGGGCGGGGGACAGGAACGGCCCTTCGAGGTGCACACCCAGGTCGCGGGCGATGGGCTCCTGGGCGAACTTGGCGCGCAGTTCGACGGCCCGCACGAGGGCCGTCGTGAGCGTGTCCAGGTCGCCGGTGATGAAGGTGGGGCAGAACGCGGTGACGCCGGTCGAGGGCAGCCGGGCGGCGACTTCACGCCAGGCGCTCGCGTCGGCGGCCACGAAGTCGTGGCCGAAGGCGCCGTTGAGCTGGAGATCGACCAGGCCGGGGGTCAGGGTGCCGTGCGACAGCCGTACGTCGCGCGGGCCCGTGAGCCGGTCGACCCCCGGTACGACCTCGACGATGCGACCCTGATCCAGGTCCACCGAGGCGGGCCCGGTGAGTGCGCCCTCCACAAGCACGCGAGGTGCCCCAATGCCGGCCACGCGTGCCCTTCCTTCCCTGCGGGAGACCGCTCATCGACTCGACGCGGCCGAACGTTCGGCGGCCTCCCGGTGCGGGCCGGGAGGCCGTCCACCATTTTGGTTCAGACCAATCGCAGATGTCTAGACCAATATTGGTTCGACTGTCGAGCAAAGTCTCCGATACGGGGTCAGACCAGTGCGGAACGCAACGCCGAAACCGCCCACGAGAGATCGTCGGGCGTCAGGTCGGCGCGTGCGGCCAGGCGCAGCCGGGAGATGCCGTCGGGCACCGACGGCGGTCGA
Organism: Streptomyces sp. SID3343; assembly: GCF_009865215.1. Taxonomy (GTDB): domain Bacteria; phylum Actinomycetota; class Actinomycetes; order Streptomycetales; family Streptomycetaceae; genus Embleya. Next base: position 24,272 of record NZ_WWJX01000691.1, on the reverse strand, counting down.
AAGCACCCCACCCGCACCCCGGCCACCGCGCACCGGCGGGCCGTCTCGAACGCCAGATGCGGATCGCCGATCAACACCGACGCGACCGCGCCCTCGGGCTCGGTCACCCGCAGGCCCAGCTCGCGCACGCCCGCCGCCAACGCGCGCGCGTTCGTGCGCACGAGTTCGGCGAGGTCGGGCCGCTCGCGCAGCACCCGCAGCGCCTCCAGCGCCCCCGCGACACACGCCGGGGCGAGCCCGGTGTCGAAGATGAACGTGCGCGCCGCGTCGACCAGGTGCTCGACCACCCGGCGCGGTCCCAACACCGCGCCGCCGAGCGAGCCCAGCGCCTTGGACAGCGTCACGGTCAGCACGACGTCGTCGGCGCCCGCGAGCCCGGCCGCGTGCACCGCTCCGCGTCCCCCGTCGCCGACCACCCCGAGCCCGTGCGCCTCGTCGACGACCAGAACCGCGCCGTATCGCCGTGTGACGGCCGCGAGGTCCGCGAGCGGCGCGAGGTCCCCGTCGACCGAGAACACCGCGTCCACGACCACCAGGGCCCGTTCCTCGGCCCGTTGGGCGAGCACCCGGGCCACCGCGTCCACGTCGCGGTGCGCCGTGATCGCCACCCGGGCCCGGGAGAGTCGGCACGCGTCCACGATCGACGCGTGATTGATCGCGTCCGACACCACGAGCGCGCCCTTGCCCGCGAGGCCGGTGATCACCCCGAGGTTGGCGAGGTAGCCCGACGAGAACACGAGCGCCGCCTCGGCGCCGGTGTGCTCGGCCAACTCCCGCTCCAGATCCGCGTGCAGCGTCGTGGAGCCGGTCACCAGGCGGGACCCGGTGGAGCCCGAACCCCACGTGCGCACCGCGCGCACGCCCGCCTCGACCACCCGCTCGTGTCGGGACAGGCCCAGGTAGTCGTTTCCGGCCAGATCCAGGCCGCCGGCTGCGGCCTCGCGCGGGCGCAGGCGGCGGCGCAGACCGGCCTCGACCCGTTCCTTCTCCCGCAGGTCCAACCAGTCGAGTGGATGTCCGGCGGCACCGAACGGCGGCGGGGACGCGGGCGAGTCGACGGACATCGAGACCTCACTGGTGCGATTCGGGGGTGACGAAGCGGGGCGGCCAGGATCGCAGGCGGTACGGAAAGTACGCTGCGCGTGTGCCCTCGATGAACGATCTCGTCCGCCGCTACTCGTCGCTGCCCCCCGCCGATCTGGAGTGGCTGCATCTGCTGGTGTCCGAGTGGCAACTGCTCGCGGACCTGTCGTTCGCCGACCTGGTGCTGTGGGTGCCCACCAGCGACGGGCAGTACGTCGCGGTGGCGCAGATGCGGCCCAACACCGGCGCCACGTCGCATCAGGACGACCTCGTGGGCGACTTCGTCCCGCGCGGGCGACGGCCGATGCTGGACGCGGCTCTCGACGAGGGCCGGATCGTGCGCGAGGGAGACCCCGAGTGGCGCGACGACGTGCCCGTCCGGGTCGAGGCGATCCCGGTCTCGCGGGCCGGCCGGGTGATCGGCGTGATCGCGCGCAACACCAACCTGCTCACCGCGCGCACGCCCAGCCGGCTGGAACTCACCTATCTCCAGAGCGCGGCCGACCTCGCCCAGATGATCGCAGCAGGGACGTTTCCGCATGCCGGTGAACTGCTCGACATGGACGCGTCGCCGCGCGTGGGCGACGGCCTGATCCGGCTCGACGCCGACGGCGTCGTGCAGTACGCGAGCCCGAACGCGCTGTCCGCCTACCACCGCCTGGGCCTGGCCACCGACCTCGTCGGCTGCCACCTCGGCCGGATCACCGCCGAACTCGCGCCGCACGAGGGGCCGGTCGACGAGGCGATCTCGGCGGTCGCGAGCGGCTGGGCCCCGCGCGAGACCGAGGTCGAGACGCCGGCCGCGGTGGTCCAGCTGCGGGCGATCCCGCTCAAGCCGCGGGGCCACCGGATCGGCGCGATCATGCTCTTGCGCGACGTCACCGAACTACGGCGCCGCGAACGCGAGTTGATCACCAAGGACGCCACCATCCGGGAGATCCACCACCGGGTGAAGAACAACCTCCAGACCGTGGCCGCGCTGCTGCGTCTACAGGCCCGCCGGATGGACGCGCCGCAGGCCCGGGCCGCGTTGGAGGAGGCGGTGCGCCGAGTCGGCTCGATCGCGATCGTGCACGAGACGTTGTCGCAGACGCTCGACGAGCGGGTGGACTTCGACGAGATCGCCGACCGGGTGCTCTCGATGGTCACCGAGGTCGCCGCGTCGGCGGTGCGGGTACGCACCGCGCGGCACGGCAACTTCGGCGAACTGATCGCCGAGACCGCGACCCCGCTCGCGATGGTGCTGACCGAGTTGTTGCAGAACGCGTTGGAGCACGCCTTCGACGATCCGCCCTCCGACAAGCGCACCGGCAACGAACGCACCGGCAACGAGCGCACCGGCACGTTGGAAGTGCACGCCGAACGGCGGGCGGAACGGCTGTTGATCACGGTCACCGACGACGGCATCGGACTGCCGCCCGATTTCGATCCGCAGGTGTCGGGCAACCTCGGCCTCCAGATCGTGCGCACGCTGGTCGGCAGCGAACTCGCCGGCCGGTTCGACATGGTGCCCAACCCCACCGGCGGCACGATCGTCACGCTCGACCTGCAACTGCGCCAACGCCGCTGAGCCGCACGGCAGTCGCGGCCGACGGGCGCCCCACGATCCCGAGATCGGCCCACAAAAAAGCAGTTGCCCCGCCTTGGTCCTCGCGGACCCCGGCGGGGCAACTGCGGTAAAGCTGTGGTGAAGCTCGGTCGTGCTTGCCGTGTGATCAGGCGGAGGCGCGTGCGCGGTTGCGGGCGGCGCGGCGCTTGAGAGCGCGACGCTCGTCCTCGCTGAGACCGCCCCACACACCCGCGTCCTGACCGGACTCGAGAGCCCAGCCCAGGCACTGCTCCATCACGGGGCAACGGCGGCAGACCGCCTTCGCCTCCTCGATCTGAAGCAGAGCGGGACCGGTGTTGCCGATCGGGAAGAACAGCTCCGGGTCTTCGTCACGGCAGGCAGCAACGTGGCGCCAGTCCATGCGGTCCAACTCCTCGTGGGTCAGCGGGGGCTTCCGGCCCCTGCTGTGGCTTGTGAATGTGAACGCTTTCACGAACCCCCCGACGAACATGGGGCCGACAAAGTCGGTCCCCAGGTTTGGCAGTGGATTCGGGCGGTGAAGATGACCTTTCGGCCACGTCCCTGCCGCCTCGTAGAGCCTTACAAACCTCGGCCGCTGATACAACCCCCTTGGGCCAGGATTTTTAAAATCATCGGTGTCGACTAGGTCACACCACTACTTCGAAGGGGTGAACGGGGTATTTGCGTTCGAGTGCAAGGTCAAACGGCCCTTCCACTCACACAATCACACGCAGTGCACGGGGAACCCCCCGGAAGGTCACACTCCGATGTTCTCCCAGATGGTCGCCATCGACCTGAAGAGAAACAGGTTCTTCAGCCCGAAGAGTGAACGCATCGCAGTCGTGCAGGGACACGACGTGACGCCCATGTGGAGCATTACCCGTCGAGCCCAACATCTGGGCCAGATGGCGCAATGTGGGCAGTGTTGACATCCGTTTGAGCGCGAAGAGGTCCAATCCGGTGTCATATGACGCTTGAGGACAGGGATTCAGCGGTCGGTTGCCCAAAAATGTCCACGGCACCGTGTTCTGCACTATCCCGAGGCAGATTCCCTCGATCGGGTCCTGCCCCGCGACCTCCAACGTGAGCGGGCCGCGCCTGCGATCGGCGCGCCCGCCGTAGAAGCGCCGCAGCGCGGACCGTACGTAGAGCCCGTGGGTCGAGCGCCGGCCGGCGGCGCGACGGTTCTCGACCCGGCCGACCACGTCGGCGTCGAAGCCCAGGCCGCCGCAGAACAGGAACCAGCGCTCGTCGGCCATCCCGAGCCCGATCTCGCGGCTGCGCCCCGCGCGCAGCGCGGCCAACAGGAAGCCGGTCGCCTCGACCGGATCGTTGGGAATGCCCAACGAGCGCGCGAACACGTTGGTGCTGCCGCCCGGGACCACCGCCACGGCGGGCAGCGAAGGGGCCGGGCCGTCCACGAGCAGGCCGTTGACGACCTCGTTGATCGTGCCGTCGCCGCCGAGGGCGATCACCAGGTCGAGCCCGTCGTCGGCCGCCTGTCGGGCCAGCTCCGCCGCATGCCCACGGTGCTCGGTACTCACCATGTCGAGCTTGAGGTCGCTCGCGAGCGCGTGGGCGAGGACGTTGCGGGTCCGCTCGCTGGTGGTCGTGGCCGCGGGGTTCACGACGAGAAGGGCACGCATGCCGTACAGGATATCTACCGGCCGGTAGGACTCCCCTGGCCCGGATCCGCGACGAGCGCGGTTACAGTCGACGTGTGACCGAGAGCCCTTCCTCCCAGGAACCGACGGACCCCACCGGGACCCTCCCCCTCACCTGGCGCATCGCCACGGCGGTGGTCGGCGTCGAGGCGCTCACGCTCCTCGGATACGCCCTCTACCTGACCTTCCGCAGCGAGTTCGGTCACCCGACCAACTCGAGCGAGGGCGTGGCGATCGGCATCTATCTGCTGATCCTGGCGGTCGGTGTGGTCGCCGCGTTCGTCGGGATGCTCCGCGGCCGACGCTGGAGCCGGTCGCCCGCGATCACCGCCAACCTGATCGTGGTCGGGATGGGCTGGTACCTGATCAAGGCCGATCAGATGGTGATCGGCATCCTCACCATGATCGTGGGGGTGGCCACCATCGTCGTGCTCGCGACGCCCTCCATGTACAACGCGCTCGAAGCGCACCACCAGGCTCGACAGGCTCCGCAGTCCTGATCCGGCGCGCGCCGAAAGCCCCGAACCGATCGCTCGGTTCGGGGCTTTCGGACGTCACGGCGGGTGCGCGCCCGCGTCGACGTGCTGCACGTGTCCGCAGGGGAGCACCGCGTCCGCTACTACTCCTCGACCAGGAGTCGCTCGCGCAACTGCGCCAGCGTGCGCGCGAGGAGGCGGGAGACGTGCATCTGGGAGATGCCGACCTCCTGGGCGATCTGCGACTGCGTCATGTTGCCGAAGAAGCGCAGCAACAGGATCTTCTTCTCGCGCGGCGGAAGCTGTTCCAGGAGCGGCTTGAGCGACTCGCGATACTCCACGCCCTCCAACGCGTCGTCCTCGGCGCCGAGAGTGTCGGCGACCGCGGGAGAGTCGTCGTCGGTGTCGGGCACGTCCAACGACAGCGTGCTGTAGGCGTTGGCCGACTCCAGGCCCTCCAACACCTCTTCCTCGGAGATGCCCAACTGCACCGCGAGTTCGGCCACCGTGGGGGATCGACCGTTGCGCTGCGACAGTTCGGCCGTGGCCGAGGTCAGCGCGAGGCGCAGTTCCTGGAGGCGGCGGGGCACGCGAACGGCCCAGCCCTTGTCCCGGAAATGCCGCTTGATCTCGCCGACGATGGTCGGCGTCGCGTAGGTGGAGAACTCGACGCCGCGGTCCGAGTCGAACCGGTCGACCGACTTGATCAGGCCGATCGTCGCCACCTGGATCAGGTCGTCCAGCGGCTCGCCGCGATTGCGAAATCGCCGGGCCAGGTGCTCCACGAGCGGCAGGTGCATCTCCACCAGCCGGTCGCGCACCGCGGCCCGCGCGGGCGGGTCCGATTCGAGCTCGGCGAGCCGAAGGAACAGCCCGCGGGCGATCTCACGGTCGTGCGCGTGCCGTTCCGAGCCGGCCCGTCGCCGGCTGGGGACCGCGGTCCCGGTGGGTCCCGTGGGCCCCGTCGGTTCCGCGGGACCGGCGGCCTGGACGCCACCGTCCATCGTCATGCTCGCGTCGCTCACCATGCCCTCACCCTCCCCCTCCCCTCGGCCGCGCCCGGCGGCCTCGTCGGGAGAGGCCGCGCTCGGCTGCGGTTCGTTGGCCGCGCCTTCAACACCACTGCTCACGTCTGCTCCGGCCCGCCACCGCGCTTCTTGTGCAGGCTGATGCTGACCACCTTGTCCTCGTCCACCTTCGCGTCCACCTCGCCGGCGAGAGCCGACAGGACGGTCCAGGCGAACGTGTCGCGCGCGGGTGTTCGGCCGTCGGTGGTCGGCGCGGACACGGTCACGTGCAGCGCGTCACCCACCAGGTTGAACACGCAGGAGAGGACTCCGCCGGGCACCGCCTGGTCGAGCAACATCGCGCACGCCTCGTCGACCGCGATGCGCAGGTCTTCGATCTCGTCCAGGGTGAAGTCGAGCCGGGCCGCGAGGCCCGCGGTCGCGGTGCGCAGGACGGAGAGATAGGCACCTTCGGCAGGCAACCTGACCTCGACGAAGTCACGCTGTCCGGTGCCGGCTTCGTCCGCCGTGTATGCGGATCGCTGGGACACCCTCACCTCCAAGGTGCTGCTGTGGGTGGCCGCCGCGGGGGCGGTCACCACCGATGTCGGGGGGAACCCCAGCGACGCTACCGCGCCGGCCGACAACTGTCCTCACCCATGGGGGGATCCGACCGAAGGCACTGCCTACACGACGTTACGTCACGATATGTGATTTGACGAGTACGTAGTGTACCGAACTTCGGCAACTTCGCACGGCGGGATCCGCCTGTCCATGTACATGTCCCACCGTCGGGTCCAAGCCAACCCGCATATGTCAGGCATGTCGGTCGGGCCGCGCGGCCGGTGCCTTGCGTCGGGCCCGGTACAGGGCGACGTTCGCGCGCGACGCGCAGCGGTCCGAACAGTGCCGGCGCGAGCGATTCGCGGACGTGTCCAAAAAAACGTTGCGACACGGCGCCGCGTGGCACACACCCAGGCGTTCGATGCCGGAAGTGGTCAGGTGTACGGCCAGGCCCATGCCCGCCAGCGCCGCGAAACCCTCGGCCGCGCCGACCGCGTCGCCGGCCAGGTGCAGATGCCACGGACTGTCGTCGTGGCTCGTGACGCGCGGATGTACGGGGAACTCGGCGAGCACTCCGTTGAGCGTCGCGACCGCGTCGCCCTCGCGGCCGGCCGCGGCGTCGGTGAACACCGTGCGCAGGCGGGCCCGGACCGAACGCAGGCGGGAGATGTCACCCTCCGTGACGCGCGGCGGGATCCGACGTACCGGGGTGAGCAGTTCGAGCACGTCGTCGGGGGAGCGCAACAGGTCCACGCCGCGGGCGGGCTGTTCGGTGTTGACCAGGCGGACCGCGTGCTCGGCGTAGGCGGCGAGATCCAACGAATGCCCTTCCGTGGGGCCCGCCGACGGCGAGGTCCGACCCGGCTCGCACGTCCCGAACGAGTCGCCCGAAGGAGTTCACTCGGGTGTCACCTGCGGGTTCCAGGCCCCGGATGTGGCGGCGGTTACTGTCAGCGTACCGGTCGTGGCACTACCGTCCTCCCACTGCAAAGGGGTCTGACGCACCATCACACCAAGGTGGTAATCGGTTCTTCGCCCCGACTCATCCTCGTTTGGGGGGTGTGTCAAAATCGGCGTCACGGGTGACCCCCGTACCCTCAGCCGGATCATGTGCGCTGCACGAAGCGCCGATGTGTCGCTGAGGCACGCAGCCGGCGACAGCGTTGCGACGAGCTGCGCCTTTCTACTGACGATGTTGACAAAGGGGTCACTGTGGCAGCGGAGATCATCCCTACGGACAGCACGGCGACGGACGATCTCGATCCGGTTTTCGCCCTGCACCGCGGCGGCAAGATGGAAGTGCGTTCGACGGTTCCGGTGCGTGACCGGGACGACCTGTCCCTCGCCTATACGCCCGGCGTGGCACGTGTGTGCACGGCCATCGCCGAGAATCCGGAACTGGTCCACGACTACACGTGGGTGTCCAACACGGTGGCCGTGATCACCGACGGCACGGCCGTGCTCGGACTCGGTGACATCGGTCCGGCCGCCTCCCTCCCGGTGATGGAGGGCAAGGCGATCCTGTTCAAGGAGTTCGCCGGCATCGACGCGGTGCCGCTCGCGCTCTCGTGCACCGACGTGGACGAACTCGTGGACACCATCGCGCGGCTCGCCCCGTCGTTCGGTGGCATCAACCTGGAGGACATCAGCGCCCCGCGCTGCTTCGAGGTCGAGCGCCGGCTCCAGGAGCGGCTCGACATCCCGGTCTTCCACGACGACCAGCACGGCACCGCGATCGTCGCGCTCGCCGCGCTGCGCAACGCGGCGACGGTGACCGGGCGGCAACTCCGCGACCTGCGCGCGGTCATCTCCGGTGCGGGCGCGGCCGGCATCGCGATCGCCAAGATCCTGATCGAGGCCGGGATCGGCGACCTGTGCGTCGTGGACAGCCGCGGCATCGTGCACGAGGGCCGCGACGACCTCACGCCGATCAAGCGACTGATCGCCGAACTCACCAACAAGGCCAACCTCGCGGGCGGCATCGAGGTCGCCATGGCCGGGGCCGACGTCTTCCTCGGCGTGTCCGCGGGCAAGGTGCCCGAGGAGGTCGTGGCGACGATGGCGCCGCAGGCGATCATCTTCGCGATGGCCAACCCGAACCCGGAGATCGAGCCGGACCTCGCGCACAAGTACGCGGCGGTCGTCGCGACCGGGCGCAGCGACTACCCGAACCAGATCAACAACGTGCTCGCGTTCCCGGGCGTCTTCAAGGGCGCCCTGTCCGTGCGGGCGAAGCGGATCACCGAGGGCATGAAGGTGGCGGCGGCGGAGGCGCTCGCGGCGGTGGTCGCCGACGAACTTCGTCCGGATCACGTCATCCCGTCGCCGTTCGACGTGCGGGTGGCGCCGGCGGTGACGAAGGCGGTCGCGGAGGCGGCGCGCCGGGACGGTGTGGCGCGGATTTGATGTACCGGGGGGCCGGGGGTCGTCCTTCGGGTCGGCACAGTCGTCGCCGTTCGACGTGCGGGTGGCGCCGGCGGTGACGAAGGCGGCGCGTCGGGACGCTGTGGCGTGGGCCTGATCCGCTCGGGTTCGGGATCGTCCCCCCGAACGGGCACAGTGCGCGACGCGAGGGGCCTGCTCGTTCGGGCGGGTCCCTCGCGTCAGTAGGGTGCCTTTCATGTTTGCCGTGAGTGCCGTGAGCATCGATGCCCAGAACCCGCTGTCCGGCCTCGAACTCGGGGACCGTCCCGAGCCGGGGCACGACGGGGGCCTGCCGCCCGGCTGGACGACGGTCACCGTCAAGGCCGCGTCGCTCAACCACCACGATCTGTGGACGCTCAAGGGCGTCGGCATCACCGACAAGCAACTCCCGATGATCCTCGGCTGCGACGCCGCCGGTATCGACGAGGACGGCAACGAGGTCGTCGTGCACTCGGTGATCGGCGGCCTGGGCACCGACGAGCCGCGGTCGATCCTCACCGAGCGCTACGACGGCACGTTCGCCGAGAAAGTCGCCGTACCGCGCTGGAACCTGCTGCCCAAGCCCGCCGAACTGAGCTTCGAGCAGGCCTGCTGCCTGCCCACGGCGTGGCTGACCGCGTATCGGATGCTGTTCACCAACTCCGGCGCGCGTCCCGGCGCGACCGTGCTCGTCCAAGGCGCCGGCGGCGGCGTGGCCACCGCGCTCGTGGTGTTGGGCAAGGCTGCCGGCTACCGCATGTGGGTGACCAGCCGCGACGAGGCCAAGGGCGCGCGGGCGGTCGAACTCGGCGCCGACGCCGCCTTCGCCTCCGGAGCCCGGCTGCCGGAGCGGGTCGACGCCGTGATGGAGACCGTCGGCGCGGCCACATGGTCGCACTCGGTCAAGAGCCTCAAGCCCGGCGGCACGATCGTGATCTCCGGCGCGACCTCGGGCGACCGCCCGCCGGCCGCCGAACTGACCCGGATCTTCTTCCAGGAACTGCGCGTGGTCGGCTCCACGATGGGCGACAAGGACGAACTCGCGGGCCTGCTGCGGCTGTGCGCCGACAGCGGCGTGCGGCCCGTGATCGACACCGTGCTGCCGCTCGCCGACGCGAGCGAGGGGTTTCGCCGACTGGCCGAGGGCGACCTGTTCGGCAAGATCGTGTTCACGAACTGAGCTCGTGTGGTCCGGCGCTCGCCCGGGTCGTATCGGAAGGACCCCCGGATGCCGTTGTCTCGTCGCCGTGTGCTCGCCCTCGGGGCCGGCACCGGGCTCGCCGCGGTGTCCACCGGCCTGCTCGTGTCCTGCAACAGCCACGACCTGCGCCGAGGCGGCACGCTCGCCGTCGGGTTGCCACGCCTGCCGGACGTGCTCAACCCGGTGTACACGACGGCCGAGCCCGCGCGGTGGATCGCCGACCCCGTCGTCGAGGCGCTGTACGGCTACCGTGACGACACCACGATCGGCCCGGTCCTGGCCGCGGCCGATCCGATCATCGCGCCGGACGGGCTGAGCTGGACCATCCGCCTCAAGCCGGACACACGCTTCCACGGCGGCGACCCCTTCACCGCCGACCATGTCGCCGCGTGCCTGCGGCACGTGTCCGATCCCGCGACCGCGGGCGACTGGGCGCCGTACCTCGCCGGGCGGCTCGGCGCGATCACCGCGCCCGACCCGCGAACGGTACGGATCGAACTGCCCCGCCCGTTCGGCGTGCTCCGGGTGTTCCTGGCCAACCTGCCGATCCCGCATCTGGCCACCCTCGGCGACCCGCGGGCGCTCGTCGGTACCGGTCCGTTCCGGCTCGTCGAGGCGAGCGGGCAGCTCGTGCGACTTCGGCGGGACGAGGGATACCGGGGCAAGGCCGTGCCGCTCGACGCGATGGAGTTCCGCCCGGTCGCCGACGGCGTCGCCGACCTGAGCCGGCACCGGATCGCGGTGTATCCGCGACCCACGCCCGACCAGGTCCGCCGGCTGCACAAGGCCCGCGACACCCACGTCCAGGACGCGAACGGACCCGCCGACCTCGTCGTGCTGCCCAACCTGCGACGCCCGCCGTTCGACAACGTCGGCGTCCGTCGCGCACTCGCGTTCGGCACCGACCGCACGCGCGTGGCCCAGGACGTCTACAAGGGCGCCGCAGTGATCGGTCAGGGCCCGCTGGGGCCCGGCAACGAGGGCTGGGACGCCGAGTACACGCCCTACGGGCGCGGGGTGAGTCCGACCGCGTCACCCAAACCCAGCGCGAGCGCGACCGCCGGGCCGACCGTGGAGCCCGAACGGGTCAAGGCCGCCTTCGGCGAGAGCACGGTGCCGCCCGGGGTGCACTTCACGCTTGCCGTCGTGACCGGCGAGGCGCCCGAACTCGGCGACGTGGCAAGGATCCTCGCCGAAGGCTGGAACCGGATCGGATTCACCGTCACGGTCGAGCACATCGACGCGGGCGCGTGGGCCGCCCGACGCCGGATCGGCGACTTCGACGTCGCCCTCGTGGACAACCGCGCGTCGAGTGCCGCGGGCCGTACGGGCTTCGCGGTGCTCAGCCCCGCGGTGTCGACGAGCACGGACAACACGGGCTACCTCAACACCGAGGTGGACCGCCTGCTCGACGAGGCGTGGGCCACCGCCGACAACGCGCGCCGGGCCAAGCTGACCCGACTCGCGGCCGAGATCGTCGCGCGCGACGCCGTGGTGATCCCGCCGGTGTACCCGAAGATCGCGCTCGGCCGAAACGACAAGGTCGAGTCGATCGACACGAGACTGCTCGCGTCGGGTCGACTCGACCTCGCCGGCTTGCACCTGCGCGACTGACCGGTGGCAGCGCCGGTGGCGGACACCCGCACCGGTTCTCGGCACCGGCGTAACCGCCGCCCTACGACCGCTTGTTCGGCCGGTCGCGCTCGTCGAAGATCTCCCGCAGTTCACGCAGCGCCGTGACCACGACGTCGCGCGCGCGGTCGACCTGATCGGCCGTCACACCCGCCCGGTGGGCCAACGGGCCGATCTCGCCGCGCAGTCGATCGACGATCCGTTCCACGTCGAAGCCCTCCGACGAGCACCGCTCGGACCCGGCGCCCTTCGCGCCCTTGGACTCCTTGCTCCCCTTCGCCCGCTTCGACCCCTTGCGCTCGTCGCGCTCGTCGGCATCGGGCGACTCGGGCCGCGCGGGCCCGGTGGCCCGCCCGGGCCGGTCGGTCTCGGCCGCCCACGCGTCCGGGTCGAGGTCGAGATCCACCCGCTCGGTCGGGCGGTTGCGCCGGGTCGCGTCGCGCCCGCCGCCCTCGCCACCCGCCGCCTCGCCGCCGAACCTGCGCCGCAGTTCGCGCTCCAACTCGTGCACGCCCCGCTTGCCCGCGAGGTCCACGAGGTTGTGCGCGAGCCCCTCGGCGAGATCGGCCATCTTCTGCGAGAAGACCGGCCCCCACGGCGAATTCGGCTCGGCCGCGGCCTTCTTCCCCCGCGAGCGCGCGCCGGTCGGGCCCCCCGGGCCGTCGGCCGGGCGCGAGGCCCCGCGCACCTCACGGACCGCCTCGCCCAATTCCTCGCGCAGGCTCTGCGCCGACGTGCGCACCTCGTCGCGGATCTCCCGGGCCCGTTCGTACACCGACTCGTGGATCTGCGCCTCCAACTGTTCCAGTTCCGCGGCGCGCTCGCCCAGTTCGGTACGGCCGGCGTCCGTGATGCGGTACACCTTGCGACCGCCCTCGACCGAGTGCTCGACCAGGCCCTCCTGCTCCAACTTGGCGAGCCGGGGGTAGACGGTCCCCGCCGAGGGCGCGTAGAGGCCCATGAAGCGGTCGTGCAGCAGCCTGATGACCTCGTAGCCGTGTCGGGGGCTCTCGTCGAGCAGCTTGAGCAGGTACAGCCGCAGCCGGCCGTGACCGAAGACCGGGGTCATGCGATCACCTTTCCCTCCGGGGCGCGGCGCAGCAGCGCCACGTCGCCCGATATCGAGTTGATCTGAAGCCGCCCCGAACCCTCGCCGAGCCGGCCGCTCACGTGGCTCGCACCGTATCGGCCGCTCGTGGTCAGTTCGTCGAACGCCGAGTCGACCGAACCGCCCGCGCTGCGCACGTCGACCTTCATGTCGCCGCGGTGCGGGAGCCGTACCGTCAATTCGCCGGAGACGGTGCTCAGTTGCACGTCGCTGCGGCCGACGGCGTCCAGATCCAGGATCATCGGCCCGGAGACCGAGTTGGCCCGGACCTTGCCGCCCGTGCCCTCGATCACGGTGAGCGAGCCGGCCACCGTCACGACGTTGAGATCGCCGGCCATCGACTCGGCGTCCACCGAACCCGAGATCGTGTTGGCGTCGACCGTGCCGGTCAGGCCGACCAGGGTGAGGTCGCCGCCGATGCTGCGCACGGTGGTCGCGCCGTGCATGCCGGACACGGTCGCGTGCGCGGACACCACACCGACCTCGATCGTGCAGTCCCACGGCACCGCGAGGGACACCTCGACGTGCCGCTGGGCGAGCGCGCGGCCGTCGGCCACGAATGCCTTGAAGTCGGTGCGCCGAGCGCCCTGGAACCAGTTCATCAGGTGTTTGCCGGTCAGGTCCTCGTAGGACACGACCAACTCGCCGCTCACCTCGTCGTGCGTCACCAGAAGCGGCGCGCCCTCGATGGCGTGCACCTCCAGGCGGGCCGGGCCGTCGGTGCCCACGACGTCGACGAGACCGCCGATGGTGCGCACCCGCAGCACGCTGACGGGGTCGAGCGTGAGGTCTTCCGGTGCCTCGATCATCCATCGGGACATGGACCCTCCCCTTCGGGTCGGAGTGCCGAACGCGATATATCGCGAAGCTCTTTCCGCTCACGATATATCGCGTCTGCCGCACGTCAAGGGAACCAGCGGGTTCGGTTTTCACGTTTCTTCCTGCCGAGGGCCGGGCGGCGACGGACGCCGGCTCTCGGTCGCCCGGCCACTCGGCCGGGGGTACTCGTCACGCGACGGCATTACGGGGGCAGTACGCATGCCATTCACGCTCAGCCACATCGCCGCGATCCTGCCCCTGCAAGGGGCCACCCGCACCGGTACCACGGCCGGCGACGGAGCGGGGCGCCACGGGCCGCTGGTGGCGTCCGCGCTCGCGTTCGGCGCGATGGCGCCCGACGTGATCCTGTTCGTGAACCTGGACACCCTGCCGGTGCGCGCCGACCGGGCGGCGACGCACGAGCTCTGGCCCGGCGTGCTCGGCCTGAACATCGCGCTGACGGTGTTACTGGTGATCGGCTTCCATCTGCTCGCGAGACCGCTGCTGGTGCTGCTCCCGGACGGAGTGCGCAGCCGCTTGGAGGAGCCGCTTCGGCCCGTGTTGCCGGGCAGGCTCCGGGCGGCCGCGCGCGCCCGTGCGCCGTTCGTCCGGGAGGGTCTCACGGCGGGCGCGTGGTTCGTGGTCTCGGCGATCCTCGGCGGGCTCACCCACATCGGGTGGGACGCGTGGACGCACCACAACGACCCGGGCGTAGCCCACGTCCTGCCCGAACTGCGGCACGAGTTCTTCGGGTTGCGGCCCGGCTACGTCCTGCTCCAGCACGTCAGCACGGTGCTCGGCCTGGTGGCCTGCGCGGTGTGGACCCGGCGCTGGATCGGCCGGCTGCCCGAACGCCCGCTCGACGGCCCGCGGATGGCTCCCGGGGTGCGCTGGGGCGTGGTGGGCGCGTTGACCCTGGCGGGCCTGCTCGGCGCGTCGCAGGCGGTGCTGCCGCTGCCCGACGGGCGGGTGCCGGCCTTCGAGGTGCTCGGTTTCGACGTGGCCACCGGCTTCGGCCGCGGACTCGCGACCGGGCTCGTGTTGTACGGGGCCGCGTGGGCGTCGTGGCACCACTTCGCGTCCCGCCGCGTCACGGCCTGAGGGCCGGCGGGTCACCGGACGAGGGCCGAGCCGGCCACGGCCCCGCGCTACTCGTCGTCGTCCTCGTCGTCCAGGCGCGCGATCCACGTGGCGAGTCGCTCGACCGGCGTCTCGAACTCCGGGTTCAGGTCCACGAACGTGCGCAGCTGCTCGGCGAGCCACGCGAAGGACACCTCCTCCTCGCCGCGCCGCTTCTCCAGCTCCTCGATGCCGCGGTCCGTGAAGTACATGCTCCCCAACTCCGTATGCGTGTGCCGTGTGCGGACGACCGCCCGGCCGCCGACCGCGGGCGCGGCCGGCCGGTGGACAACGGGCTCCGCCCCGGCGCGCATGGTACGCGCGCCGGGGCGGAGCCGGTGAATCGGTGCAACGAGGAGCCGCGTCGGTTCGACGTCAGCTCATCGCCTCCTCGACCAGGCCCTGCTGCTCGGCCTCGTGCCGCTTGGGCGAACCGACCGCCGGCGACGAGGACGACGGACGGGCGATCCGTCGCGGCGCCGGCAGGCCGTACTCGACCAGGTTCAGCGCGATGAACGGCCACGCACCCTGGTTGGTCGGCTCCTCCTGGGCCCACACGAGCTCCAGATCCTTGCCGTAGCGGTCCAGACCGTAGCGCTCCAGCTCGGCCTTGAGCTCGGCCACCGGCAGCGGGTAGAGCCGCTCGATGCGCACCAGCGCGATGTCGTCGCGGCCCGACTTGGCGCGCCCGGCGGCCAGGTCGTAGTGGAACTTGCCCGACGACATGATGACGCGCTTGACCTTGCCCGGGTCCACCGTGGTGTCCCCGATGACCGGCCGGAACTGCCCGGTGGTGAACTCCTCGATCTTCGACGCGGCGGCCTTGAGCCGCAGCATCGACTTCGGGGTGAACACCACGAGCGGCTTGTGGTGCGGGTTGAGCGCCTGCCAACGCAACAGGTGGAAGTAGTTGCTCGGCAGGGTCGGCGCGGCCACCGTCATGTTGTTCTGCGCGCACATCTGGAGGTAGCGCTCGATCCGGGCCGACGAGTGGTCCGGACCCTGGCCCTCGTAGCCGTGCGGAAGCAGCAGCACCACACCGGAGTGCTGGTGCCACTTCTGCTCGGCGGAGGAGATGAACTCGTCCATGATCGACTGCGCGCCGTTGGCGAAGTCGCCGAACTGCGCCTCCCACAGCACCAGCGACTGCGGCCGGGCCAGGGAGTAGCCGTACTCGAAGCCCATCGCGGCGAACTCGCTGAGCAGCGAGTCGTACACGGTGAACTTCGCCTGTTCGGGAGTCAGGTTCGCCAGCGGGGTCCACTCGGCGCCGGTGTTGCGGTCCATCAGGACCGCGTGCCGGGTGCCGAAGGTGCCGCGGCGGCTGTCCTGGCCGGCGAGTCGCACGGGGCGACCCTCCATCAGGAGCGAACCGAACGCGAGCGTCTCGCCCATGGCCCAGTCGATCGTGCCGTCCTCGACCATCGCCGCGCGACGCTGCAACTGCGGAAGCAGTCGCGGGTGCACGGTGAAGTCCTCGGGCTGCGAGATCTGCGAGTCGACGATCCGCTTGACCGACTCCTGCGAGATGCCGGTCGGATCGATCCGCGGGAACGGGACGTCCGCGGCCGGCGACGCCGGCGAGGCCTGGGCCGCGTCCTTGGGGCCGGTGGCCTGCCGGACCTCGGAGAAGACCTTCTCCAGCTGGTCCTGGTAGTCCTTCAGCGCCTGCTCGGCCTCTTCGACGGTGATGTCGCCGCGACCGATGAGCGCCTCGGTGTACAGCTTGCGCACCGAACGCTTCTTGTCGATCAGGTCGTACATCAGCGGCTGCGTGAACGACGGGTTGTCGGCCTCGTTGTGACCCCGGCGCCGGTAGCAGATGAGGTCGATCACGACGTCCTTGTGGAACGTCTGCCGGTATTCGAACGCGAGTTGCGCGATGCGCACGCACTGCTCGGGGTCGTCGCCGTTCACGTGGAAGATCGGCGCCTCGATCATCCGCGCGACGTCGGTCGCGTAGATCGACGAGCGGGACGCGGCCGGGGAGGCGGTGAAGCCCACCTGGTTGTTGATCACCACGTGGATCGTGCCGCCGGTGCGGTAGCCGCGCAGCTGCGACATGTTGAGCGTCTCGGCGACCACGCCCTGACCCGCGAACGCGGCGTCGCCGTGCAGCAGGAGCGGCAGGACCGGGAAGTCGGCGCCCTCCATGTCGATGATGTCCTGCTTGGCGCGCACGACGCCCTCCAGGACCGGGTCGACGGCCTCCAGGTGCGACGGGTTCGCCACGAGCGACACCTTGACCTGCGCGCCGTCCTCGGAGGAGAACGTGCCCTCGGCGCCGAGGTGGTACTTCACGTCGCCCGAGCCGTGCATCGACTTGGGGTCGATGTTGCCCTCGAACTCGCGGAAGACCTGCGCGTAGGACTTGCCGACGATGTTGGTCAGCACGTTCAGCCGGCCGCGGTGGGCCATGCCGATCGCGACCTCGTCGAGACCGTCCTCGGCGGCGGCCGAGATGATCGCGTCGAGCAGCGGGATGGTGGTCTCGCCGCCTTCGAGCGAGAAGCGCTTCTGGCCGACGTACTTGGTGGCCAGGAAGGTCTCGAACGCCTCGGCCGCGTTGAGCCGGCGCAGGATGCGCAGCTGGTCCTCGCGGTCCGGCTTGGCGTGCGCGACCTCGACCCGCTGCTGGATCCAGCGGCGTTGGTCCGGGTCCTGGATGTGCATGTACTCGATGCCGACCGTGCGGCAGTACGTCTCGCGCAGGACGCCCAGCACGTCGCGCAGCGTCATGAGCGCCTTGCCGGCGAAACCGCCGACCGCGAACTCGCGCTCCAGGTCCCACAGCGTCAGCCCGTGTTCGACCACGTCGAGGTCCGGGTGCCGGCGCTGCTTGTACTCCAACGGGTCGGTGTCGGCCATCAGGTGACCGCGGACCCGGTAGGAGTGGATGAGCTCCTGCACACGTGCCGTCTTGTTGACGTCGTCCTCGTGTGTCGCGGAAATGTCCTGCACCCAGCGCACGGGCTCGTACGGGATGCGCAGCGAACGGAAGATCTCCTCGAAGAAGCAGTCCTCGCCGAGCAGCAGCTGGTTCATCCGACGCAGGAACTCGCCCGACTGGGCGCCCTGGATGATGCGGTGGTCGTACGTGCTGGTCAGCGTGAGTGTCTTGCTGACCGCGAGACGGGCCAGGGTGTCCGCGGACGCCCCCGCGAACTCCGCCGGGTAGTCCATTGCCCCGACGCCGACGATCGTGCCCTGCCCGGGCATCAGCCGCGGCACCGAGTGCACGGTGCCGATGCCGCCCGGGTTGGTCAGCGAGATCGTCACTCCGGCGAAGTCGTCCACCGTGAGCTTGTTCGCGCGAGCCCGTCGGACGATGTCCTCGTACGCCTGCCAGAAGGCGAAGAAGTCCATCTCGTCGGCCTTCTTGATGGCCGCCACCACGAGCTGGCGGTCACCGTTGGCCTTGGTCAGGTCGATCGCCAGACCGAGGTTGACGTTCGCCGGCTTGACCAGGAAGGGCTTGCCCTCGCGCTCTTCGAACGCGTGGTTCATCGACGGCATCGCCTTGGCCGCCTGGACCAGTGCGTAGCCGATGAGATGGGTGAACGAGACCTTGCCACCGCGAGCGCGCTTGAGATGGTTGTTGATCACGATCCGGTTGTCGATCAGCAGCTTGGCCGGAACGGCCCGCACGCTGGTCGCGGTGGGAATCGTGAGCGACGAATCCATGTTGATCGCGACACGTGCCGCCGGGCCCTTGAGCTGGACGGCCTCGGGGGATGCGGCGGGCTGCTTCGCCGTCGCGGCGGGTGCCTTGACGGCGGGTGCCTGCGCGGGTGTCGAAGGTGCGGCGACCTTGGCCGCCGGGGCGGGAGTCCGAGTGCCGGCCGGGGTGGGCGTCGGCGCGGGCGCCGCGTCCTGTACTCCGGTCGTCATTATCGGGTGGCTCGGAGCCGGGGCCGGAGTCGTCGTCCCCGTCGCGGTCGACGACACTGCCGCCGTCACGCTTGCCGGGGGTTGCGCCGGGCTCGACGCGGGGATGCTTCCAGAGTTGCTGTTCGACGAGGAGTCCGTCGAGGTACTGCCTGGTGTTGCTGGTGTGGGGCCGCTCGGGCTTGCCACGGTGGCTTGACCTGCGGGCGTCGACGGAGTCGACGATTCGCTGGGCTTGTAATCGGCGAAGAAGTCCCACCAAGCACGATCCACCGAGTTGGGATCCTGCAAATATTGCTGGTAAATCTCGTCGACGAGCCACTCGTTGGGGCCGAAGCTGGCCATCGGGTTGCTAGGGGACTGTGACGACACGGCGGCAACCGCCCTCTTCCGCTTCCTGGGGTGGTGGACAGCGGGAAACAAGGCTACGCCCTTTCACCGGTGTCGCGCAGGCCCCTCGGCCTCCGCGTCGCGTAGATCACAAACGCTTGACCGTTTGGTCGCGTTTGTTGCTTCCCGCCGTATTGTTGGTCACGGAACGTCATGTCGGGATCGTCCCGTGCAGTCGTTGAGCAGTATGTGAGCAGTAGTTATGTAGTAGTCGCGTAGTAGTGGAAAGTAACGAAATCACGCAGAGTCACCAGGCAGCAGCACTCGGATGCGGCATCCATGGCTCGACTCGGCTACCGAGATATCACCTCCATGCAGATCAACGGCCCAGCGGGCGATGGCGAGCCCGAGACCGGTACCACCGTCGGCGCTGGAACTCTCGCCGCCGCGGGTGAACCGCTCGAACACCCGACCACGCTCACCGTGCGGAATGCCCGGCCCCTCGTCCTGCACTTCGAGGCGAAGGCTGCCAGGGCCCTCGTCGCGTCGTGCGTACAGACTCACCGTGCCACCGGAAGGGCTGTGCCTGCACGCGTTGGCCACCAGATTTGTCACAACCTGATGCAGCCGCTCGGGATCGGCGAGCGCGGTCAGCTCCGGCGGGCTCACGTCCACTCGAAACCGTACGTC
This sequence comes from Streptomyces sp. SID3343, assembly GCF_009865215.1. Taxonomy (GTDB): domain Bacteria; phylum Actinomycetota; class Actinomycetes; order Streptomycetales; family Streptomycetaceae; genus Embleya. Next base: position 4,718 of record NZ_WWJX01000691.1, on the reverse strand, counting down.
GCTTCCCAGCGCCGCAGCGCCGGTCTCGGTCGCGAGCGCCGACAGGAACGGCTGTACGGCGAACTCCCGGGCGTGAAGGGGAACGGCCCCCGAATCGAGCCGGGAAAGGTCGAGAAGTTGTGACACGAGCCGGCCGAGTCGCGCGGTCTGGGTGAGGGCCAGGCCCAGCGTGTCGGGATCGGGCTTTTGTACGCCGTCGACCATGTTCTCCAGCACCGCGTGCAGCGCGGAGATGGGCGTGCGCAGCTCGTGCGAGACGTTGGCGACCAGTTCGCGGCGATGTCGGTCGACCGCTTCCAGGTCGGCGGCCATCCGGTTGAACGCGGTCGCGAGTTGGCCCACCTCGTCGCGGGAGGTGGCCCGGACCCGGCGCGAGTAGTCGCCGCGCGCCATCGCCCGCGCGGCGGCGGTCATCTCGCGCAGCGGCGAGGTCATCCCGTGCGCGAGCACCAGGGTCACGGCCAGGCACGCGAGGGAGGTGAACACGAGCATGTAGCGGAACCTGACCTCGGCCCGCAGCCCCAGGATGATCAGCAGCGTCGACACGAACACGGACGCGATCACGAGCACGCCGAGCTTGGCCTTGATCGAACGCAGGCGATCGAGCGGGCGCAGGTTGCCCCGACGAAAGCTCGTCCGAGGAGAGCCGCCGGCCTTCCTCGGCCGGGGGCGGGCAAGGTTCAGGACGGTGCCTCCAGCGCGTAGCCCACGCCGTGCACGGTACGGATCCACTCGGCGCCGAGCTTGCGGCGCAGCGCCTTGACGTGGCTGTCCACGGTGCGAGTTCCGGACGCGTCGACCCAGTCCCACACCTCGGCGAGCAACTGCTCGCGCGAGAGCACGGCGCGCGGTCGCGACGCGAGACACACGAGCAGGTCGAACTCGGTCGGCGTCAGGTGTACTTCGGCCGCCCCGAGCTGAACACGCCGCTGGGTGCGGTCTATCCGCAACGACCCCAGGTGCAGCGCGGCCTCGGGCGCCCCGGCACGCGCGGCGGCCTCGGCCCGCTCCATTCGACGAAGCAGCACGTGCACGCGCGCGACCAGCTCGCGCATCGAGAACGGTTTGGTCATGTAGTCGTCGGCGCCGACGGCCAGGCCGACCAGGAGGTCGGTCTCGTCGTCGCGGGCGGTGAGCATGATCACCGGCAGGCCCGGATGCAGTGCCTGGAGCCTGCGGCACACCTCCAGGCCGTCGAGGCCGGGCAACATCACGTCGAGCACGACGATGTCGGGCCGGGTGATCGCGGCCGAGGCCAGCGCCGAGGGCCCGTCGGGCGCGGTGATCGCCCCGAAACCCTCGGCCCGCAACCGCGCGGCCACCGCGTCGGCGATCATGGGCTCGTCCTCGACCACGAGCACGAGCCTTTTTTCCCCCGTCGGGTCGGTCATACGAGCAGCGTACGTATCGGCGGGGGCGACGTGTGCCGGTTGGCGAGGGTTCGTTGGGTCGAGGGTGGGGCAGCGGGCTCGTCGGAAGGCGGCGGCGGGCCCTTGGCCCGGGCACGTGGGAGGGGGTATCGGGGCGCGGTCTCGTACCGCGTTCCGAGGAGAGCGGGAGCGTTCTCTCCCTCGCATGAGTGGGGCCCGATTGATACTTCAGGGGGAGGAGCGGTCTAACCTGATCCGTCTACCCTGGCTGGAGCGTTGCCGCCGTACCGCCGTTTGCTCGGGGTTTCCCTGTGGTCCGGGACCGGTTCACCAGCCGGGCGGCGACCGAAGAGACCGATGGCACAGCCGGCACAACCGACAGCTTGGGGGACGTGGTGAAGGGCAAGATCACGGAGGATCCCGCCCCCGGGGTCGGAAACGGCGGGAGGCGGTCGGGACCTCCCGGTTCTTCCGCCCCCTCCTCCGCCTCCTCCACGCCCACCTCCTCCTCGGGTGCTTCCGGTTCCTCCGAGCCCTCCGGCGGTTCCTCCGGTTCTTCAGGTTCGGCCGCTTCCGTCGGCCCGTCCGGCTCTGCGTCCGCTCCCGCGTCCGGGTCCGCCTCGGGCGGCGGCACGTCGGGTGCCGCGACCGACGCCGAGGCGGCCAAGCTGCAACGGAAGCGCACGCTCAAGGACGCCGGCCGCGAACTGCTGCTCGTGGCGTTGCTGTTCGGCGTGTACAAGCTGGGGCGCGGTCTGGTCTCGGGCGAGACGTCGGCGGCCTACGCGAACGCCAAGCAACTGCTGACCATGCAAAAGGACCTGAGGCTGCCCGACGAGGCGGCCTTCCAGGAATGGTTCATGCAGTCGCATACGGCAGTGCTGATGTGCAACAAGTACTACGCGTACGTGCACTTCCCGGCCACCGTCGCGTTCCTGCTGTGGCTGTGGATACGCCATCGCGATCACTACCGCTGGGTGCGCAACATCCTTGCCGTGATGACCGGTATCGCCCTGATCATCCATATGCTCGTACCACTCGCACCGCCGCGGATGATGCCGGGCTTCACGGACACGGGCAAGGACTCGGGAGACTCGCCGTACGCGGGCGCGGGCGCCAAGATCGCCAACCAGTTCGCGGCGATGCCGTCGCTGCATGTGGGCTGGGCGGTGGTGGTCGCCCTGGGCATGGCCGTGGTCTGGCGCACGGCGACGGGACCGAGTCGGCGGATCGCGAGTTGGGCGGTCTGGCTGCATCCGGCGATCACGCTGTTGGTGGTGGTCGTGACCGCGAACCACTACTGGTTGGACGCGGTGGTGGCGTTGCTCCTGTTGGTCTTCGCGCTTGCGGTGTTGCCGGGGCCGGGGCAAAGGCCCGGGGCCGGATTGCCGCGGCGGATCCCGGCGCCTCGGACAGCGCGTTAGGCCTCGGACAGCGCGTTGCGTCGCGCAGCAGGAGCGATCACGCGGGCGGTGACGGGCCGGCCCGAACTCGCGGCCCTCGACGCCGTCGGCCACGGGTCGATCTGTCGTGCTTCACAGGCTTCCGGGCGCTTCCGAGTGTGGTGACGACTGCGCGGGCATGATGCTGCAATGCCCGTCTCTTCTTCCGCCGGTCCCGGCGGTCCTGCCGGCCCCTCCGGTTCCGCCGGGGGTATCCGCGCCGGGACCGGGGCCGGGCGGTGGATTCTGGTGGCCACGGTCCTCGGATCCGGTATGGCCATGCTCGATTCGACCGTCGTCAACGTCGCGCTGCCGACCATCGGGAAGAGCTTCGACACGTCGCTCGCCTCGCTGCAGTGGACGGTCAACGCGTACACGCTCACCCTTGCCGGGCTGATCCTGCTCGGGGGTGCGCTCGGGGACCGCTACGGCCGACGGCGCGTGTTCGTGATCGGTGTCGTGTGGTTCGCGCTGGCGTCGTTGCTGTGCGGGGTGGCTCCCAACGTCGAGGTGTTGATCGCCGCGCGGGCGCTCCAGGGGGTCGGCGGTGCGTTGCTCACACCCGGGTCGCTGGCGATCATCCAGGCGTCGTTCCATCCCGACGACCGAGCGCGGGCGGTGGGGGCGTGGTCGGGCCTCGGCGGCGTCGCGAGCGCGCTCGGCCCCTTCCTCGGGGGCTGGCTCGTGGACGCGGTCAGTTGGCGGTGGGTGTTCCTGATCAACCTGCCGCTCGCGGTGGTGACGGTCGTGGTCGCGCTGCGCACCGTGCCGGAGACGTTCGACCCCCAGCCGCGCGGCCGCTTCGACGTGAGCGGCGCGGCGCTGGCGGCGCTGGCGCTGGCGGGCATCACATGGGCACTGGTCGAGGTGGAGGCCAACCCGGTCGCCGCGGGTATCGCGGGCGCGGTCGGGGTGGCGGCCGGTATCGGATTCGTCGCGATCGAGCGGCGTACGCGGGAGCCGATGCTGCCCCTCGACATCTTCCGGGTCCGGCTTTTCTCCTCCGTCAACGTGGTGACGCTGTTCGTGTACGGCGCGCTGGGCGCGTTCATGCTGCTGTTCGTGCTCGAACTGCAGACCGTGGCGGGCTACTCGGCGCAAAAAGCGGGGCTTTCGCTGGTGCCGGTGACGATCGTGATGCTGCTGCTTTCGGCCCGCTCGGGGGATCTCGCCCGCCGGATCGGCCCTCGCTGGCAGCTGTCGATCGGGCCGGTGGTGTGCGCGAGCGGCCTGCTGTTGCTGCTGCGGGTCGGGCCGGGGTCGGCCTATGTGACGCACGTGTTGCCCGGGGTGCTGGTGTTCGGCCTCGGCCTCGCATCGTTGGTCGCGCCGCTGACGGCGACGGTGTTGGCGTCGGTCGATGTCACCCGGGCCGGCATCGCCAGCGGCGTCAACAACGCGGCCGCGCGGGCGGCGGGGCTCCTGACGGTGGCCGGGTTGCCGGCGCTGGTGGGATTGTCCGGGGACGGCTACCGCGATCCGGGGGCGGTGGATACGGGGTTCCACCGGGCGCTGTGGATCTGCGCGGGGCTGATGCTGGTGGGTACGGCGGTGGCCTGGTTCACGATCCCGTCGACCGCGTTCGCCGCCGAGGAGGGCACGGCCCCGGCCGTTCCGTGTGGTCGAACGGGTTGTGACGTCGCGGGGCCGCCGCTGGATCCTGGGGACGTGGCAGTGGACACCACGGCCGGCGAGGGCCGCGCGGGCTGAGCTCGTGGCCGCGTTTTTGGCGATTGCGCGCGTGGTGGCTTTTTGGGCGGCCGGTGCCGTTGCCGGTGCTGGGTCGGGGCGCGTGTGCTGCGGTTGCGGTTTGGTTGGGTTGGGAGGTGTTCCCACCCGCACCGCCCGTTGCGTTTGCGTTTTGGGCTGCGGGATTACGGCGCCGGGGTGGCGTGGTCCGGCCCCG
>NZ_WWJX01000690.1 GCF_009865215.1 Streptomyces sp. SID3343 | reverse complement strand
CCGCGTGGCCCGCGCGAGGTTGCTCACGCGCTCGCCCGTTCCTTGACGAACGCGGCCACCAGCCGCATGAGGCCCTTGTCGAGCACACTGTCCAGGGCCGCGAGGAACAGGTCGATCTCGCGGTCCTCGACGATCAGGGGCGGCGCGGCGATCAGCGGCAGCCCGTGGTTGGAGCCGAAGTAGGTGAGGATGTCGTGGTCGCGGTACAGCGCGGCGACCACGGCTCCGGTGACGAGTTTGGCGCGCAGTTGCGGGTCGCGCGCGAAGGATGCGGGGAGCAGGCGCACCACCTTGTCCAGGCGGGTCGGCGTGGCGTCGAGGAACACCCCGTGCAGCGCGCCGCGTCCGAAGGTGGAGGCGACGAGCGTGGCGTGCGTTTCGGCGAGTTTGGCCAGGCCCTGTCCGAGCCGCTCGCCGATGTGGCGGGCACGCGCGGGGTAGTCGTCCTCGACCGCGATCGCGACGGCTTCGAGCGCGGTGACGGTCTCCTCGCCGAAGCCGTGGTAGGTGGTGCTGTGCAGCGTCGCGTCGGCCAGGTTGTCGTATGCCCGGCGAAAGAGCGGTTCGCGGGCGACGTAGCCGGAGATCGACGCCTTGCCGCCGCCGAAGGATTTGGACATCGTGACCACGTCGGGGATCAGACCCGGATGGCGCATGAAGTGGAACAGCGTCCCGGTGCGGCCCCACCCGGTGAACACCTCGTCGAAGACCAGCACGATGTCGAGTTCGTCGCAGCGACGGCGCATCGCGCGCAGGAACTCCTCGGAGCACTCGCGCACGGCGGAGGCGCTGAACGGTTCGAGGACCACCGCGTACACATCGCTGCCGTCGCGCGTGCGGTGGCGGTCCAGGGCGAGTTCGAACGAGTCGAGGTCGTCGAAACGGAAACGGTCGGTACCGGGCAGCCGGGGATACGGGAAGTGGACCTCGGGGGACGCGGTCAGACTGCCCGCGCCCAGGAGCTTGCCGTGGAAGGAGATGTCGGTGTGCAGGATCGTGCCGCGCCGGCCGCGGTGGTACTTGTAGGCCAACTTCACCGCGCCCTCGACGGCTTCGGCGCCGGAGCTGGGGAAGTAGGCGATGTCGAGGTCGCCCGGCAGCAGGACCGCGAGGTTGTGCGCGAGCGCGGCCACGTAGGGGGAGAGGAAGTTCTTGTGCACCTCCATGGTCCGGCGCCGGGCGAAGCGCTCGCGTGCGGCCAGGATGCGCGGATGGTTGTGGCCGTGGTTCAACACGCCCACGCCGCCGGTGAAGTCCAGTACGCGGCGCCCGTCGCGCAACGTGATCCAGGCGCCCTCGGCGTGATCGACGAGGTCGCGGCCGAAGCCGAAGGCGCCCAGGAGCGACACCTGGCCGCGGCTGACATGGCGGCGATACAGGTCGTGGACCTCGTCGATCGACAACCGCTCGCACGCTCGCGCATCGAGCAGTTCGCTCACGTGTGGCCTCCCATTCGTACGCCGGCCAGGCCGGCGCGCCGGCGGGCGCGGGTGCGGTCGGCGATGAGCCGGCCCGCGTTTCTGCCCTGCCTCACCGCGTAGTTGGTGCCCCGGTCCTCGGGGAAGACCTGGGCCATGCCGGCCATGTACAGGCCGGGGATCTCGCATTCCACCTCCGGCACGACGCGCGAGTAGTTCGCGGTGATCACCGGTTGCGCGTGGTCGGCGCGCCACACGTGATAGTCGTGTATCCACGCGTCGCGAAATCGCGGGAACATCCGTCGCAGGTGCGGCAGGCTGTAGGCGAGCACCTCTTCGTCGCTCATCCGATACAGCTCCGCGTCGGCGGGCAGGTATTTGGACAGGTAGACGATGTGCCGACCGCCGTAACGTCCCGGGTCGTCGAAGTTGGTGTGCTCGATCACGCCCACGTAGGGAAACGTGGGGTCGTCGACGTTGAGCCAGTAGGTGTCCGAGAGCGCGTGCGAATTCTCCAGGACCAGGCAGATGTTGGCGAGGTAGGGGATGGTGCCCAGTCGCCGGCGCACCGCGGGCACCGCGAGGTGGGCGTCGTCCTGACCGGCGAGCATGTCGGCGAGCAGGCTGGGCGCGGTGGTCACCAGGACGCGTCGGGTGGCGAGTACCTCGTCGCCCACGCGCACGCCGGTGACCCCGGTGTGGTCGACCTCCACGGCGCCGACCGGGCTGCGCAGGCGCAGATCGACGCCGAGTTGGCACAGTCGAGGTCGCCAGACGTCGAACAGGGCGCCGCAGCCGCCGCGCAGGTAGTGCAGCACCTCGCGGCCGGACCTGCCCCGGCTGCCGCCGCGCAGGTGCAGCTTCGTCCACATCCACGTCGCGCCCACCTGGGAGGCGTACGCGCCGAACTTGCCTTCCAGGAGCGGCTGCCACACGCTTTCGTAGACGCGCCGGCCGCCGATGCCCACGAGCCATTCCTCGGCGGTGAGCGACTCCAATTGGCGCCAGTGCCGCACGCGCGCGGCGCGTACGGCCATCAGCCCCAGGCGCACGCGGTCCGCCGGCGGAAGCGGCGTGAAGCGCAACACGTCGAGTGGGCTCGACAGTCGGTGGATGGTGTTCGCGTGGTAGAAACCCGTGCGGGCCGGGTGGCGTTCGATCAGGTGTGCGCTGCCGAGTTCGGCGAGCAGCCCGAAGATGTCGTGGTCGGATTCGAACCAGTGGTGGTAGAAGCGTTCGAGGCTGCCGCCCGCGACGTCGAACGTGCCGGCCAGGCCGCCGATGCGGTCCTCGGCCTCGATCACGAGGGTCTTCAGGCCCGCGAGGCCCAGTTCGTGCGCGGCGGCGAGTCCGGTGAAACCGGCTCCCACCACCACGACGTCGAATCGGCCGGGGCCGCGCGCCGTCACGACACCTGCCCTTCGGGGTTGGCGAGCACGGCGACCGGCTTGACGGCGCGTTGCGACACGCGCGCGCCGACGACGTACGCCGGTCGGCCGCGCGCCTCGTGGTGGACCACGAGCAGGTACTCGCCCAGCACGCCCAGGAGCACTGCCTCACACCCGAACGTCCAGGCGGCGGCGGGCATCGGCCGTCGGCGCAGCACACTGGCGAGCGCGGTTGCGCCGAGCCACCCGACACCGACGGCGACGGGCAGCCGCGCGGGGGCGGCGCTGCACGTCATCAGGCCCCGATGGGACAGGGCCACCATCTTGCGCAGCGTGTACTTCGACCGGCCGGCCGAGCGTGGTTCGCGAGCGTATTCGACGCTGGTCTCGTCGTAGCCCGCCCATCCGACGAGGCCGCGGATGAAGCCCGTGTCGCCCGGCAGCCGGGTCAGGGTCTCCACGACGGCCCGGTCGAGCAGGCGAAAGTCGCCCGTGTCCACCGCGACGGGGTGATCGGCCAAGAATTCGAGCACCCGGTAGAAGGCGTACGCGGTGCCGGCCTTGAACCGGGAGTCGCCGGGGCGTTCGGAGCGCCGGCCCGAGACGACGGGCCAGCCCTGGGCCCAGCGCTCCACCATCGCGGGGATGAGTTCGGGCGGGTCCTGCAGGTCGGCGTCGATGGTGACCACCGCGTCGCCGCGCGCCTCGCTCAGGCCGGCCATGATGCCCGGTTGTTGGCCGAAGTTGCGGGTGAGCCGGACCAGGCGCACGCGCGCATCCGCGCGGGCGACGCTCGTGAGGATGTCCCATGTGCGGTCGCGGCTGCCGTCGTCGACGAAGACGATCTCGTGCTCGGCGGCCTCCAGGCTCGCCATCACCTTCGAGATCCGGCGATGCGTCTGCGCGATCACCTCTTCCTCGTTGTAACACGGCACCACGACGCTGATCAGCGGTATGCGCGGCGGCGTGGGCGCCCCCGGCTTTCGTTGCGACACGATGCGTACTCCGCTCCGTTGGCTCAGCCCAGGACCGCGTCGACCGTCGCTCGGAACTTGTCGGCGGCAGCGGCGATGTCGTGCGGGCGGCTGAAGACGTCGATCCCGAAGTCGGCGCCGAGATAGGTGTCGGTGAGCCCGACCGTCAGGGCCACCGATCTGGCGAGCACGTCGTCGGTGCGCGTCAGCGCGCCGGGGCGATACGTGTGGCCGCGCTCGGGCGACTCGACCGGCCGAAAGGGGCAGGACGGGTGTCGCGGGTCGGCGAGGGCACGTAGTTCGGGCAGGCCCCCGTAGTGGTGCTTGGGCGAGTGCAGCAGGGTCTTCGACCCCAGGCCGGCGGCGACCTGGTCGGCGGCCTCGCGGTCGTCGAAGAGGTAGACCGCGACGGTCGAGCAGTCTCCGTCGGCGTCGTGCAGGGTCCGCCGGGCGAGTCCGTCACGCGTGCCGATCGCGTCGGTCAGTTCCTTCCCGAGCGCTCGGGTGTGTGCCAGGACGGCGTCCAGGCGCCCGAGTTGGGCGCGGCTGACCGCCGCGGTGAACTCGGTCATGCGCAGGTTCAGGCCCAGCAGTACATCGCCGGGGCCGTCCTGGCGTCGGTAGGGGAACCAGCCGTGGTCGTGGAAGGAGTACGCGCGTTGGAACGTGTGCGGGTCGTCGGTCAGGAGCAGGCCGCCGTCGCCGCCGGTGACGACCTTGAACACGTTGAGCGAGAAGACCCCGACGTCGCCGAGGGTGCCCAGGCGGCGGCCGCGGTACTCGCCGCCGCACGCCTGCGCCGCGTCCTCGATCAGCAGGAGATCGTGCTCTCGCGCGATGCGCGTGAGGGCGTCCATGTCGCACGCCGCCCCGAGCATGTGCACGGCCATGATCGCGCGGGTGCGCGGGGTGATCCGGGCCCGCACGTCCTCGGGGTCCAGGGTGAGCGATTCGTCGATGTCTGCGAGTACGGGAGTCGCGCCGCTGTAGGCGACGGCGGCCAGGCAGGCCACGTACATGTATCCCGGCACGATCACCTCGTCGCCGGGGCCGATGCCGAGCGCGGCGAGCGCGGCGAGCAGGGCCGAGGTGCCGCTGTTGAGCGACAGGCAGTGGGTGGCCGTGAGCAGGTCGGCGGCCTCGCGTTCGAGGCGGCGGCACTGCGAGTCGTCGGACACCGGTTGGGAATGGACCGAGATCGTGCTCTGCCAGGCGTCGAGAACCTCCGCGATGTTGCGGCGTTCGTCGTCACCGAACCACGCGTACCCGGGACCGGGCATGCGAGCGCCTCCTCACGTCGTCTATGTGGCCGCCGCGTTGCCGGGTCAAAAGACCGTCGGGCAAAACGGCGCGGGATCGTGGTGGAACGCCCGCGTGGCCGCCCGCACCGCGCCGGCGCGGTGTTCGATCACCCGACCGGCCGCGGCCAGTTGCGCGAGGGACGTGCCGCCCAGATACACCGCGCCCAACTCGCGGGCCGACAGCGACAGATCCGCCGCCGCGCCCGTACGCGCGCACGCGGCGCCGTCGGCACCCGTGTGCAGGCGCCAACGCCCCTGGTTCCACGGGCAGTCCGCGTCCGCGACGTCGATCACCACGTCGATCTCGGCCGCGTATGCGCGCTGCGGCAAAGCGCGTTCGAGATCCACCAGGCGGGTGTAGAGCTGGTCGCGCACGACGGGCACCGCGCTGCGCGGATCGGCCAGCAGGGCCAGGATCGGGTCGTCGACGGGTCGGTCGGCGATCACCGTTCCGGCGAGGTCGATGTCGAGCAGCGCGCGCCACAGGCTCGCGTACGCCAAGGAGTCCTCGGCGAACAGCTCGCGCACGTGCACGTCGTAGCGCGGGTAGGAGTCGACCCAGCGAGCGGTCAACGCGTACAGCGCGTATCCGCGCGGCAGGCCGCCCTCGCCGGGGTCCTCGGCCAGCATGCACAGCAGGCGGCCGGCGCCGCCGCGGCGTTCGGGCAGGTCCGTCAGGGCTCGGCGGGTCCACGCGTCGTCGCGGTGGAAGGTGCCGGGGCGTCGCTCCGGGGCGCCTTCGTGGATGCGGGCGATGTGCGCGACGCAGTCCGCGGGGTCCGCCACCCGGACCGGGAGCGGGGGTTCGGCGTGCGAAGGTGTCATTTCCCTCGCGTGGCGCGGGATTTCCAGGTGGACGGCGCGGGTGGCACCGCCGAATCCGAAACGGCCGTAGATCCCCGGTTCGGTGGTGTGCAGTGCGGCCACCGGCTCTTCGCCGCGTTCGTACAGACCGGCGAGGGTGCGCAGGATCAGGCCGCGCATCAGGCCGCGGCGCCGGTGCGTGGGGTCCACGCTGACATAGCCGATGCCGGCGATCGGGCGACGGCCGCCCGGCACGCCCATGTCGAGCGAGTACAGCGCGAGAGTGGCGCACGTGCGTCCGTCGCGGTGCGCGAGCAGCGAACGTTTGGGCTCGAACACCTCGGCGACGACCGTCCGATACGCGGGGGCGGCGTCGTAACCGCCGTAGGCCAGGGCCACGACGTCGGCGAATCGGTCCCAGGAATCCGGGGCAGCGAATTCGTATCCCTCGGTACGCATGCGCGTCTGATCCACGGGCGGGCACACCTCACAGACAGGGGAAGATAATCGAATCGATGTCCGGTCGGATGACATCGAATATGGAAAACGCGATTATCGGCGGCGGCCGATCGAACGGCCCGATTCGGGCAATCGGCCGCTAGTCATGCTTCACACCGCGCAGGCGCACTGTCAAGGCTCCTCCGGAAATCCGAAAAACCGCCGGTCCGACGCCCGACGCCCCCGGTGGCACAGGAAGGATCTTTTCCGTTTCGGGGGTCTTATATCGGAGGAGATCATTCAACTTATTTCTACGAAGATTGACTTCGGCGCCTTGTGATCTCCGGAACCGATCGCTGAGACTCGACACCGGACGCCGCCGGTCCGGTGTGCGTCTTTCGCTCGTCGAAAGGATCGACGTGACCAATCCGAGGTTTATCGCCGGAAACACTCCCGTCGGGGACTGGCAGCAGCACGTGGAAGAGGACAACGGCACCGGGATCTACATCGATGTGGACACCAGCGCGGGAAACTTCGCGGAGACCCCGGTGTACACGGCGAATCTGTGCGGTCGTGACTCGATGTGGACGACCACCGGCGGCAACACCATCTACACGCCCTCCGCGAAGGGCTTTCGCATCTACGTGCGCTGGCAGGACGGCCGGCCGTTGAGCGTGGACTACGCGGTGAGCCACGGCTGGTACATCAGCTGGGTCGCGACCGAGGTCTGATCCCACGTCGGTGGCGGCGGTGGGAATCGCCGATCGATGCGCGGCGTCGCGCGTTCGTGGCCTCGCCTGGTCGAACACCGCGGCCACCGCTCGCCCGGGCCTGCGAAACGATGCGACAGGGGCTTCGACGACATGCACATGTTGGGTGAGACACAGGTTGCACGGTTTCTCGGTCGGGTCGTCGCGCCGCCGGCGGGCCATACCGTTGTGGATCTCGTCGAGGCCCGGGCGGCGCTCACCCCGCACGCGCCGGCGGTCGAGTGGGCCGGCCATGCCCTCGACTACCGGCGCGTGACGCGGGCCGCGAACGCGCTGGCTCGTGACCTGCACGATCTCGGTGTCGGGTCGGGTGACCTGGTACCGCTGGTCGCCCGCAACGGCCCGGCGCTGCCGGTGGCCATGCTCGGAGTGCTGGCGGCGGGCGCGGCGTTCCTCCCGCTGGACGCGCGGTGGCCGGCGCCGCGCCTGCGCGACATGGTGCGCGCGTGCTCCCCCCGGGTCGTCCTGTCGATCGCCGCGCCGGGCGAAACCCGGGCACACCCGACCACGTGGTCGGCCGACGCGGGCGGACCCGCGACGCTCGTGGTCGACGTCGAGCGGCTCGGCACGGCGGACACCCACCGCGGCGGCGCCCGTCCCGCTCCGGAAGACCTCGCCTACGGCTTCTACACATCCGGCTCCACGGGGGTGCCCAAGTGCGCCCTGAACGTGCACCGGGGTCTGCTCAACCGCTTCCTCTACATGACCCGGCGCTTCGTGGACGGCTCCCCGCACCGGGTGCTCCAGAACAGCCGACACACGTTCGACTCGTCGCTGTGGCAACTCCTGTGGCCGCTCACGCACGGTGGGACCGTCGTGATCCCCGAGCCCGGTCACATGCTCGATCTGACCTCCACCGTGCGGGTGATCGCCCGTCACCGGGTCACGATGACCGACTTCGTGCCCACGATCTTCAACGGCCTGGTCGAACTGCTCGACTCCGACCCGCAGTTGATAGCGCCCCTCACGTGCCTGCGCCGGTTGTTGATCGGCGGCGAGGAGATCAACGCGCGTGCCGTGCGGCGCTTTCGCGCGATGCTGCCCGGCGTCGAGATCGTCAACACGTACGGTCCCACCGAGGCCGCGATCGGGTCCGTGTTCCACGACGTCAGCGAGGACGAGCGCATCCCGCTGCCCATCGGTCGGCCCATCGACAACACGTGGGCCGTCGTTTTGGACGACCTCGCTCGGCCCGTCGAACCGGGCGAGATCGGCGAGATCCACATCGGCGGCGCGTGTCTGGGCACCGGCTACCTCGACGACGCGGCGCGCACCGAGGCGGCGTTCGTGGACAACCCGTTTCCCGAACTGCCCGGGCCGCGGATGTACCGCACGGGCGACCTGGGACACCACGACCCGGACGGGGTGCTGTTCTTCGACGGGCGGCGCGACCAGCAGTTCAAGATCGGCGGGGTGCGCGTGGAGTCCGCCGAGGTCGAGCACGCGATCGCCGCGCATCCATGCGTGCGCGAGGTCAAGGTGATCGCCCACGAACACGGCGGCGCGACCTATCTCGCGGCCTTCGTCACGGTGGCCGGCGACACGTCGAGCGCGGAACTGACCCGGCACGCGCGCGCGGCGCTGCCCGCCGAGCTGGTCCCCAAGCGTTTCCTGGTCCTCGACCGGATGCCGGTCAACGGCAACGGCAAAGCCGATCGCGGCGCCCTCGCCCGCCTGCTCACTCGGCCGCCGACCGGCCTCGGGTACGAACCCGACCCCGCCGGCTCTCGTGGCGCCCCCGCGCCCGGGCGGGAACTGCCCGCGCTGCTGGAGTTGTGGGCACGCGTACTGCCCGAACCCGTCACCCGCACCGACCGGGACTTCTTCGACAGCGGCGGCGACTCGCTGAGCGCGCAGCGGCTCGCGCTCGCCGTATCGGCCCGGTTTCACACGAACTTCTCGGTGCGCGACGTGGTCGCCGCCCCGACCGTGGCCGCGCAGTTGGCGCGGTTGGGCACGTCCACCCTCCTCGCGGCGCCCAAGTCGGCAGCCGGCCACGCCGACGCGTCCGGTGGGCACGTGGGCGTTCGCGACCACGTCGGCGCCGACCTCGCCCTGGATCCGGACATCCGTGTCCCCCGGCCCTCCGGGGAACCGCCGCACGTGCGACACGTGTTGATCACGGGCGTGACCGGGTTCGTCGGTGCGCACGTGCTGCGAGAGGTCTTGCGGTTGCCCGACGTCTCGGCGTACTGCCTGGTGCGCGCGCCGGACGCGCAGGCCGCCCGTCGACGCGTCGAGGCGACGCTGCGGCACTATCGACTGTGGCGCCCCGAGTACGCACGACGCGTCACGGCCGTGGCCGGTGACCTGTCCGCGCCCGGGCTCGGCCTCACCCCGGCGCACACGGCCCACCTCGCCGAGCGGGTCGACACGATCGTGCACGCGGGCGCGCTGGTCAATCTCGTACGCGGCTACGCGGCCCATCGACCGGCCAACGTCCTGGGTACCGTGGAGGTTTTGCGCTTCGCGACTCTCGGCCGCCCCAAGGCACTGCACTTCGTCTCCACCCTCGCCGCTCGCGCCGAAACGCCCGACTCGCCCAAGGGCGTGGCGCAGGTGCCCGAGGCGCCGTGGCCGGCCGCGACCGCGGCGACAACCGGGTACGGGCGCTCGAAGTGGGTCGGCGAGCACCTCGTTCTCCAGGCCGCGCAACGCGGCTTGCCGGTGGCGGTACACCGACTCGGCGAGGTGATGCCGGCGACGGACACCGGCGTGCCGAACCTCGGCTCGCGCACCGATCTGCTCATCCGGGCGTGCCTGCGCGTGGGGGCGCGGCCCGCGGACGTGGACCTGTCCCTGGACTACACGCCGGTGGACGCCGTCGGCACGCTGGTCACCGCCGCCGTCGCGCGCCACGAGCGCGGCTGGTTCCACCTGTTGCACCCACGAGCGGTACGACTGGACGCATTGCTCGGCGAGTTCGGCGCCGCGTTCGCGCTGCGACCGGTCGGCTACGCGACCTTCCACAAGATGCTGGCCGACACCGTGCGCGGCGACCCCGAGGATCGCACCCTCGCCGGCGCGCTCGCCCTGCTGCCGGCGCCCGACGTCGCCGCCGGGCACCCGAACGGGCACGAATCGGCGCGCGGGGGTGGGTTGGACGAGGTCTTCCACGACGGCACCTCGCGGTTCTCGATCACCCGCGCCGAGGATCTCGCCCGCCGGATCGGCTGGCACCCGCCCACGATCGACGCCGCCGTGCTGGGCCGCTACATCCGCTATCACCGCACGTCCGCGCACGGGAGGGGCAAGGGTCGGTGACCCGCGAACCCGGGCATCGCGGCCCGCCCGGCCGGTCGCCACCCACCGACCGACCGGGCGTGGCCCGATCACCGGATCCGCGTCCCCCGCTCGCGAACCACGACGTGGCCGCCGGAGTCGGTCGGCGCGAGGATCGGGGGCGACGGCCGGACCCACACGTGGGCGAACGGCATGTCGTAGGCGCCCACGCATCCCACCACGACCAAGTCTCCCGGCGCGAGCGACGCGGGCCCGGGCACCCCTCGGGCGAAGACGTCCTCTTCGTAGCAGTTGTTGCCGTACAGGTCGAACGGCTCCGTCGCGAGCGGCACATCACCGGCCGACCGCGGCTCGGCCCCGACGAACTCGATCGGGTGCGCACGCGACTTGACCGTACGGGCGAGATTGGTGCCGGCGTCGAGCACCAGGAGATCGGCGCCGTCGGCGCGCCGTTTGCGCACGGCCACCCGGGCAACGAGCACGCCGTGTTCCTCGACGAGACTGCGCCCGGGCTCGATCACCAGTCGCACGTCCTCGGGCGGCAGGGCGATCAACCGACACTCCTCGGCGACCCCCGACGCGAACTCTCGCCACGGAGCCCTGGGTTCGGCGGTGTCCCGGCGAGCCGGAAACCCGCCGCCCAGGTTCAGCACGAACGGCTCGGCCGACGCGGCGGCCCACGCTCGCAACGTCCGGCGCCACAACCGCATCGCGGCGCGGTACGTCTCGGGGCCGCGAACCAGTGTCCCCACTCCCAAGTGGACCCCGCGCACCACCACGCCGGCGTCGGCGAGCAGCCGCCACACGCGCGGCGCCTCGTCGGGCAGCAACCCGAAGCGCGACCACCGCCCCGCCGCGGTCGGCACCGCGAGCCGCAGACACAC